>DAIPIU010000010.1:29030-55462 GCA_036770645.1 Rubrimonas sp. | reverse complement strand
GGCGACGCGCCGCCGTCGCAGGACGCCATCGCTGGCGCATCGGCAGTGCTGCCGCCGGGGTCGGGCGGCCGCGCGGCGCGAATGCGGCGCCGGCGTGGCGGAGGGGGCCTCAGCGCCGCAGGCGGCCCAGCAGCGCGGCGAGCGCGGCGGGGTCCTCGAACCGCAGGCGCACCGGCAGGGCCAGCGCATCGCGGCGGAAGGCGGGGGGCAGGCGCACCGCGTCCTTCTCGGTGGTCACCAGCATGGCCCCGCGCCCGCGCGCCTCGGCCAGCAGGCGGCGCAGTATCGCCGGCGCGTAGCGCGCATGGTCGGGGAAGGCGTGCGCCGCGACCAGCCGCGCGCCGAGGCCCCGCAGCGTGGCGAAGAACTTCTCCGGCCGCCCGATCCCGGCGAAGGCGACCACCTCGGCCCCGTCCAGCGGCAGGCCGGTGGCCAGCGGCTCCAGCCGCGCCCGCAGCACCGGCAGGGCCGCGAGGGCCGGCCACAGCGCCAGCGTTCGCGCGGCCTCGGCGTCCCCGCCGATCAGGACCACGGCATCGGCGCGGGCCAGCCCCTCGGACACCGGCTCGCGCAGCGGCCCCGCGGGGATGACCCTGCCATTGCCGAATCCCGCCCCCGCATCGACCACGACCAGAGACAGGTCCTTCGCGAAGCCCGGGTTCTGGTGGCCGTCGTCCAGCACCGCGACATCGGCCCCGGCCGCCGCCGCGGCGGCGATGCCCGCGGCGCGGTCGCGCGCCACCCAGGCCGGGGCCCAGGCGGCCAGCAGCAGCGGCTCGTCGCCCACCCTCGCCGCGCCGTCGCGCAAAGGATCGACGCGGTGCGGCCCGGGCTCGCGCCCGCCATGGCCGCGGCTGACCGCGTGGGGGCTGCGCCCGGCCCCGGCCAGCGCCGACAGCACGGCGATGGCGGTGGGCGTCTTGCCCGCCCCGCCTGCGGTCAGGTTGCCCACGCACACCACCGGGATGGGTGCGAAGACCGGCCGGGCGCGCGCCCGGCGCAGGCGCGCGGCCAGCGTCCACAGCAGCGACAGCGGCGCCAGCAGGCGCGTGAGCGCCCCCGGCGCGTCGGGCGGCCGGTCCCAGAAAGCCGGGGCGCGCATCAGCGGGTCCGCTCCGTGCAGCGGCGCGAGGCGGGCCGGGCGGCGGCTGCGCCCGGCACCGCCACCGATCCGCGGCGCGCGGCCAGCGCGGCGCGGCAGGGTCCGGCCCGGCTGCCATCATGCGCGGGGCGATGCGGATCGCGGCCTGCCGCGGGCGCGGGGGCGGGCAGGGCGCGCGCGCCTCTCCGTCCGACGGTCATGGGGCGGGTCGCCATCAGGGCGCGGGCAGCAGCGCGAGCAGCGCCGCGACGGCACGCTCGGCCGGCCCCTCGTCGGGCGCCAGCGCCGCGCGGGCCGCCGCGCCGCGCCGCGCCCCTTCGGACGTCGGCCCGCCCCCCGGGGCCACGCAGGCGCGGATCGCGTCCGCCAGCGCAGCGGCATCCGCCACGGGCAGGGCATGGCCGGAAAGCAGCGCGTAGGGCTCGGCGAAGGCCGCCACATCGGGGCCGTGCGCCAGCGCCGGGCCCAGCGCGGCGGGCTCCCAAGGGTTGTGCCCGCCCATCGGCGCGACCGAGCCGCCGATGAAGGCCAGCGGCGACAGGCGGTACCACAGGCCCATCTCGCCCAGCGTGTCGGCGACATAGACATCCGCGCCCCCGGGCCCCTCGCCCGCGGCGCGGCGCGCGGCGCGCAGGCCGGCGGTCCGCGCCAGCGCCGCGATTCCCTCCCCGCGGTCGGGATGGCGCGGCGCGATCAGAGTCAGCAGCCCGGGCAGGGCGGGGGCGGCGGCGGCATGGGCGGCCAGCGCCAGCGCCTCCTCCGGCGCGTGGGTGCTGGCGGCCAGCCAGACCGGCCGCCCCTGCACCGCCTCGCGCAGCGCCGCCAGCGCCGCCGGATCGGCGTCGGGCGGCGGCGCGGCCCCCTTCAGCGCGCCGCCGACCGCCAGCCGCGCCGGGTCGGCCCCCATCGACCGCAGCCGCGCCGCCGCGGCCTCGTCCTGCGCCAGGATCCCGTCGAAACGCCCCAGCAACGCCGCCGCGAGGCGCGGCGCGCGCCGCCAGCCCGCCGCGCTGGCCGCCGAGACCCGGGCGTTGACCAGCGCCAGCCGCGCCCCGCTGCGCGCCGTCGCCCACAGCGTCGCTGGCCACAGCTCGCTGTCGACCCGCGCCGCAAGGTCGGGACGCCAGTGCGCGAGGAACGGGTCGAGAAAGCCCAGCGCATCGAGCGGCGCATACTGGTGCACCGCGCCGGCCGGCAGCCGGTCGCCGATCAGGCCGGCCGAGGTGACGGTGCCGGTCGTCAGCAGGGCCGTCAGGCCGGGGCGCGCCGCCAGCAGCCGCCGCGCGAGGTCGAGCGCCGCCAGCCCCTCGCCCACGCTGGCCCCGTGCAGCCAGACCAGCGTCCCCGGCGGTCGGGCCGCGGAGGCGCGGCCCATGCGCTCGGGCAGGCGGGCGGGGTCCTCCTTGCCGCGGGCGAGGCGGCGGCGCAGCAGGGCGCGCGCGGCCGGCGCCGCCAGCCGCGACAGGCCCAGATAGAGCGCCAGCAGGGCCGAGCGGGGCGGCGCGGCGGTCACGGCGCGGCCGGCCTGGAGGGCGCGGATCCGGCGGCCGGATCGGGCGCGGCCCCCGCGGCGCCGTCCAGGGCGGGGCCGCGCGCAGGGCCCGGCGCGGGAGCCGGCACGGCTTCGCGTGCCGATGCGGACTCCGGCGCAGGATCTGGCGCAGTCTCCGGCGCGGCCTCGGGCTCGATTGGCGGCCGGCCCGTCATGCGGTCGGCCCGCGCGGTCAGTGCGTTCAGCGCCGCCTCGATGGCCAGCCGATGCGCCTCGACCGATGCCGGGTCGCCGGCGGGCGGCGGGATCGGGGGGCCATAAAGCGTCACGCCCCGGTCGAAGGGCCGCGCCAGCAGGAAACGGTCCCAGCTGCGCGCGGTGCGGCCGCCCCGCGTCGCGAAGGCCACGGGCAGCACCGGCGCGCCGGTGGCGGCCGACAGGGCGGCGACGCCCGGCTGGGCGCGCATGCGCGGCCCCCGCGGCCCGTCGGGCGTCATGCCCAGCACCCCGCCCCCCTCCAGCGCCGCGACGGCGGCGGCGAAGGCCTCGCGCCCGCCCTTGTCGCGGTCGCGCTTGCCGGGATGGGCGGAGGAGCCGCGCACCCCCCGCACGCCGAAGCGCGCCACCAGCGCCGCGATCAGCGCGCCGTCATGGTTGTTCGAGATCATCGCGAAGACCCGCCGCCCGGGCGGGATCCACAGGGGCGAGAACAGCAGCCGCCCGTGCCAGAAGGCTGCGATGAACGGTCCGCCCCCGGCGATCAGCGCCTCGGCATGCCCGCGCCCCTCGACCGTCCAGCGCGTGGTGGCCCAGCATAGCCGCACATAGGCGGCGCCGAGCCGCGACAGCAGCCAGCGCCCGGCGGCCGAGCCCCGCAGGCGCTTCAGCGCGCGGCCGAGGTCCGGCGGCGACGGGCGCGGGAGGGACCGGCGCAACCGCGGCCTCAGCCGACCTCGGCCGTCGGGCTGGTCTCGGCGTCCTCGTCCATCAGCCGGTGGATGTGGGCGATGAAATAGCGCGTGGCCGCCTGGTCGACCGTGCGCTGGGCCGCGGCCTTCCAAGCCGCATGCGCCTCGGCGTAGCTGGGGAAGATCCCCACCACGTCGAGCCTGCCCGGATCGACGAACTCGGTGCGCTGGGTGTCCTTGAGCTCGCCGCCGAAGACGAGGTGCAGGCGAATGGCCATGGCGGGTCTCCGACCGGGGAATGCCGCCTCGACCTAGCCCGCGGGCGCGTCCCCGGTCAATCGAGCCGGCGCCGCGCCATCAGGGCCGCGTGCAGGCGCGGCGGGGCGGCCACGAGCCCCGCCGCCCGGGGATGCGGCGCGTTGTAGACGATGCGCGCGCCCAGCCCGTCGGTGACGGTGCAGCCGGCCTCGCGCGCGATCAGCTCGCCCGCCGCCGCGTCCCATTCCCAGGTCCCACGAAAGCTGACCGCGGCGTCCGCCGCGCCCTCGGCCACCATCACCATCCGGTGCACCATCGAGGGGCGGAAATCCCGCCGCACGACCGGCGCCGGCCCCGCCCAGTGCCGCGCCTCGAACTGCGGCGCGCCCGCCAGCACATGCGCGCCCTCCAGCGCCGCGCGGTACGAGGGCGCGATGGGCGCGCCGTCGCGGGCCGCCCCGCCGCCTTCATGTGCGCCGTAGGCCGCGCCCAGCACCGGGAACACCGCCGCGGCGGCGATCGGCCTGCCGCGCTCGGCCACGGCAAGCGCGACACACCAGCCCGCCTCGCCCGCGATGAAGGCCCGCGTGCCGTCGATGGGATCGACGATGAACACCCGCGCGCAGTCCAGCCGCGCGCTGTCGTCCGGCGTCTCCTCCGACAGCCAGCCGTAATCGGGGCGCGCGGCGCGCAGCCGCTCCGCCAGCAGGGCGTTGGCGGCGAGGTCGGCCTCCGTCACCGGGCCGGCGGCACCGTCCTTCTCCCATACCTGCGGCGCGCGCCCGAAGAAGGACAGAGCCACGGCCCCCGCGGCCTCGGCGGCCTCCAGCAGCAGGGCGCGGTCGGCCTCAGGCGACGACAAGGCCGTCGACCAGCAGGGTCGGCACCGCCATGGCCATGGTCAGGTCCGGGTCGTCGGCCGCCTCGATTCGGCGCAGGAAATCGGGCAGCGACCCGGCGATGGTCGCCTCGGCGACCGGATAGGCGATGGCCCCGCCCTCGATCCAGAACCCCGCCGCCCCGCGGCTGTAGGCCCCGGTGGTCGGGTTGACGCTCGCGCCCAGCAGCGACGTCACGAGAAGCCCCCGCGACACCGACCCGATCAGCGCCTCGCGCGACCGCGCCCCCGGCGCCAGCCGTACGTTCGAGGCACCCGGGCCCGGCGGCGAGGACACCCCGCGCCGCGCGTTGCCGGTGGTGCGCAGCCCGAGCTGGCGCGCCGAGGCCCCGTCGAGCAGCCAGCGCGCCAGCACGCCGTCGACCACGATGGGCTGCGCGCGCGAGGCCACCCCCTCGCCGTCGAAGGGCCGCGAGGCCGGGCCGCGCGGCAGCAGCGGGTCCTCGAAGACCTGCGCCCAGTCCGGCAGCACCGCCTCGCCCATCCGCCCCGCCAGCCAGCTGGACCCGCGCGCCACCGACGCGCCGTTGGCCGCGCCCAGAAGGTGCCCGATCAGCGACGGCGCCACGCGGCGGTCGAAGATCACCGGCACGGCCCCCGCCGGGGCCTTGCGCGGCCCCAGGCGCTCGACCGCGCGGGCGCCCGCGCTGCGCCCGATAGCCTCCGGGTCGGGCAGTTCGCCGACCGAGCGCCGGGCGGCGAAGTCATAGTCCGCCTCCATGCCCGTGCCGCTGCCCGCCACCGCCGACACCGACAGCGAGGCGGAGGTGCGCGCATAGCCGCCGCGAAAGCCGTTCGATGCCGCCAGCGCGACCGTCCCGCGCATCCAGCCCGCCGCCGCGCTGTCGGCCTGGGCCACGCCCCTCACCGCCAGCGCGCCCGCCTCGCCGCGCCGGGCCATCTCGGCCAGCGCCTCGGGCGCTGGGGGCGGGGCGGGATCGTCGAGCTCGAGCGCCGCGAGGTCGACCGGCTCGCCCAGGTCGGCGGGGTCGAGCAGCCCGCAATGCGGATCCTCCGGGGCCTCGCGCGCCATGGCGACCGCGCGCTCGGCGAGGATGCGCAGCGTCTCGGCGCGCGGGTCCGATGCCGAGACGCAGGCCTGACGCCGCCCGACGAAGGCGCGCACGCCGAACTCGACGCCCTCGGACCGCTCGGCCTCCTCCAGCGCCCCGCCGCGCACCGACACGGTGATCTCGTCGCCCGAGACCGCCATGGCGTCGGCCGCATCGGCGCCGGCCGCGCGTGCCGCCGCGATCAGCGCGTCGGCAAGATCCTGCAGGTCGGTCATCGGGCGCTCCGGTTCGGGACTGCGGCGGAGCCTAAGCCGTCCGACGCCGGCGTCCAGCCCGCCCGCATCCGGCCGGAGCAGCCGGCGGCCCGGCTCATCGCGTGACGTCGTCGACGTCGACCTGGCCCGACAGCGCGCGGCGGATGTGCGACCAGGACAGCCCGATGCCGAGGACCAGCCCGACCGCGGCGAGCGCCGCCCATTGCGCCGCGCCCGCCCGGCCAAGGTCCAGCAGCCCCAGGCTCGCGAACACCCACAGCGCCGAGCCGACGAAGGCCGCGGCCAGCACGACGCCGAACAGGCCGATGGCCCGGAAGGTGGCGCGCAGGTAGATGACGACGACGATCAGCAGCGTGACCCCGACCAGCGCCACATAGGGCCGCTCCGCGGGATCATGGCCGATCAGCCAGTTGATGTAGCTGTAGCCCGTGGGGTTCCAAAGCCCGAGCACGACCCCCACGCCCGCCGCCATGCGCAGGGCGAGATCGGCGGCCGTGAAGCGCGCGGCGCGGGCCATGGCGTGCCCTACAGCAGCCCGTCGAGATCGGCGATGAAGCGGTCGATGTCGCCGCCGCGCCGCTCGAGCATCGCGGCGAACTCCTCGCGCTGGGTGATCGAGATCGAGATGCCCTCGGCGATGATGTCGACGATCTGCGGCGCGCCGCCGCGGTCGGACACCAGCCACTCGACGCGGATCGGCGCCTGGCCGGCCTGGGTCAGCGTGCTGTTGACCAGCACGCCGCGCTGACCGGCGTCGCGGGCGCCGTTCACGGTCATCCGCTCGCCCTTCACGTCCGCGAGGCGGCTGCTGTAGGCGCGCGCCGCGTAGCGCTCGAACGCGGCGAGGAAGTCCGCGCGCTGCGCCTCGCTCATCGCGCGCCAGGCGGGCCCCATGGTGAAGCGGCCGATGTCGCCGAGCGCGGCCGTCCGCCGGAACAGCGCGAGGAACTCGTCGACCCGCAGATTCGTGGCGTCGGCGGCATCGACGATCCGGGTGGCTTCGTCCACGACCGCCTGAACGAAGCCGCTGGCCTCGTCGGGCGACAGGGCGCGGGCCGGCGCGGCTGCGGCGGCCGCGGCGAGTGCGGCGAGGGCCGCGCGGCGCGTCAGGGTCATCGTCTCTCCTGTGGTCGTCGCCCGACGCCTATTCGTCGTCGCCGAAGATGTCGGGCAGGTTCTCGAGGTCGGCCCCGCCGCCGCGCACCTGCGCCCGCCGCGCCTGGATGAAGGCCGCGCGGACCGTCACATAGCTGTCCTCGCTGTCGTAGAGCGCGCTGTCGACCAGCGCGAAGTTCTCGGTGCGCGCCACGACGGGCGGCACCGCGATCTCGGCGACGGTGGCCGCGGTCTCGCCGGTGCCCGACCCGACCGTGACATAGGTCAGCGGGTTGAGCCCCACATCGCCCAGCCGGCCGAAGGCGTCGCGCGCGGTCGACGGGCCGAACACCGGCAGCATCACGAAAGCCCCTTCCTCCGCGCCCCAAGAGGCGAAAGTGAGGCCGAGGTCGGTCGGCTCGAAGGGCAGCCCGAACTCGGTGGCGGGGTCGAGCAGCCCGCCCGCGCCGACGATGGTGTTCACGCCGAATCGCCCCGCCGTCTCGAGCGCGCCCATCGCGTCGCCCTGCAGCACCCGGTTCACGAAGGACACCGGCAGGCGCAGATGGTCGACGAAGTTCGAGATCAGGTGCTGGAACAGCGTCGGCGTCGCGAAACTGTAGGCCTGCGATGCGGGGCGCAGCACCGCGGTGTCCAGGCCGACGTTCAGGCTGTGGATGGCGCGGTTTACGCCCTCATAGGGGTCGGCGACCAGTTGACCGGGCTCGGGCCGCGCGGCGCAGCCGGCGATCAGCACCGCCAGCGCCAGCGCCCCTGCGATGCGGCGGGCCGTATACGTCCGTGTCATCGCGCACCTGCAATATCCGACGAGGTGCGAACGTAGTGGCCTGCGCGCGCGGCGCAAGCCGGTTCGCCTGTTGCCGCGCCTGCCGCATCCGGCGCGTTGCATCCGCATCGCTGTGCGGATCGCTTGCGTCGCCGCGCCTTGCTGTGACAAGGGCAACGGGCGGGTTCAGGGTTCGATGGGTTTCGGAGGCGCGATGCGACCGAAAGAGGAATACGGGCGCGTCGAACTGAAGGGTGCCCTGTCCGCGTCCCGACGCCTCCTGGCCGGCGTGGCATTGTTCAGCGGTCTGGTGAACCTGCTGATGCTCACCGGTTCCATCTTCATGCTCCAGGTCTACGACCGGGTGCTGGCGAGCGGGTCCGAGGCGACGCTCGCGACGCTGTTCCTGCTTGTCGTCGCGCTCTATGCGCTCATGGGCGTGCTGGACTTCGCCCGGACACGGGTGCTCACCCGGGTCGGGGCGCGCTTCCAGGCGCTGCTGGACCGGCGCGTGTTCGACGCCGTGCTGCGCCGCGCCGTGCTGCCCGACGAGCGCGGCAAGCCCAACACCGGCATGCGCGACCTCGAATCGATCCAGCGCGCCCTCGCGGGCCCGGCCCCCTTCGCCTTCTTCGACGCGCCCTTCGCGCCGCTGTTCCTCGCGCTGATCTTCTTCTTCCACTGGTCGCTCGGCGTCCTCGCCATCGGCGGCGGGGCGGTGCTGATGCTGATCGCCATCCTCAACGAACGCGCCTCCCGCGCGCCGCTGAACGAGGCGAGCGACAGCGCCGCGCGCACCGAGGGCTATGCCGAGGCGCTGCGCCGCGACGGCGAGACCATTCGCGCCCTCGGGATGCGCGGCGCCGCGATGGACCGCTGGAGCGGGCTGCGCGAGCGCTCGCTGGGCGCGCAGGTCGGCGCCGCGGACGCCGCCAGCGGCTATGCTGTCAGTTCCAAGACCATGCGGCTGTTCCTGCAGTCGGCGATGCTGGCGCTGGGGGCACTTCTGGCCGTCGAGGGCACGATCACCCCGGGCGTGATGATCGCCGCCTCGATCCTGATGGGCAGGGCGCTGGCGCCGGTGGAACAGGCCATCGGCCAGTGGGCGGTGGTGCAGCGGGCGCTGAAGGGCTGGTCCAACCTCGCGGAGCTTCTTGAAAAGACCCCGCCGCCCGGGCCGCGCACGCAGCTTCCCGCCTCGCGCGGGCAGGTCGAGGCGCAGACGGTCACCGCCGGCCCGCCCGGGGCGCAGGTCCCGACGGTGCGCAACGTGTCGTTCCGGGTCGAGCCCGGTCAGGCGCTGGGCGTCATCGGGCCGTCGGCGGCGGGAAAATCCTCCCTCGCGCGCCTTCTGGTCGGCGTCTGGCGGCCGCAGCAGGGCGCGATCCGGCTCGACGGCGCGGCGCTCGACCAGTTCGAGGATGACGACCTCGGCCGGCGCATCGGCTATCTGCCGCAGGATGTCGTGCTGTTCGACGGCACCGTGGCCGAGAACATCGCCCGCCTGTCCGAATCGCCCGATCCCGCGGCGGTGGTGACGGCCGCCAAGCGCGCCGGGGCGCACGAGATGATCCTGCGCCTGCCCGGCGGCTACGACACGCCCATCGGGCCCGGCGGCGCGAAGCTGTCGGGCGGTCAGCGCCAGCGCATCGCGCTGGCGCGCGCGCTGTTCGGCGACCCGGCGGTCGTGGTGCTGGACGAGCCCAACTCCAATCTCGACGCCGCCGGCGAGCAGGCGCTCGTTCTGGCGATCAAGGACCTGCGCGAGCGCGGGCGGACCGTGATCGTGATGGCCCACCGCCCCAGCGCCATCGCCGCCTGCGACGTGCTGCTGATGCTCGACCGCGGGGCGGTGCGCGCCTTCGGCCCGAAGGAGGAGGTCCTGCGCGAGACGACCGCGAACTACCCCCAGCTGGTCGGGCGCCCCCAGCCCCAGCCCGAAGGAGCGCCGCAATGACAGCGACCGTGACCGCGGCCGAGGCGGCCAAGGCGGCGGGAGCCGCGGCCCGGCCCGCCCCGCCGACGCCGGCGCCGCCGGCCGGCCGGGGCGCGCCGGCTGCGGGCGGCGGTTCGCCGCTCCCGCCATCCGGCCTGCGCCTGCCGCCCGGCGCCGGCGGCGGCGCGGCGGCGGGTCCGCTCGCGCGGTGGAGCGCCGCACCGGCCCTGCGGCTCGGCTACGTCGCCGCCTTCATCCTTGTCGTCTGCCTCGGCGGCTGGGGCGCGTTCGCCTCGATCGCCGGCGCCGTGGTCGCCGCCGGGCAGGTCCGCGTCGAGGCCAACCGCCAGGTCGTGCAGCACCCCGAGGGCGGGGTGGTCGGCGAGATCCTCGTCAAGGACGGCGACACGGTCGCGGCGGGCGACGTGCTGCTGCGGCTCGACGGCACGCTGCTGCGCGCCGAACTCGCCATCGTCGAGAGCCAGCTGTTCGAATCGCTCGCCCGCATCGGCCGCCTCACGGCCGAGCAGGAGGGGGCGGATGCGCCGGCCTTCCCGCAGGAGCTTCTGGACGCCGCCGCCGCGCGGCCCGACATCGCGGCGCTGGTCGAGGGGCAGCGGCGGCTGTTCGCGGCGCGGCGGGCCACCGTCGAACGCGAGACCGAGCAGCTGCGCGAGCGGCAGTCCCAGCTCCGCGAGGAGATCGGCGGCATCCTCGCGCAGAGCGACGCGCTCGCGCGCCAGCTCGCCTTCATCGAGGGCGAGCTCGTCGACCAGCGCAGCCTGCTGGACCGCGGCCTGACGCAGACCAGCCGCGTGCTGTCGCTGGAGCGCGAGAAGGCGCGGCTCGAGGGCCAGATCGGGGCCTTCGCCGCCCAGACCGCCCAGTCGCGCGGCCGCATCACCGAGATCGACATCCAGATCACCGGCCGCGACGCCATGCGGCTGGAGGAGGCGATCACCGAGCTGCGCGACCTGTCCGCCCGCGCCGCCGAACTTGCCGAGCGGCGGCTCTCCGCGCTCGAGACCCTGTCGCGGCTCGACATCCGCGCGCCGCGCGACGGCGAGGTGCTGGGCATGACCGTCTTCGCGGTGCGCGCCGTGGTGCGCCCCGCCGAGCCGATCCTCTACATCGTCCCGAGCCAGGAGGCGCTGATCGTCGAGAGCCGGGTGCCGACGGTCGATGTCGACAAGGTCTATCCTGGCCAGCCCGCGCGCCTGCGCTTCAGCGCCTTCAGCGCGCGCACCACGCCCGAGATCCCCGGCACGGTGCGCCGCATCTCGGCCGACGCCCTGACCGACGAGAGAACGGGCATGAGCTACTACACGGCCGACATCGACATCTCGGCAGAGGGGCTGGCCCAGCTCGACGGGCTGACCCTCGTGCCAGGCATGCCGGTCGAGGTCTACATCCAGACCGGCGAACGCTCGCCGCTCAGCTATCTGCTGCAGCCCCTGACCGACTACTTCAACCGCTCGATGCGCGAAAGCTGACCCTGGGAGAGCCGCCATGACAGGATCCGACAAGACCGGCGCCATCGAGGCCCGCCTCGCCGAACTCGGGGCCGTGCTGCCCGACGCGCCGGCGCCTGCCGCCAACTATGTGCCCTGGGTGCGCAGCGGCGCGCTGGTGTTCGTGTCCGGGCAGGTGAGCCAGGGCCCCGAGGGCCTGATCAAGGGCGTGCTCGGGGCGGACATGGACGTCGAGGCGGGCGCGGCCGCCGCGAAGGCCTGCGCGCTGTCGCTGCTGGCGCAGCTGCGCAAGGCCTGCGACGGCGATCTGGACCGGGTGGTGCGGGTCGTGAAGCTCACCGCCTTCGTCAACTCCGCCCCCGGCTTCGGCGACCAGCCGAAGGTCGTGAACGGCTGTTCCGACTTCCTCGTCGCGGTGTTCGGCGACCGCGGCCGGCATGCCCGCTCGGCGGTGGGCGCGTCGCTGCCATTCGGCGTCGCGGTCGAGATCGAGGGCGTCTTCGAGGTCGCATGACCGCGCTGCCCCCGGGCTTCTTCGCCCGCGCCGTCGCCCATCGCGGCCTGCACGACCGTGCGGCGGGGCGCGTCGAGAACAGCCTGTCCGCCCTGCGCGCCGCGGCCGCGGCCGGCTGGGCGGTGGAACTCGACGTGCAGCTCTCGGCCGACGGCGAGGCCATGGTGTTCCACGACGACGCGCTCGACCGCCTGACCGCCACCACCGGGCCGCTGCGCGCCCGCAGCGCGGCGGATCTGGCGCGCATCTCGCTCACGGGCGGCGGCGGCGACGCCATCCCGACGCTGGCGCAGGCGCTGGCCGCCGTGGCGGGCCGCGTGCCCGTCCTCGTCGAGATCAAGGACCAGGGCGGGCGGCTCGACGCGACGGGGGTCGGGCCGCTCGAGGCGGCGGTGGCCGCCGCGCTTCGGGCCCATGACGGCCCCGTCGCCACGATGTCCTTCAACCCGGCCTCCATGGCCGCCATGGCGCGCCTCGCGCCGGAAATCCCCCGCGGCCTCGTGGCCTGCGCCCCCGACGGCTACGACGAACCGCTCGACGCCGCGGCCCTCGGGGCGCTCGCGGGCCTCGACGCCTTCGATGCGGTGGGCGCCGGTTTCGCCTCCTACCGCTGGACCGACCTGCCGACCCCCACGACGGCCCGGCTGCGCGCGGCGGGCGTCCCGGTGATCTGCTGGACGGTGCGGCGGGCCGAGGACGAAGCGCCCGCCCTGCGCCACGCCGACGCCATCACCTTCGAGGGCTTCGCGCCCGCCCGTTGACCGGCGCGCCGCCCGCGCCACAATCGCCCGCAGCACAAGGGGTGACGCATGGCGGACGGCTCGGGCGGCGGTCGGATCATCCTCGAAAGCGTGGCCGGCATCGACGCGGTGGCGCCGGCGGACTGGGACGCCTGCGCGGCGCCGGAGGCCGCGGATGGCGGCCGGCCCGACAGCCCCTTCCTGACCCACCGCTTCCTGAAGGCGCTCGAGGACAGCGGCTCGGTCGGCCGCGGCACCGGCTGGACGCCGCGCCACCTCGTCGCCCGCGATGGCGACGGCACCGTGCTGGGCGTCATGCCGCTCTACGCCAAAAGCCACAGCCAGGGCGAATACGTCTTCGACCACGCCTGGGCCTCGGCCTGGGCCCGGGCGGGCGGGGCCTACTACCCCAAGCTGCAGGGCGCCGTGCCCTTCACCCCCGCCACGGGGCGGCGCTTCCTCGCCCGCCCGGGCCCGGCGGCCGACGCCATCGTCTCCGCGCTGATGCGGGGCGCCGCGGCCATGGCCGACAGCAACGGCCTGTCCTCGGCCCATGTCACCTTCTGCACCCGCGCGGAATGGGATCTGGGCCCCGCCCATGGCTGGCTGCAGCGGCAGGACCAGCAGTTCCACTGGGAGAATCGCGGCTACGCCGATTTCGACGCCTTCCTCGCCGATCTCGCCAGCCGCAAGCGCAAGCAGCTGCGCAAGGAACGCGAGACGGCGATGGAGAGCGGCGTCGAGATCCTGCGCCTGACCGGCGACGCCATCGAGCCCGCGCACTGGGACGCCTTCTGGGTGTTCTACCAGGACACGGGCGCGCGAAAATGGGGCACGCCCTACCTGACCCGCGCCTTCTTCGACCGCGCGCAGGAAAGCCTGCGGAACGACATCCTGCTGGTGCTGTGCCGGCGCGACGGGCGCTGGATCGCCGGGGCGCTGAACCTCATCGGCCGCGGCACGCTGTTCGGCCGCTACTGGGGCTGCGTCGAGGACCACCCCTGCCTGCATTTCGAGGCGTGCTATTACCAGGCCATCGAGGCCGCCATCGCGATGGGCCTCTCGCGCGTCGAGGCCGGCGCGCAGGGCGGGCACAAGCTGGCGCGCGGCTATCTGCCAGCCCCCACCTACTCGCTGCACTGGATCGGGGATCCGGGCTTCCGCCGCGCCGTCGACGACTATCTCCGCCGCGAGCGCGAGGCGGTGAGCGAGGAGATCGAGTTCCTTCTGGACCGCGGACCCTTCCGCAAGGAGGCCTGATGGCGACCAAACTCGACGCAGCCGCCCGCGCCGAGGCCCTGCCCGCGCTGGCCGAGACCGGCTGGGGCGCGGCCGAGGGCCGAGACGCGATCCGCAAGCTGTTCCGCTTCAAGGATTTCAACGCCGCCTGGGGCTTCATGTCCCGCGTGGCGCTGTGGGCCGAGAAGCTCGACCACCATCCCGAATGGACCAACGTCTACCGCACCGTGGACGTGACGCTCACCACCCATGACGCGGGCGGGCTGACCGATCTCGACGTGACGCTGGCGCGTCGCATGGACGCGCTCGGGGCGGGCGCGGAGGCCGACCGCAGCGCGGTGCTGCCGATGGAGCGGCTGCTCGGGGCGTGAGCCCCCGCCGCGCCGGGCGCGGCGCTCAGCCTGCCGCGCGCTCGTCCAGGCGCAACTGGCGCGCGCGCACCAGGATGGCGTCCTCGATCTCGCGCGGCGTGTCGGCGGCCACCGGGGCCGGCGTCCAGACCCCGCCCTCGGCCAGCGTCTCGCGGAACACCGCCACGCGCAGGGCGTTGGCGTCGAGCGTGGCGTCGGTGACGAAGGCCGTCACCTTGAAGCGCTCGCCCGGCGAATCGGGCGCGGCCCCCCAGTCCGTGGCGATCACCCCGGTGAACGGGTCGGTCGAGGTCAGCGGCAGGAAGGCCAGCGTGTCGAGCGAGGCCTGCCAGAGGTGCCGGTTCACATTGCCCGCCAGCGGGTCGCGGCGCTGCTCGCCGAACTGCACGTTGCCGACCTGCTGGCCGCCGAAGATGTCGAAGATGGTGCCCTGCGCCTCGCGGCGCGCCCGGGGCCCCGTGCTGTCGGGGGGCGGCGACGGGTCGCCGCTCGCCAGCACCTCGCGCGCGCTGCCGCAGCCCGAGACCGCGACAGGCAGCATCAGCACCGCCGCCGCCGCCAGAACGCTCCGCACCGCCATGTCGCGCCTCCCGTATCGCACCGCACGCGCCTTCTATGCCGCCGCCTCGCCCCCCTGGGAAGGCCAATTTGTTGTCCGGCAGTCACAGATGCTTAATGGCGCTACAGTCGTCGGCGTTGCTGCTTGACCCTTTTGCGCCCCCCTAGCCATAAGCGCACAGGTTCGTGGCGCAAACGCCCACGGCGCAAATCGCCAACTGCGAGGGACGAACATGAAAAAGCTTCTTGGCGCCACGGCGCTCACCCTGATCGCCGGTGCCGCTGCCGCGCAGCAGGCTCCGACCACGGTCTCCAGCTCCAACTTCAACGCCCGCATCGGCGGCTTCATGACCCTCGGCCTGGGTTACGTCGACAGCGACGCGCACAAGGCCGAAGTCGAGATCGTCAACAACTCGGAAGTGATCTTCAACTTCACGCTGACGGCCGACAACGGCCTGACCTTCTTCGCCAAGGCCGAGATCGAGAACAACGGCGGCCCGACCACCTCCGACGAATACGTCGGCGGCGTGCGCGGCTTCTTCGGCACCATCGAGGTCGGCGCCGAGGACGGCGCGGCCGACCGTCTGCGCTATGCGACCCCCTCCTCGGCGTTCACCAACGTCGTCGACGGAACCGGTCTGCTGTTCGACTACGCCTCGGGCGAGTCCCCGGCCGACCTGGGCTACAACGGCGACACCGGCGACGACCTGAAGGTCACCTACTTCACGCCGCGCTTCGCCGGCTTCCAGGCGGCCGTCTCCTACGCCAATGGCGCAGAGGGTCCGACCTCGACCGACGGTGCCGAGGGCGCTCGCGAGGGCTTCGAGCTCGGCGCGAACTACGAGAACACCTTCGGCGACTTCTCGGTGTCGGCAGGCGCCGGCTATGTGAGCATCTCCTCGCCGCGTAACCGCGACTTCGAGGACAGCTACAGCATCGGCGGCGGCGTCGGCTTCGCCGGCTTCGAGGTCGGTGTCGGCTACTTCGTGACCAACAACGTCGGTGCCGATGACACCGAGGTTCTCGGCGCCGGTGTCACCTACGCGACCGGCCCGTGGAACTTCGGCCTCAACTACGGCGTGTCGTTCGGCGGCGAGAACGAGGACGACTACGGCCTCGGCGCCGGCGTCGACTACGCCCTCGCCCCCGGCGTTCTGGTCGGCGGCATCGTCGAGTATGCGGACGGCAAGGCTTTCGACCGCGCCGCGGGTTCCGAGGACGCCTACTCGGCCGGCCTGTTCATGGCTCTGAACTTCTGATCCAGCCGTCGCAGCGATGCGGCGCAGGGCCGCCCGGGAAACCGGGCGGCCCTTTCCGTTCGCGGCCCGCCGGCGCGCGGCCCGACCGTCCGGCCCGCCCGCCCGGCCCCGCGCGTCCGTCGCGGCGATGTCAGAGGAATTCGATGTCGTCCGCCCCGTCGACGACCGCGACCAGCCGCCCGGCCAGCCCGTCGGCCAGCCGCGCCACCTTGACCAGCCGCCGCGCCGCGCCGGCATCGACCGCGCCCAGCCCCTCGGCCGCCTCGGCCAGCGCGCCAAGGTAATCGCCCAGCCCCTCGATGTGCTGGATCAGCCGGTCCAGCTCCTGCAGCCCCTGCAGGCTCTGCAAGCCCTTCTCGCCGCGGTCGGTGATCAGCGGGCTGACGATGGCCTCGATCTCGTGCGCCGCGGCGCACAGCCGGCGCAGTTCCTCCGCCACATGGCGCAGCAGCTCGTCGACGGGGGTCCGGTCGGCCTCGAACAGCGCCGAATCGGCCGCCGCTTCCTCCGCGCCGACATCCGTGCCGGCGATGGCCTGCGCCCGATCCATCAGAACAGCTCGATCTCGCCCGCATGCGCCGGCGGGGCCACCTTGCGCGGCTCGGGCGCGGGGGCGGTCTTGAGGAAGATCTGCCGCGCGCGCCCGGTCACCGGCCAGAACTCGATCCGCCGCCCCTGCCCGCCGCCGGTGCTGCCGCCGCCATGGCGGATGCCCTCGGCCTTCAGGAATTTCTCGGCGAAGGCGACATTGCGCGCCCCCACCGCGTAGCGCCCGCCCATGAACGAGCAGCCGCCGAAGATCTTGGCCTCCAGCCGGTCGCGCCGCGCGCCCTGTTTCAGCAGCCCGTTCAGCAGCAGCTCCATCAGATGCACGCCATAGCGTTCGGCCTCGACCGCCCGTCCGGGCTCCGAGCTTTCCGGCAGCAGGAAGTGGTTCATGCCCCCGATCCGGCCGTCGGCGTCGCGGATGCAGGCCGCGACGCAGGAGCCGAGGATCGTGGTCAGCACGGTGTGGGGGTCGTGGGTGACGATCCACTCCCCCTGGATCACCGTGATCCGCTTGTCCTGCACGGCCTGTGTCAATCCAGCTTGCCCACGATCGCCTCGATGCAGGCCTTCATCTTCGGCCCGTCCACCGGCTTTTCCAGGTAGTTGTTCATGTGCAGCGCCTTGCCGCGCGAGATGATCGTGTCGTCGCCCCGCCCGGTCACCAGCACGAAGCCGATCCGCTTGGTCGGATCGTAGCCGCGCAGTCCCTCCAGCAGCCCCAGCCCGTCGAGCTTGGGCATGTTGTAGTCCGAGATCACCAGATGCCGCGGCCGCTTCTTCAGGTGGTCCAGCGCCTCCTCGCCGTTCTTGAACACCTCGATGTTGCGGATGCCGATCTCCTCGAGCGCGTTCACGATCAGCCCGCGGCTGACCGCGGTGTCGTCGACGACCGCGATCTCGATCTTTTCCTTCAGGGCCATGCGCGCGTCTCCTGCTTGCTCGCCTCTGGGGCGAAGATCGCCGCGGCGATCCGGTCGAGGGGGGTTCCGACGTCGACCGCGCCGTTCTCCAGCGCCGCCCGGGGCATCCCGTAGACGGTGCTGCTCTCGCGATCCTGCGCGATGGTCCGGGCGCCGGCCTGCCGCATCGCGAGCAGCCCCTCGGCGCCGTCGCGGCCCATGCCGGTCAGCAGCACGCCAACGGCGCCGCCGCCCAGTTGCCGTGCCACAGACAGGAAAGCCACGTCCACCGAGGGGCGGTGCCGGTTCACCGGGTCGCTCTCGACCAGCCGGCAGCAGCGCCCCGCGCTCCAGGCGACCTCCAGATGCGCCGCGCCCCCCGGCGCCACATAGATCTCGCCGCGCTCGAGCGGCGCGCCGGTCCAGGCCTCGCGCACCCGCGGGGCGCAGACGCCGTTCAGCCGGTTGGCGAAGCTCGCGGTGAAGAAGGGCGGCATGTGCTGCACCACCACCGTCGGCGGGCAGGTCTCGGGGAATCGCGACAGCAATTGCACCAGCGCCTCGACCCCGCCGGTCGAGGCCCCGATGGCCACCAGCCGGATCTGCGCGGCCGCGGCCCCGGGGCGCACCGGCCCGCCGCTGGCCGGGCGGGTCGGGCGCTTCAGCCCGCGCCCGGCCGCCTTCACCCGCTGGCGCAGGGCGTCGAAGCTTTCGTGCGCCGTGCCCTCGGGCTCGACCGCGATCACCGCCGCGCCGACCCCGGCCGCGGCGCGCTCGACGGCCGCGCGCCCCGCATCGGCGGCGTCGACGCCATAGACCACCACCACATCGGGCTCGTGCTGCGCGATCAGCGCCAGCGCCCCGGCCGCGTCCGCCGACCGGCCCGCCAGGTCCACCGCCGGATCGGCCCCGAGCGCCGCGGCGGCCGCGCCGCCGACCGCGCCCTTGCCGGCCAGGAACACCGCCCGCACCGCGCGCATCATCCCCGCGCCTCCGTGCGCACATAGCTTGTGGTGCCGTCGGTGCGCAGCAGGGCGGTCGCCGGCCCCGCCACGCGCTCCGAATGGCCGATGTAGAACCGCCCGCCGGGCAGCAGCCGCTCGGCGAAGCGCTTCCACAGACCCTGCTGGGTCTCCTCGTCGAAATAGATCGCGACGTTGCGGCAGAAGATGACGTCGAAGCCGTGCTTCATCGGCCAGTCGCCCATCAGGTTAAGCCGGCGGAAGGCGATCAGCCCGCGCAGCTCGTCCGAGGCGCGCAGCCGACCGCCGCCGATGTCGGCGAAATGCTTGGCGCGCAGGGCGGGGGGCGCGGGGCTCACGGCCTCGGCCGGGTATTCCCCCGCCGCCGCCTCGGTCAGCACCGCGGTGTTGATGTCGGTGGCCAGGATGCGCAGGTCCAGCGACCGCGCGTCGGGCAGGCGCTCCAGCACCGTCAGCGCGATGGAATAGGGTTCCTGCCCGCTCGAACAGCCGGCCGACCAGATCCGCACCCTCTGCCGCGCCCGCGCCTTCTCGGCCAGATGCGGCATCACCCGCTCGCGCAGGTCGTCGAAATGATGCGGCTCGCGGAAGAACCGCGTCACGTTGGTGGTCAGCGCCACCAGCATGTGCTCGGTCTCGTGCCCGCCCGGCGCCTCGAGCAGGGCGATGTAGTCCTTGAACGACCCCATCCCCAGCTGCCGGATCCGCTTGGCCAGGCGCGAATAGACCAGCGGCTCCTTGGCGCGCGGCATGTCGATGCCCGCCTCGGCGCGCAG
The DNA here is from genome assembly GCA_036770645.1 of Rubrimonas sp. GTDB lineage: Bacteria > Pseudomonadota > Alphaproteobacteria > Rhodobacterales > Rhodobacteraceae > Rubrimonas. Next base: position 36,338 of record DAIPIU010000010.1, on the reverse strand, counting down.
GATCGCCGCGATCCGGTCGAATTCGCGTTCCGAGAACGGATATTCCCGCGGCGCGGCCCTCCGGGCGGCCTCCGCCGTCTCGGCGGGGCCCGCGGGGGCAGCGGCGCGGGCGGGGCGGGCGCTCATGCGGCGTCGCGCAGGCCGTGGGGCAGCACCTCGTCCAGCTCGATCAGGCTGATCATGCGGTTGTCCAGCGCGAACACGCCCTTCACGAACTGCCGCGTCGCGCCCGAGGCCACGTCGGGCGTCGGGCGGATCTCGGCCGCGGCCACCGTCAGGATGTCGGACACCGCATCGACCAGCAGGCCGATGATCTGGTCGGCGATCTGCACCACGATGGTGACATGGCGCGCCGTGGGCTCGGCCCGGCCCAGCCCCAGCCGCGCCGCCAGATCGACGATCGGCAGCACCGTGCCGCGCAGGTTGATGACCCCCTGCACGAAGTCCGGCGCATGGGGCAGCGTGGTCGCCGGAGTCCAGCCCCGGATCTCGCGCACCGCCATGATGTCGACGCAGTATTCCTGCTCGCCGATGCGGAAGGCCACCAGTTCCACGGCCTCGCCGCCTGCAACGTCCTTGGTCTCGTTCATCGTGTTCACTCCGCCGCGGTCAACAGGCTGTCCACCGCCTCCGCCCCGCGGGCGCAGGCCACAAGGTTGTCGACGTCCAGGATCAGGGCCACGCGACCGTCGCCCAGGATCGTGGCGGCGGCGACGCCGGGCACCCGGCCGTAATTGGTCTCGAGGCTCTTGATCACCACCTGCCGCTGGTCCTGGATGGCGTCGACCATCAGCGCGCTGCGCCCGCCGCCCTCGCTCTCGACCAGCAGCGCCACGCCGACGTCGCCGCCCGCCGTCACCCGCGGGCTGCGGAAGCCCAGTTCGGCGGCGGTGTCGATGATCGGCACGAAACCGTCGCGGTCGCGGATCACGGACGCCGATTCGCCGAAGGGCCGCACGCGGTCGGCATCGAGGCTCATGGTCTCGACGATGGCGCTCAGCGGCGCGACCAGCGTCTGGCCGGCGACCGTGACCACCATGCCGTCGAGCACGGCCAGCGTCAGCGGCAGCGACAGCGTGAAGGACGAGCCCTGGCCCGGCTTGCTGCGCAGGAAGATCCGCCCCGACAGGGCGTGGATCGACCGCTTCACCACATCCATCCCGACGCCGCGGCCCGAGATGTTGGACACCTTGTCCACGGTTGAAAAACCCGGAAGGAACAGCAGGTTGTCCAATTCGGCGTCGGTCAGCTGCGTGTCGGCCGGGATCAGGCCCTTGTTCACGGCGATCGAGCGGACCTTCTCGCGGTTCACGCCGGCGCCGTCGTCGGACACCTCGATCACCACGCGGCCCGACCGGTGCGCGGCCGACAGCTTCACCGTGCCGACCGGGCTCTTCCCCGCCTTCTCGCGCACGTCCGGCCGCTCTACGCCATGATCGATGGCGTTGCGGATCATGTGGGTCAGCGGGTCGGCCAGGCGCTCGACCACGGTCTTGTCGACCTCGGTCCATTCGCCTTCGGTCACCAGCCGCACCTGCTTGCCGGTGATGTCGGCGACCTCTCGCACGATGCGGCTCATCCGCTGGAACAGCGGCTTCAGCGGCTGGGCGCGGATCGCCATCACGCTTTCCTGGATCTCGCGCGTCAGCTGGTCCAGTTCGTCGAGGCCGCTGGCGATGTTGGCGCCCTTGGCGGCCTCGGTCTCGAACACCGCCTGGCTCAGCATCGCCTGGTTGATCACCAGCTCGCCCACCAGGTTGATCAGGCGGTCGACGCGGTCGAGGTCGACGCGGATGGTGGCGCTGGCCGGGGCCGCGGCCTTCGCCATGGCCTCCTCGCCCCGCGGTTCGGGCGCGCGGGGCGGGGGCGGGGGCTCGCCGGCCTCGGGGGCCGCCGCCACCGCCGCCGCGGCGGCCGGGGCCGGTGCCGGGGTCGCCGCCTCGACCGGGGGCGCGGCGGCCTCGCGGATCATCAGGTCGCAGTCCTCCTCGCAGAACTCGAACACCTCGCGCAGTTCGTCGGCCTGGTGCTCGGTCTCGACGGTCACCGTCCAAGACAGGCAGGCCGACATCGGCTGCAGCGCCTCGAGCGGCGGCAGTTCGGACAGGTCGCAGTCGACATGCAGCCGCCCGAAGCGTTCCAGTTCGCGCAGCAGCGCCACCGCGTCGTTGGCCTTGGCGTAAAGCTCGGCATGGGGGCGGAACATCACCGTGCAGCGCCGCGTCGCCGATGGCCCGGCCAGATCGCCGAGATCGAGCGGCGCCGGCACGAAGCTCCCCGCGTCGGGCGCCGCGGGCGGGTCGAGCGGCAGGGGTTCGAAGCCGGCGATGGCCAGCGGCAGCGGCGCGAAGCCGCCGGCCTCGGCCGCCGGCGGCGCGGGCGCCGGTGCGGGCGCGGGCGCGGCGGGCGCAGGCGCGGCGGGCGCCGCGGCCTTGCCGCCGCCGCAGAAGGCCCCGATCTCGGCCGCCAGCCCCTTCCATTGCGCCTCGTCGGCCTCCTCGCCGGCGCGGGCCGCGGCCACGAGGTCGGTCAGCACATCGGCCCCGCGCAGCATCGCCTTGATCAGCTCGGGCGTGGCCTCCAGCTTGTCGGCGCGCACTTCGTCCAGCGCCGTCTCGAAGATGTGGGCGAAGGTCACGAGCGTCGTCAGCTCGAAGGCCCCCGCGCCGCCCTTCATCGAATGCACGGCGCGGAAGACGGCGTTCACCATCTCCTTGTCCGCCTCGCCCGCCTGCATCTGCAGCAGGCCGGATTCCAGCTCGGCGAGCTGCTCCTCGCATTCCTCGAAGAAGGTCTGCCGCAGTTCCGCCAGCGCGTCGCTCGACATGGCCTTCCCCCCTACACGGCGACGCGGCGCACGACGTCGACGAGGCGCGTCTGCTCGAACGGTTTCGTGATCCAGCCCGTCGCGCCGGCGGCGCGGGCGCGATCCTTCAGCGCGCGGTCGCTTTCCGTGGTCAGGACCAGGATCGGGACCCCCGTGAACCGGCCCTGCGCCCGCACCGCGTCGATGAAGCCGAACCCGTCCATGTTCGGCATGTTGATGTCCGTCACGATCACGTCCGGCATCTCGCCCTCGAGCACCTTGAGCCCGTCCAGCCCGTCCTCGGCCTGGATGACGCGATAGCCGCCCGCCTCCAGCGTCATCTTCAGCATGCGCCGCATGGTCCTGCTGTCGTCCACGGTCAGCACGGTCTGGGTCATTGAAGGCATTCCCCGGTGGTGACGGAGGCGATCGACAGGCCGAGCAGGCGCAGCGATTCGGCGAATTCGGCGGATGGGTCGGCCACCCGCAGGGGCTGGCCGTCGGCCCTCCAGGTCAGCGCGGCGGCCAGAAGCACCTGGGCGCATTGCGCCCCGAGCTTGCGCACGCCTTCCGCCTCCAGCGTCAGCGGCGCGCCGCGCAGCGACAGCAGGCTGTCGCGCAGCCCGGCGGCGGCGGCCGAGGACAGGCTCGCGGGCAGCGCATAACGGGCGTCGGTCGTGGCCATCTCAGAATTCCTCCCAGCCGCCGGAGTCCAGCTGCGCGGCCGCGGCCGCCCGTCCGCCGGCAGCCGCTCGGGCCTTGCGCGGCGGCGCCGACGGGGGCGCCGCGGCCGCCGCGGGCGGGGCGGCCTTCTGCGGGGCAGGTTCATGCGGCGCGGCCTTCGCGGCGTGCGGCTTCGCCTCGTGCGGCTTGGCCCCCGGCAGCCCCGGCGCCGCCGGCGCGGCGCGCGGATGCGCCTTCGCCGCCGGCGCGACGGCGGGATGCGCCGCCGCCTGCGGCGCATGCCCGGCGCGGATCGGGGTCGCCGCGTGTCCGGCACGCGCCGGCGTCGCCGCCGGCCCCGCCTGCGCCGATGCGGCGGCGGGGTGCGCGGCGGGCGGATGGGCGGTCACGGCATGCGGCTTCGTCGCGGGCGCATGGGTGCCGGGGCGATGCGCGGCCTTCGCCTGCGCGCCATGCCCCTGCGTCCCATGCCCCTGCGCGCCATGCGACGGCGTCGCGGCCGCGGCGGATCGCGGCGCGGAGGTCCGGGCCGGCGGCGCGGCGCGCGGGGGCGCGGGCGTCCCGCAATCCGCTCCATGGCCCGTTCCATGAGCTGCCGCCGCCATCGGCCGGCGCCCGGTCTCGAAGCGCCCGGCGAGCCGTGCGAACTCGTCGGTCTGCTGCGACAGCGCCCGCACCGACAGCGACAGCTTCTCGACCATCGCCGCGTTCTGCTGGGTGATCTGGTCCATCTGGCCGACGGCGCCGTTCACCTCCTGCAGCCCGCTCGATTGTTCGGCGGCGGCGGTCGCGATGGCCGACACCGCGCCGTTGATCTCGCCCACGCCGCCGATGATGCGCTCGAGCGCGGAGCCGGTGCCGCCGACAAGCTCGACGCCCTTCCCGACCTCGCGCTTCGAGGTCATGATGAGGGCCTTGATCTCGCGCGCGGCATCGGCCGAGCGCTGGGCCAGCGCCCGCACCTCCGACGCCACCACCGCGAAGCCCCGCCCCGCCTCGCCGGCCCGGGCGGCCTCGACCCCGGCGTTCAGGGCCAGAAGGTTGGTCTGGAACGAGATTTCATCGATCAAGCCGATGATCTGCCCGATCTTTTCGGAACTGGTCTCGATGTTCCCCATGGCGGTGATGGCCTGGCGCACCACGTCCCCGCCCTGCTCGGCATCGGCCTTGGCGCGGGCGACGGTCTCGCGCGCCTGGCGCGCGCTTTCGGCGGTGTTGTGGGTGGTCGCGGTGATCTCCTCGATGGCCGCGGCCGTCTGCTCCAGGCTCGCGGCCTGGCTCTCGGTGCGCCGCGACAGGTCGTCCGTGGCCCGGGCGATCTCGCCGGCCGCTGCGCGCACGGTCTCGGCGTTCGCCGCGATCTGGCCCAGCGCGCCCTGCAGCGCCTCGGCCGTCGCGTTCAGGTCGTCGCGCAGGCTGCGATAGGCTTCGGGCACGTCAGCCGCCACCCGGCCCGTCAGGTCGCCCGCCGCCAGCCGCTCCAGCGCCGCGGCGAGCTTGGCGATGGCCCCCGCCTGTGCCGCTGCCGAGGCGGCCTGTTCGGCCTGCGCCGCGCGCCGCTCGGCCGCGGCCGCGCCGGCCCCCTGCTCGGCGTCGCGCCGCTGCTCCGCCGCCTCGACCGCTGCGGCGCGCAGCACCGCAAGCGGCTGGGCGCACGGGCCTATCTCGGCGGCCGTGGGGATCTCGCCGCGCGTGTCGCCGGCCGCCAGCCGCTCCATCGCGGCGCACAGCGCGGCGCTTTTCCGGGTCCCGCTTCCGGCTGCGCGGGCCGCCAGCGCCCAGCAGGCCAGCACGGCCGCCGCCGCGCCAAGCCCGCCGCTTGCGGCCGCGCCGAGGCCCAGCGCCGCGCCGCCGACGCCGGCGATCCCGCCCGCCAGCAGGCCCGCGCCCGCCTGAAGCGCCGGCCCGCGCCGCTCCGTCGCATCGGTCATGTCATCGCCGCCCATCTCCGCGTCCCGCCCCGTCACTCGGCCGCCAGGACGCGCGGCGCGTCCGCCGCGCGGGCGTCGACCCTGAACACGTCCACAAGGTCGGCGAGCTTGCCCGAATGGCCCTCCAGCGCCCGCGCCGCCGCCGCGCTCTGCTCGGCAAGGCCCGCGTTCTGCTGGGTCAGCTCGTCCATCCGCATGATCGCCGCCGAGATCTCCTCGACCCCCGAGGATTGCTCGCGCGTGGCGGCGCTGATCTCGCCCACCTTGGCGGCAAGGTCGACGATCGAGCTGGTGATGCCGTCCAGCGCCGAGCCGGTGCGCTGCACCAGCTCGACGCCCTTGCTCACATGGCCCGAGCTGTCGGCGATCAGCGCCTTGATGTCCCTTGCGGCCTCGGCCGAACGCTGGGCCAGAAGCCGCACCTCCGAGGCGACGACGGCGAAGCCCTTGCCCGCATCGCCCGCGCGCGCCGCCTCGACGCTGGCGTTCAGCGCCAGCAGGTTGGTCTGGAAGGCGATGCTGTCGATCAGCGTGGTGATCTCGGCGATCTTGCCCGCGCTCGATTCGATCAGGTCCATCGCCTCGACCGCGCTGGTCACGACCGCGCGCCCCTCTGCCGCGCGCGTCGACGCGTCGCCGGCCAGCGTGTTCGAACGGTCGGCGTTGTCGGCGTTCGACCGCACCGTCGAAGCCATCTGCTCCATCGTCGCCGCGGTCTGCTCGAGGCTCGCGGCCTGGCTTTCGGCGCGGCTCGAGAGGTTGGTCGAGCCTTCCGCGATCTGGGCGGTCGACCGGCGCAGGGCGATCCCGGTCTCCTTGATGCGGCCCACGAGGTCGGACAGCGTGTCGATGGTGCCGTTCACCGATTGCGCGAGGTCGTTGAGCTTGCCGCGGAAGCGCAGATCCATGCGGTGCGTGAGGTCGCCCCGCGCCATGGCGCCCAGCACGCTGTCCACATGGTCGAGGTATTCGCCCATGATCGAGCAGATCGCGTTGACCGCCTTGGCCACATCGCGGCTCTCGGGCGTGATTCGCGCCAGGTCGATGGGCCTGGTGAAATCGCCCTGCGAGGCCGCCTCGATGACCGAGGCCAGCTCGCCCGCCGAGGCGAGCGCCTCGGTTTTCTCCACCCATTCCACGACATACCCCTCGCGCGCGCCCGTCGCGTCGAACAGCGGCGTGGCCCGCAACGAGAAGCTGCGGTTGTCGAAGGTGATCGAGGTTCCCCAGCTGTCCGTCAGCTTGGCCAGCATGTCGCGGATGCGCCCCGGGTTCTTGTGGAACACGTCGATGTTCAGGCCGACGAGCTTGCGCGCGTCCACCGGCTTGGGCTGCGCCGCCCAGTAGGCGGCGGAGCGGCCGGGGCTTTCCTCCAGCGCCGGCAGCACGTAGGTGATGTTGAAGTCCGGGTCCGCGATCATCGAATTGGCGCTGAGCTTGTCGAGCGCCTTGGCCTTGATCTCGAAGGACCGGGCGCGGACCAGCAGCCCCGTGATCGCGGTCGTGCCGCGCCACAGCCGCCAACCCGTCGCGGCCGCGGCCGCGGCCGTCGCGACCGCGAGGCCGCCGCCGATCCACGGCCCGGCCCCGAGGGCGAGGGCCGAGACCGCACCGAAGGCGAGCGCGGCCGCTGCGCCGCCGCCGCCCCTCAGGGTCTCGCGCATGGACTGCGCGATGTCCGAAGAGGGGGGGGCAGCGTTTGCGGCGAGTGCTTTTGTCATGGGGCGCCTCGGGTCGGTCCCGTCGGGTCGCGCCGCGATCCGGCGCCGGGTTCATGTGAGACCCGGCGCCTCAACGACAGGTTAAGCGCAGCGCCGGCAGCGTTTGCGCCGCGCCGCGCGCGACTTGCCGCGACGCCGCATCCGTCCCATAGACCCTCGTCGGGGC
>DAIPIU010000010.1:4173-28930 GCA_036770645.1 Rubrimonas sp. | reverse complement strand
CGCCGCGCGCGACTTGCCGCGACGCCGCATCCGTCCCATAGACCCTCGTCGGGGCGTGCCGGCGCGCCATGTCCCCGCCGTCGCGAGGGAGAACCGCCATGACCGAGACCGCAACGGATCGCCGCGCCGCGCTGGAACGCGCCGCGTCCGGCCGCATCCTCGTCCTCGACGGCGCAATGGGCACCATGATCCAGCAGCGCCGCCTCCCCGACGACGCCTATCGCGGCCCGCGCTTCGCCGATCATCCCCACGACCTCGTGGGCAATAACGACATCCTCGTGCTGACGGCGCCCGAGGTGATCCGCTCGATCCACGCCGAATATCTCGACGCGGGGGCCGACATCCTCTGCACCAACACCTTCAACGCCAACCGGATCAGCCAGGCCGACTACGGGCTGGAAGACGCCTGCCTCGAACTGAACCTCGCCGCCGCGCGCCTCGCGCGCGAGGCCGCGGACGCCTGCGGCCGCCCCGCCTGGGTCGCCGGCGCCATCGGCCCGACCAACCGCACCGCCTCGATCAGCCCCGACGTGAACGACCCGGGCTTCCGCGCCGTCGGCTTCGACGACCTGGCCGCGGCCTATGCCGAGGCCGCGCGGGGCCTTGTCGAAGGCGGCGTGGACCTGATCCTGATCGAGACGATCTTCGACACGCTGAACGCCAAGGCGGCGATCTTCGCCGTCGAATCGCTGCGCGACGAGGGGCTCGACCTGCCGCCGCTGATGCTGTCGGGCACCATCACCGACCGCTCGGGCCGCACGCTGACCGGCCAGACGCCCGAGGCGTTCTGGGTGTCGGTCTCGCACGCCCGGCCCTTCAGCGTCGGGCTGAACTGCGCGCTGGGCGCCGAGGAGATGCGGCCGCACATCCGCGCGCTGGCCGAGGTCGCAGACACGCGCATCAGCGCCTACCCGAACGCCGGCCTTCCCAACGAGATGGGCGGCTACGACGAGCAGCCGCACGAGACCTGCGCGCATCTCGAGGAATGGGCGCGGTCGGGGCTGGTGAACATCCTCGGCGGCTGCTGCGGCACCACGCCCGACCACATCCGCCACATCGCCGCCCATGTCCGGGGCCTGCCCCCGCGCGCCGTCCCCGCGCGCAGGCCCCGCCTGCGGCTGTCGGGGCTCGAGATGTTCGAGCAGGGCTTCCAGGGCGAGGACGCCGCATGATCCCCACCTTCATCAATGTCGGCGAGCGCACCAACGTCACCGGCTCGGCGAAGTTCAAGAAACTGATCCTCGCGGGCGACTACGCCGGCGCGCTCGAGGTCGCGCGCCAGCAGGTCGAGGCCGGCGCCCAGATCATCGACGTGAACATGGACGAGGGCCTTCTCGACGGCGAGACGGCCATGACCACCTTCCTCAACCTGATCGCCGCCGAGCCCGACATCGCCCGCGTCCCCGTCATGATCGACAGTTCCAAATGGTCGGTCATCGAGGCCGGGCTGAAATGCGTGCAGGGCAAGGCGGTGGTGAACTCCATCAGCCTGAAGGAGGGCGAAGGGCCCTTCCTCGAACAGGCCCGCCTCGTGCGCCGCTACGGCGCCGCTGTGGTGGTGATGGCCTTCGACGAGCAGGGCCAGGCCGAGACCGCCGAGCGCAAGTTCGCCATCTGCAGGCGCAGCTACGACCTGCTGACCGGCGTCGTGGGCTTCGACCCCTGGGACATCATCTTCGATCCCAACATCTTCGCGGTCGCAACCGGCATCGAGGAGCACAACGACTACGGCCGCGCCTTCATCGAGGCGACGCGGATGATCCGCGAAGGGATGCCCGGCGTGCACGTCTCGGGCGGCCTGTCCAACATCAGCTTCAGCTTTCGCGGCAACGACCCCGTGCGCGAGGCGATGCACAGCGCCTTCCTCTACCACGCCATCCGCGCCGGCATGGACATGGCCATCGTCAACGCCGGCCAGATCACCGTCTACGACGACATCCCGCCGGAACTGCGCGACCATGTCGAGGACGTGCTGCTGAACCGCCGCCCCGACGCGACCGAGCGCCTGCTCGCCATCGCCGACCGCTACCGCGGCAAGGGCGAGGCCAAGGCCAAGGAAGACCCGAAATGGCGCGAGGCCCCGGTGGCCGAACGCCTGCGCCACGCGCTGGTGCACGGCATCGCCGATTTCGTGGTCGAGGACACCGAGGAATGCCGGCTGGCCAGCGCCCGCCCGCTCGACGTCATCGAGGGCCCGCTGATGGACGGCATGAACGTCGTCGGCGAACTGTTCGGCGCCGGCAAGATGTTCCTGCCCCAGGTGGTGAAATCCGCCCGCGTGATGAAGGCCGCCGTCGCCCACCTCATCCCCTTCATGGAGGAGGAGAAGAAGCGCACCGGCGACAAGTCGGCCAAGGGGAAGATCCTCATGGCCACCGTGAAGGGCGACGTGCACGACATCGGCAAGAACATCGTCGGCGTCGTGTTGCAATGCAACAACTATGATGTGGTCGACCTCGGCGTGATGGTCCCGGCCGAGACGATCCTCGACCGCGCCATGGCCGAGAAGGTCGACGCCATCGGCCTGTCGGGCCTCATCACCCCCTCGCTCGACCGCATGGTGGATGTCGCGGCCGAGATGACCCGCCGCGGCATGACCGTCCCGCTGCTGATCGGCGGCGCCACCACCTCGAAGAAGCACACCGCCCTGCGCATCGCGCCGAAATACGCCCATGGCGTGCTGCATGTCGACGACGCCTCGAAGGCCGTGGGCGTGGTGTCGCGCCTGCTGTCGCCCACCGCGCGTCCCGCCCTGCTGGCGGAGACCGCGGACGCCCACGCGAAGATCGTCCGCGCCGCCGCGGCGGGCGACGAGAAGCGCGCGCTCACCCCGCTGGCCGAGGCCCGCGCCAACGCCTTCGACGGCGGCTGGGCCGCCTATGCCCCGCCGCGCCCGTCCTTCACCGGCGTCCGGGCCTTCGACGCCTATGACGTGGCCGAACTGCGCCCCTACATCGACTGGACGCCGTTCTTCTGGACCTGGGAGATGAAGGGTGCCTACCCCGACATCCTGACCGACAATGTCCGCGGGCCTGTCGCGCGCGAGCTGTTCGAGGCCGCGAACGCCATGCTCGACCGCATCGTGGCCGAGCGCTGGTTCACCCCCCGCGCCGCCATCGGATTCTGGCCCGCCAACGCCATCGGCGACGACGTGGCGCTGTGGACTTCCGAGGACCGCGCGACCGCGCTGGCCCATCTGCGCATGCTGCGCCAGCAGGGCGGCAAGAGCGCCGGCCGCCCCAACTACTGCCTGTCCGACTTCGTCGCGCCGCCGGGCCGGCCCGACTGGATCGGCGGCTTCGCCGTGACCGCCGGCCCCGAGGCGCATGAGCGGGCCGAGGCCTTCAAGGCCGCGGGCGACGATTACTCGTCGATCATGGTGCTGGCGCTGGCCGACCGTCTGGCCGAGGCCTTCGCCGAGCGGATGCACGAGCGCGTGCGCCGCGAGTTCTGGGGCTATGCGCCCGACGAGGCGCTGGACGGCCGCGCGCTGATCGACGAGGCCTATCGCGGCATCCGCCCCGCGCCGGGTTATCCCGCCTGCCCCGACCACACCGAGAAGGCCACGCTGTTCCGCCTGCTCGACGCCGAGGCCAACACCGGGCTGCGCCTGACCGAAAGCTTCGCCATGTGGCCGGCCTCGGCGGTGTCCGGCTGGTACTTCTCGCACCTGGGCGCCGCCTATTTCGGCGTGGGACGGATCGGGCGCGACCAGATCGAGGACTACGCCGCCCGCAAGGGCGCGCCCGTGGCCGAGATCGAGGGCTGGCTGGCCCCCAATCTCGGCTACGAACCCGAATCGGGCCTGCCGGAGACGGTGCGCGCCGCGGAGTGAGCGGCCGCGCCGCTCAGACGTTCAGCAGCAGGTGCTCGCGCTCCCAGGCCGAGATCACCTGCTGATAGGCGGTGTGCTCGGCCGCCTTCACCTCGAGGAACACCGACACGAACGTGTCGCCCAGCGCGTCGCGCAGGGCGCGCGAACCGCGCAGGTTGCCCAGCGCGTCGAGCAGATGCCGGGGCAGGCGCTGGCTCTTCACCGTGTAGGCGTTCTTCTGCAGCGGTGCGGTCGGCTCGAGCTCGTCCACCATGCCGATCCAGCCGCAGACCAGCGAGGCTGCGAGCGCCAGATACGGGTTCGCGTCGGCCCCCGGGATGCGGTTCTCGACGCGGCGCGAATGCGGGCGCGATGCCGGCACGCGCAGCCCCACGGTGCGGTTCTCGTGGCCCCAATGGGTGTTGATCGGCGCGGCGTAATCCTTCACCAGCCGGCGATAGCTGTTCACGTTCGGCCCCAGCAGCGCCATGGCGTCGTGGAGGTGCTTCTGGAGCCCCGCGACATGGGCGCGGAACAGCGGCGTGTCCTCGCCGTCCGGCGTCGAGAACAGGTTCTCGCCGTTGGCGGTCCCGATGACGCTCTGGTGGATGTGCATCGCCGAGCCGGGTTCGTTCTGGTGCGGCTTGGCCATGAAGGTGGCGTAGATGTCGTGGCGCAGAGCGGCGTTGCGCACCGTCCGCTTGAACATGAAGACCTGGTCGGCCAGCGACAGCGCATCGCCGTGGATGAAGTTGATCTCGACCTGCGCCGCCCCGGATTCGTGGATCAGCGTGTCCACGTCGAGTCCCTGGGCATCGCACCAGTCGTACATGTCCTCGAAGATCGGATCGAATTCGTTCACCGCGTCGATTCCGTAGGACTGGCGTCCGGTCTCGGGCCGGCCCGATTTGCCGACCGGCGGCTCGAGCGGATAATCGGGATCGATGTTCTTCTTGCAGAGGTAGAATTCGAGTTCCGGCGCGACGATCGGCTTCCAGCCGCGCTCCTCGTACATGCGCAGCACGCGCTTCAGCACGGCCCGCGGCGCGATCTCGCTTTCCGATCCGTCGCGGTGGAAGGCGTCGCAGATGATCTGGCCCGTGGGCTCGCCGTACCAGGGCACGAGGCGCAGGGTGGCGGGGTCCGGGTGCAGGATCAGATCCGGCTCGGTGTCGTCCATGATGTCGCTGTCGACGAAATCGCCCGTCACCGTCTGCAGGAAGATCGATTCGGGCAGGCGCAGCCCGCCATCGGCGGCAGAGCTCAGGTATTTCTCGGTCGGCAGGATCTTGCCCCGCGCCACGCCCGACATGTCCGCGACCAGGCATTCGACCTCGGTGACCCGGCGCGAGCGAAGCCAGTCGGCGACCTGCTCCGGCGTCTGCGGCGCGGGGTCGTCAGTTGCGTCGGGTCCAGGGTTCAAGATTGTCCTCGATCACGAATTTCGATGGCGCGATGGTGACGTTGGTCCGCATGTCGCGCAAGGCGACCGTGGTCTGACGGCCCTGTCCGTCGGTCACGACCCACTGGCGCAGTTCCAGCGGGTTCTCGCCGAAGATCAGCGTGATCGAACCCTGGGCATTGCGGCCGGGATCGATGGCCGTCACGGCGATCTGGCCGTCGCGGCGCGTGACCTCCGTCACGGCGCCCTCGCGGCGCAGGTCGACATCCGCCTTCAGCAGCAGGTTCAGCGGCGTTTCGCTCAGGGGGTAGCGGTCGACCTTGCCGTCGCGCCGGTCGATGACCCCGACCCAGAACCCGTCCGCGATGATCACGGCCGGGTTCGGCGGTTCGTACTCGAAGCGGATCCGCCCCGGCCGGCGCATGGCGAAGGCCCCGGTCGAGACCACCGCCTCCGGATCGACCTGCACGAAGGTCCCCTCCAGCGTGCCGATCGCGTTGAGGTAGTTCGAAATCCGCGCAAGATCGCGCGCGTCCATCGCCGGATCCGCGGCGGCTGGCATCGCGCCGGCGACGATGGCGGCTGCGGCGCAGGCGGAAAGAAGCTGGCGTCTGGTCATCGGCGTATCGTGTCCCTCGGCCCCGGCGGCATCGCGGCCGTCGCGCGTCCGCGCGGCGGCACCGTGCTATAGTCGAGCGTCGCGACGGTGGGAACGCCCCTCAGCCGCGCGCGGCTTCGGCCCAGATCCGCGTCCACGCGATGGCGGCGACCCATTCCGGCATCCAGCGCTTGTCGAGTTCGAGGTTTGCGACCGGCGTTCCGGCATAGGGCAGCCCTGCCAGCGCCTCCCAGGGCAGGTTGCCGGCCCCCGGCGGCAGATGCAGGTCGCCGAAGCCGAACATGATGGCATCGCCGTGCGACCAGGTCCGGAACAGCGGCGGCCGGCCGAAATTGTCGTGCACATGCAGGTGACGGCACAGCGGCGCGAGAGCGGCGGCCTCGGCGATGAAGTCATACGGGCGGTGGCTGCGGTTCAGCCAGGCATGCGCGAAGTCGAAACAGGCCCCGACCGACGGATGGTCGACGGCGGAGAGCTGCGCCGCAAGCTCGCCAGGGGTGGGCGTCCATCGCCCCGGGTCGGGGAACATGGTCTCGATCGCCAGCACGACCTTCGCATCGCTCGCGGCATCGCCCAGCGCGGCCAGAGCCTCGCGCTCGCATCCCAGCGCCCGGTCCACGGTCGCGGCATCGTCGTGGCAGTGCAGCGCATGCTGCACCAGCAGCGCCGCGCCGACCTCGCCGCAGACCTCGAGGCTCGCCTGCACGGTCCGCCGGTGCAGGGGCGCGCCGGCGGGGTCGCCGAGGTTCGCCGACAGGGCGCCATGGGCGGTGATCGCGTAGGGCCGGTCGCGGCAGATGCGCCGCAGTTCCGCCAGTTGGCGGGGCCGCACCAAGCCCCCGACGACCACGCCCAGCGACGGCAGGAACATCTCGACCGAATCGAGCCCCAGCGTTTCGAATGCGTCGAATGCGGTCCCGAGCTCCTGCAGCGAATCGGCCGTGTGGTCGAGGCTCATGCCCACGCGCAAGGCCGCCTCCGGGGGCTGCTCGGGCATGCGTCACCCCTCCATGGATTCGAGCTCGTCGATCATGCCCGCGATCATCCCGAGACCGCGGTCCCAGAAGGCCGGATCGGCGGCGTCGAGGCCGAAGGGGGCCAGCAGGTCGCGGTGGCCCCGGGTGCCGCCGGCCTGCAGCAGGGCGAAGTAACGATCCTGAAACCCCTCCGCGCCGCCTTCGAACACGGCATAGAGCGCGTTCACCAGGCCGTCGCCGAAGGCATAGGCATAGACATAGAACGGCGTATGGATGAAGTGCGGGATGTAGGTCCAGAACACCTCATAGTCGCGGCCAAGGTCGAACGCCGGCCCGAGGCTCTCGGTCTGCACTGCAATCCAGATCTCGCCGATCCGGTCGGCGGTCAGTTCGCCCTCGCGGCGGGCGGCGTGCAGGCGGCTTTCGAAATCGTAGAAGGACATCTGGCGCACGACGGTGTTGATCATGTCCTCGACCTTGCCGGCCAACAGCGCCTTGCGCCGCGCCGGATCGGTCTCGGCGCGCAGCAGGCGCTTGAAGGTCAGCATCTCGCCGAACACCGAGGCCGTCTCGGCCAGCGTCAGCGGCGTGCGCGACAGCAACTCGCCCTGCCGCGCCGCCAGCCGCTGGTGCACGCCATGGCCCAGCTCATGCGCCAGTGTCATGACGTCCCGCGTGCGGCCCATGTAGTTGAGCAGCACATAGGGGTGCACGTCCGAAACCGTGGGGTGCGCGAAGGCGCCCGGGCTCTTGCCCGGCTTGCAGGGCGCGTCGATCCAGCCCTGCGTGAAGAACGGCTCGGCCAGTTCGGCCATGCGCGGCGAGAAATCGGCATAGGCGGACAGCACGATCTCCTGCGCCTCGGCCCAGGGCACGATGCGGTCGCCCGCCTCGGGCAGCGGCGCGTTCCGGTCCCAGAACGCCAGCTTGTCGAGCCCCAGCCACCGCGCCTTGAGCGCGTAATAGCGGTGCGACAGCCGCGGCAGGGCGCGCTTCACCGCCGCCGCGAGCGCCTCGACGACAGCGGGCTCGACCTGGTTGGCGAGATGGCGCAGCGCCTGGGGGCTTTCGTATTTGCGCCAGCGGTCGTCGATCTCCTTTTCCTTGATCAGCGTGTTCATGATCAGGGAGAACAGGCGCAGGTTCGCCCGGAAGGTCGCCGCCAGCGCATGGGCGGCCGCCTCGCGCCGGCTGCGGTCCGGATCCGACAGGCGGTTGAGCGTCGCCTCGAGGTTCAGCGTTTCGTCGCCGACCGCGAAGCTCAGCGCCGCGCAGGTCTCGTCGTAGAGACGCGTCCATGCCGCGACGCCCACGACGGAGCGGTCGTGCTCGAAGCGTTCCAGCTCGTCCGACAGCTGGTGCGGACGCCACGCGCGCACGCGGTCGAGCCAGGGCCGCCAATGCGCCAGCGCCGCGCTCTCCGCGCAGGAGGCCGCGATCCGCGCCTCGTCGATCCGGTTCAGTTCGAGCGTGAAGAACACCAGCGGCGTGGTGAGGTCGGTGACCTCGGCCTGCAGGTCGCCCAGCATCTTGGCGCGCGCCGGGTCCAGCGTGTCCTGCTGGTAGCGTAGGCTGGCATAGGACATCACGCGGCCGATGCGCAGGTCGATGCGCTCGTAGGCGGCGATGGCGGCGGCGAGACCGTCGCCGTCGAGCGCCGCGAGCCGGCCCTCATGTTCGGCGGCGAACGCCGCGGCCTCGGCGCGCGCGCGGTCGAGATCGGCGCGGATCGCGGGGTCGTCGGGCCCGGCATACAGGTCGTCCAGACGCCATTCCGGCATCGCGCCCAGACCCGGGCCGCCGGATTCGGCGTTGGCGGCGCCACATGGCACGCGGTCGGTCGGCTGCATCGTGGCCTCGTGTCGGGGGGCGGACGTCGGCGGGCGATTGCCCGTCATGCGTGCAGTCTGCGCGCGGCATTCCAGAAAAGCAAACCGCCCCGCGACTGGCGCGGGGCGGCTCGACGGTCGGACGGGATCGGCTCGGATCAATCCGAGATGGTGATCTCGACGCGCCGGTTCTGCGGCTCGCGCACGTTCGGGCCGGTGTCGACGGCGGGCTCAAGCCAAGAGCGGCCGGCCTGGGTGATCGTGCCCGGGTCGACGCCGAGCTGGACCATCCGGTTGGCGACCGCGGCGGCGCGGCGCTCCGACAGGCCCTGGTTGTAGGACAGCGAGCCGACGGTGTCGGTGTGGCCGACCACCGAGACCGGGGTGCCCGAACCGCCCAGCGCCGCGACGACCTCGTCGATCACCGAGAGGGCGGCCGCGGTCAGATCGGTGCGGTTGAAGCCGAAGAACACCGCGAAATCGCCGACGACCGGCGGGTTGCAGGCGTTGTAGGCGGCATCGAACGCGGCGCGGGCGATCGCCACGCTCTGGCCGGGCGCCTGGTAGGCCGACTCCACGAGATAGTCGTAGAGCGCCATGGTCTCGGCGCATTCGGCCGGACGCGCGCCGCCATTGGCCGCCACGCCGCTGATCACCTGGGCGCGCAGCGCCTCGAGATCGCCGTTCACCCCGAAATCGGCGGGACGGAACAGCTCGGCCGGCGTGCCGGCGGCGGCGAGCTTCGACCGCTCGATGTAGACGGTCGAATCGAGCCAGTTGACGTGGCTGTTGGCGTTGACGCCCGCCACCTTCTGGTAGGCCCGGGCCAGCTCGCCGTTGAACGAGGCGTCGCCGACCTGCGAACCGAGATAGCTCTCGGCGCCGAGGGTGCCGAGCAGCGAGCCGCCAGGAAGATTCTTCGTGCAGCCGGCCGCGACAAGCGCCGTGCCGATGACCGCGATACGGGAAACCGTATTCATCCCTCTCTCCGTTCCAGGTTGCGGAGACGGCGCTCGCGTCGCGTCCCCTTATTCATGCCCTCGTCGGCCCTAAGGCGCGCCTGTGGTTGCATGGCATGAAACCGATCCCGCCCACAACGGAGTAAACGGCGCAGGCAAACGGCATTAGCCGAGTTTGCAGGCGGCGTCGCAGATTGACAACACAGTGCTGTGCCGCCTGCGCGGGCGGATCCGCGCCGTCGCCGCCTGTTTTCCCGGCGCGCGCCGCACGGATCAGCGCGGCGCGATGCCCAGATTGTCGACGCCGTAGAGCGCCGGCGTGTTGCGCAGCCACAACTGGTGGCGCGCAGGGTCGAGCCGGTGGTCCTCGCTGGCGTCGACCGACAGCCGCAGCAGGGCATAGCCGACCAGCGCCGCGCGCATCCGCACCCGCAGCACGCCGTCGGTCATGGCGTAGTCGAGCGCCACGGCCTCCGGGCGCGCCACGCCTGGATGCGGCGCGAGTTCGAGTTCGACCACCCGCGTCCACTGGTCGTCGGCCTCGCGGTCCTCGTGCGGCGCGACCGCGCCGGGCAGCGCCTCGGCCCGCAGGATGCGCGTCAGCACGAAATCGCGGAATCCCCCGCGCCGGCGGTCATAGGCGCGCGCGTGCCAGCGCACGCCCGTGTCCACCAGCGCGAAGGGCGCGATCTCGCGCTCGCCCGGCCCGGAGCTCAGCGAGACATAGTCGATCCGCAGCGCCCGCCGCTCGGCGATGGCCCGCGTGACGGCGGCGATGACGGCGATGGCGGGCTGGTTCAGCCGCAGGGGCCGTTCGGTGCGGACATGCGGCCCGGCCGCGTTGACGGCATCGTCGCCAAGACCCTCGGCGATGGCGGTCAGGCTCTGGCCCGGTTCGTGCCGGAACAGCGGCCGGAAGCCAGCGGCGCAGAGGTAGGTCTTGCTCGAGCCGTCGAAGGCGAGGTTGTCGGGCGCGAGCGCGCGGTAGAGCGCGATGTCGCGGGTCGCGGCAGCCTCGCGGATGCCGAAGCGCCGGATCAGGTCGCCGCGCGACAGCCGCCCGAGGAAATAGGCCCGGAAATCGATGTGGAACAGGCGCTCCTGCTGCGCCTGGCCGACCTCTTCCAGCGCCTCCTTCTGCATCGCCGCGACCCTCCGTTTCGCGCGACTATGAACAAAACGGGATCAGACCGCAAGCTGGAAGAGACCGCGCCATCACATCGAATTGATCGCGTTCACGACGCGCCGCCGAGCATCCGGCGCAGCACGCCGTCCTTCTGCACGAAATGGTGGCGCAGCGCCGCCCCCACATGCACGGCCAGCACGACGATCAGGGTCCAGGCGAGCGTCCGGTGCACGTCGAGCAGGCGGAAGCCGAGCGCGGTGTCGCGCGGGGCGATGTCGGGCAGCGGCAGCACGCCGAGCCAGACCACGGGAAAGCCCAGCGCCGAGCTCGACGCCCAGCCGGTCAGCGGCATCAGGATCATCAGCAGGTAGACGAGCTGGTGCGCCCGGCGCGACGCGAAGGCCTCGAACCGGGTGAGGCCCGGCACATCGGCGACCGGCCGGGTCATGCGCAGGCGCAGCCGCCAGACCGCGAGCGCCAGCACGACGATGCCGGTCCATTTGTGGATGTCGTAGAGGAGATCCTTGAACGGCCGGTCGGCGGGATCGTCGCCGACCGTCGGGATCCACAGCCCCACGCCGATCAGGCCGAAGATCATCGCGGCCATCAGCCAGTGCAGGGCGCGCTGGACGGGCGCGTAATCGGAGGATGGCGTCGGCATGGCGTGCTCCTTCCCGCATGGTCGCGCATCAGGTGGGGCGCGCCGCGGCCTCGGCCAAGGCCCGCTCACAGATCCGCGGCGACGAGATAGAGCGCCGACAGCGCGATCAGCCCCCCCATCGTCCCGTTGAACAGCCGCAGCCGCAACCCGCCCGCCAGCCAGTCGCGCAAGACGGCCCCGAAACCCGCCCAGCCATGGGCCGAGGTCAGCCCCGCGGCAAGGAACACCCCGGCGCACAGCGCGGCCTCGCGCAGCGGCGCGGCGCCGCCGACGAACGCGGCGCCGGTCGAAAGCGCGAGGATCCAGGCCTTCACGTTCACCCATTGGAACGCGGCGGCCTCCCCGAAGGTCAGGGGCCTGCGCCGTCCGCGCCCGTCGCCCACGCCGCCGGCGGTGGCGATCTTCCAGCCCAGCCACAGCAGCAGGGCCGCGCCGCCCCAGCGCAGGGCCTCGCGCAACGCGGCGCTTTCCCGGAAGGCCTCCCCCAGCCCCAGCGCGACCGCGAACAGCATGGCGGGAAAGCCGATGGCCACCCCCAGCGCGTGGGGCCAGGTCGCGCGGAAGCCGAAATTGGCCCCCGATGCCGCCAGCATCGCGTTGTTGGGGCCGGGCGTCCATGTCGCGGCGAAGGCGAGGGCGGCGAGGGCTGCGAGCGTGTCGGCGGACATGGGAGAACCGAGGGTTGCTGGTCGCGCGACGCTGCCGTCCCGCGCCGGCGCTGTCCATGCCCCGATCGTGACCGGCACAATCGCGCCGGCCCCTCGCCCCCGCCCCGGCGCGCCGATGGACCGGCCGGGCGCGACGGACGGGCCGGGATCGGGTCCGTTCATGGAGAATCAAGAGGCCATGATTTCGATGGCCCCCACCGGGGGCACGCGTTGCGCGCGCCGGTCTCGATCCGGCGCGAGCGGCCGCCGCCCCGGGCGCGCCGCCCTCAGCGCCAGAGCCGGTCGCCCTCGCCCTCCATCCCGGCATAGAGATGCGCGACATGCTCGCCATAGCCGTTGAAGGGCAGGGTGGGGATGCGCTCGCCGGTGGCAAGGTCCCGCTCGGTCGCCTGGCTCCAGCGCGGATGCGGCACCTCCGGGTTCACGTTGGCCCAGAACCCGTATTCCGCCGCCTGCAGTTCCTCCCAGAAGCTGACCGGGCGCTCCTCGACGAAGCTGATGCGCGTGATCGACTTGATCGACTTGAAGCCGTATTTCCACGGCAGGTGCAGGCGCACGGGCGCGCCGAACTGGTTGTGCAGCACCCGGCCATAGGCCCCGACGACCATGAAGGACAGCGGGTTGGCGGCCTCGGCGATGGTCATGCCCTCGACATAGGGCCAGGGATACCAGTGCTGGCGCTGGCCGCGGGCGACCTCGGGGTCGAGGAATGTCTCGAAGCGCAGGTATTTCGCGCCCGACAGCGGCCGCGCCAGCGCCACGAGGTCGGCCAGCGGAAATCCGATCCAGGGCGCGACCATCGACCATGCCTCGACGCAGCGGTGGCGGATCACCCGCGTCTCGATCGGCATGCGCGCGATCAGGTCGTCGGTGGCGATGGCGAAGGGCTTCTCCACCAGACCGTCGATGTCGATGGTCCAGCCCTCGGTCTTCAGCTTCTGCGCGGCATCGTAGATCTGCTTGTGGCTGCCGAACTCGTAGAAATTGTTGTAGCGCGCCGACACGTCCTCGGGCGTCACCGGCCGCCCGGCATCGGCGAAGGCGGGGTTCACCGGGGCATCGCCCGGCCAGTCGGGCGGCGTCGCGCCTCGCGCGGCCACCAGATGCGGCGCGGCGAGCGCGGCGGCGCCGAGGCCGAAACCGGCGAGGATCGCCCGGCGGTTGGCATGGACGGTCTCGGGCGCCGCGAGGCGCTCGGGCAGCGTCCAGCCGGGTCGGCGGAAGAAATTCATCGGGGCCCTCCTGTCGGTCCTGCGACCCATACGTAGGGCGCGGGCGCGGCGTTACAGGGTCAGCCGCGAATCCAGGCGTCCTCGGGGATCCCCTGCAGGCGCAGCAGCGCCGTCAGGTCGGCATGGTCGATGCGCGCATCCGCGGCCTGCGCCAGCGCGGGCTTGGCTCGGTAGGCCACCCCCAGCCCCGCCGCGGCGATCATCGCCAGGTCGTTGGCCCCATCGCCCACCGCCAGCGCGGCCTCCGCGCCGTGGCCGCCCCGCGCGCAGAGCGCCGCCAGCGTCTCTGCCTTGGCGGCCCGGCCGAGGATCGGCTCGGCGACGCGGCCGGTCAGCCGCCCCCCTTCCGCCAGCAGCCGGTTGGCGCGCGCCACGCCGAAGCCCGCCGCCGCCGCCACCCGGTCGGCGAAGAAGGCGAAGCCGCCCGACACCAGCGCGGTCGCCGCGCCCCGCGCCGCCATGGTCCGCGCCAGCGTCGCGGCGCCGGGGTTCAGGCGCACGCGCTCGGCCCAGACCCGCTCCAGCGCCGCCTCGGGCAGCCCCTCGAGCAGCGCGACGCGCGCCCGCAGCGCCGCCTCGAAGTCGAGCGCGCCCTGCATGGCGGCCTCGGTGACGGCGGCGACCTGCGGGCCGACCCCGGCGATGTCGGCGATCTCGTCGATGCACTCGCAGCCGATGATGGTGCTGTCCATGTCGGCGATCAGCAGGCGCTTCCCGCGCCCCGCGGCCGGCACGATGTTGGCGTCCGCCCCGTCCAGCGCCGCCCTCGCGGCGGCCAGCCGCGCGGGATCGGCGTCGGGCAGGTCGGCCTCGGCCGCCTCCGCCCCCGGCCGCCGCATCGCGCCTGCGCCGGCCTCGGCCGCCGCGCGCCGGGCCTGCGCGTCGGAGAGGTCGGCCGCCGCGGTGACGACGAGGACGAAGCCCACCTGTCTCAGACCGCCTCGGCCCGCGGCGCCGCGGCGGTGCGCGCCAGTTCCTCGGCCACGAGGAAGGCGAGTTCCAGCGATTGGCTGGCGTTCAGCCGCGGGTCGCAGGCGGTGTGGTAGCGGCTGGAGAGGTCCGCCTCGGCCAGGTTGTGCATGCCGCCGAGGCATTCGGTGACGTTCTTGCCGGTCATCTCGACATGCACGCCGCCGGGATAGGCCCCTTCCGCGGCGCAGACCGCGAAGAACTCGCGCACCTCGGACAGCACGCGGTCGAAGGGGCGGGTCTTGTAGCCGCTGTCGGCCTTGACGGTGTTGCCGTGCATCGGGTCGCAGGACCAGACTACCGTCCGCCCCTCGCGCTGCACCGCGCGGATGAAGCCGGGCAGGTGGCTGGCCACCTTCCCCGCGCCCACGCGCACGATCAGCGTCAGCCGCCCGGCCTCGTTCTCGGGGTTCAGCCGGTCGATCAGGCGCAGCAGTTCGTCGGGCGCCAGCGTCGGGCCGCATTTGAGGCCGACCGGGTTCAGCACGCCGCGGCAGAACTCGACATGCGCGCCGTCCAGCTGGCGCGTGCGGTCGCCGATCCAGATCATGTGGCCCGAGCCCGCGACCCATTTCCCCGAGGTGCTGTCGAGCCGCGTCAGCGCCTGCTCGTAGGGCAGCAGCAGCGCCTCGTGGCTGGTGAAGAAGCTGACGCCCTTCAGCGCGGCGCTGTTGTCTGAGTTCACGCCGCAGGCGCTGGCGAAGTCGAGCGCCGATGAGATGCGCTCGGCCAGCGCCCCGTAGCGCTCGGCCTCGGGCGAGCCCTGCGTGAAGCCGAGGTTCCACGACGCCACCCGGTGCAGGTCGGCATAGCCGCCGGTCGCGAAGGCGCGCAGCAGGTTCAGCGTCGCCGCGGACTGCAGATAGGCCTGAAGCATGCGCTGCGGGTCGGGCGTGCGGGCGGCCTCGGTCGGCAGGTCCTCGTTGATGATGTCGCCCTTGTAGCTCGCGAGCTGCTGGCCCCCGACCGTCTCGAACGGGGCCGAGCGCGGCTTGGCGAACTGGCCGGCCATGCGGCCGACCTTCACCACCGGCTTCTTGGCGGCATAGGTCAGCACCACAGCCATCTGCAGCAGCACCCGGAACGTGTCGCGGATGGTGTCCGCGCCGAACTCGGCGAAGCTTTCGGCGCAGTCGCCGCCCTGCAGCAGGAAGGCCTCGCCGCGGGCGACCTCGCCGAGGCGGCGGGTCAGGTTGCGCGCCTCGCCCGCGAACACCAGCGGCGGATAGCTCGCG
Organism: Rubrimonas sp.; assembly: GCA_036770645.1. Lineage (GTDB taxonomy): Bacteria > Pseudomonadota > Alphaproteobacteria > Rhodobacterales > Rhodobacteraceae > Rubrimonas. The sequence continues at coordinate 13,439 of DAIPIU010000010.1, read as the reverse complement.
AGCTTGCCCTCGACCGTCGCCAGCGCGGCCCCGTCCGGATAGGCGGGCAGCTGCTCCGCCGGCATCATGCGCCAGCTTGCGCGATCCCATCCCTTTGCCATGACCTGCTCCGTGGGCAATACAACACTCAAGGCCCCCCGTTTAGCGCCACGCGGCGCCCCGCGCCAGACCGGCCGGGCCGCGCCTTGACGCCGCGCCGGGCTTGCCGTCCACTCGCGCGCCATGTCTTCGCCCGACACGCCGACCAGCCGCGCCGACCAGCCCCGGGACGCCGCACCGGGACGGCGTTTCTGTTTCATGCTCGCGCCGCGCTTCAGCATGATCGCCTTCGCCTGCGCGGTCGAGCCGCTGCGCATCGCCAACCGCCTGGCGCGCCGTCCGCTCTACGCGTGGGGCCTCGCGGGCGAGGGGGGCGGCACGGCCCAGTGCTCGAACGGGGCGCGCGTCGCGCTGGACGGCGGGCTCGAGGATGTGGCGCGCGAGACCACCATCCTCGTCTGCGGCGGGCTGGACGTGCATCTGGCGGCCACCCGGCCCGTGCTCACCTGGCTGCGCCGGCAGGCGCGGCTGGGCGCGGGCCTCGGGGCCCTGTGCACGGGGGGCTATGTGCTGGCGCGCGCCGGGCTGCTGGACGGGCGGCGCTGCACCATCCACTGGGAGAACCGCGCCGCCTTCGCCGAGGCCTTTCCCGACATCGAGACCAGCGCGCGGATCTTCGAGATCGACCGCGACCGCATGACCTGCGCCGGGGGCTCGGCCAGCGCCGACATGATGCTCGAGGTCATCGGGCGCGAGCACGGCCCCGACCTCGCGAGCCGCGTGGCCGACCAGATGATCCTCGCCCCCATGCGCTCGGGCGCGGAGGAGCAGCGGCTCTCCGCCCCCGCCCGCATCGGCGTGCGGCACCCCCGCCTCGTCGCGGTGGTCCAGCGCATGGAGGGCGCCATCGAGGATCCCGTCAGCCCCTCCGACCTCGCCGCGGACGCCGGGATGTCGACGCGCCAGCTCGAACGGCTGTTCCGCCGCTATCTCGACCGCAGCCCCAAGCGCTACTATATGGAACTGCGGCTGCAGAAGGCGCGGACGCTGCTGCTGCAGACCGACATGAGCGTCATCAACGTGGCGCTGGCCTGCGGCTTCACCTCGCCGTCGCATTTCTCGAAATGCTACCGCGCCCAGTTCGGCCGCACCCCCTATCGCGAGCGCGGCTCTCCCGAACCCTCCTGACCCGCCGCGGCGAATGCCCGACCGGCCGCCGCGCCGGCCCGCGGCGCAGGACATGGAGATTTGTCTTGAATCGCAGCGCGGATCGCATGTGCTGTCGCCCTGCGCCCGTGCGAGGCGCGCAATGGACGGGGGGAGATCATGGAGCTCGTCGGCCTCTTCGGCATCGTGCTGTCGCTCGTGCTGCTGATGTATCTGGCCTATCGGGGCTATACGGTGCTGGTGCTGGCCCCGGTGCTGGCGCTGATGGCGGCGCTGCTGTCCGGGCAGGCCCCGGTGCTCGCCACCTACACGCAGGTCTTCATGACCTCGCTGGGCAACTACCTCATCAAGTTCTTCCCGCTGTTCCTGCTCGGGGCGATCTTCGGGAAGTTCATGGACGACACCGGCGCGGCCCGTGCCATCGCCCATGGCATCGTCGCCAAGCTCGGGCCGGGCCAGGCGGCGCTGGCGGTGGTGCTGGCCTGCGGCATCCTCACCTACGGCGGCGTGTCGCTGTTCGTGGTGGCCTTCGCGGTCTATCCCATCGCGGCCAGCCTGTTCCGCGAGGCCGATTTCCCCAAGCGCCTGATCCCCGCCACCATCGCGCTGGGCTCCTTCACCTTCACCATGACCGCGCTGCCGGGCACGCCGGCGATCCAGAACGCCATCCCGATCCCGTTCTTCGGCACCGACGCCTTCGCCGCGCCGGGTCTGGGCATCATCGCCGCGCTGATCATGCTGGGCGGCGGCGTGCTGTGGCTGAACTGGCGCATCTCGATGGCGAAGGGCGAGGGCTATGGCGAGCCGGTGGCGGAGCCGCAGGGCGCCGCGGCCGTCGACACGCGCGACCTGCCGCCTCTGGCGGTGGCAGCCGCGCCCATCGTGGTGGTGATCGTCGTCAACTTCCTGCTGTCGAAGGTCGTGTTCCCCTACATCGACGCCTCCTACCTGGCCGAGCCGCAGTTCGGCGGCGTGCGGCTGCAGGACGTGGCGGGGCTCTGGGCCATCATCGTCGCGCTGGTGCTGGCCATCGCCACCAACGTGATCCTGTTGCGCAGGCGGCTCGAAAGCTTCCAGACGACGCTGAATGCCGGCACGATGGGGTCGCTGCTGCCGATCTTCAACACCGCCTCCGAGGTCGGCTACGGCACGGTCATCGCAGCGCTGCCGGCCTTCGCGATCATCAAGACGGCCGTGACCTCCGGCATCACCGACAACCCGCTGATCTCGCTGGCCATCGCGGTCAATGCGCTCGCGGGCATTACCGGCTCGGCCTCGGGCGGCATGTCGATCGCGCTGCAGACTCTGGGCGCGACCTACCTCGAGATGGCGAACGCCGTGAACATCCCGCCCGAGATCCTGCACCGGGTGGCGGCGATCTCGTCCGGCGGGTTCGACTGCCTGCCGCACAACGGGGCGGTGATCACCCTGCTGGCGATCTGCGGCCTCAACCACCGCACGTCCTACATGGACATCGCGGTGGTGGCGGTGCTGATCCCCGTCTCGGCCCTGGTCGTGGTGGTCGCGCTGGCGCTCAACGTCGGCGTGTTCTGACGGCGGATCAGTCGGCCTCGGCCTCGGCCACGCTGTCGGCGATGCGCCTCAGCTCCGCCTGCAGCGACTGCCGCCCCAGCGCGGCCGGCGGCGCGTCGAACCACGGATAGCCGTCGCGCCCCATCTCCTCGGCGCGGGCAAACAGCGTGCGCATGTATTCCGTGTCGAAGGAGGTGGTCGAGGGCGCGTCGAAGCCGGGCGGCACGAAGGCGAGGCGGAAGTCGGCGTCCGCCGCCTCCGCCATGCGGTAGATCGCGGCGAGATCCGCCGCGGTCTGCACCCTGATCAGCGTGCTGAGCGAGCGCGCGGCGATGGAGGGCAGCCGCGGCTCGACCGGGCGGTAGGCCGGCGCGAGCTGGTTGTTCTGGACGACGTAGATCGTCCGGCGGACCGGGAAGGGCAGGTCGCGGGGCATCGTGTCGCCCGACCCCTCGGGGCCGAGGATCACCGAATGGGTGACGCCCCCGTCGACGTGGAATTCGGTGAAGGTCTCGCGGCCGTTGGTGACCTCGATCAGCACGGGCGGGAAGGCCCCGGGGATCGAGGCGGAGGCCAGCATCACGTCGGCGAACAGCTCCGCGTCGCCGAGCTCGGCGATCTCGCCGAGGTTCCACAGCACCGGGCGGCCGGCGTCGATGTTGGTGGTGCCGACCAGCAGCAGCCCGCCGTCGCGGCTCTTGTCGGCGACCCGCTTCAGCATGTCCGCGTCGATGAAGGCGCGGATCTGGCGGCGCAGCGGCTGGGTGTCGGCCACGCCCAGCGCGCCGCGCAGCACCGAAATCAGCTGCAGCTCGGCCACGTCCCGCGTGCCGAACTCCGTGAAGATCCGCCGCAGGTCGTCGTCGTAGTCGGAGCCGGCGAAGGCGAAGGGCGCGATCAGCGCGCCGACGCTGATGCCGGTCACGACGTCGAAGTCCGGTCGGGTGCCGGTCTTGGTCCAGCCGTTCAGCAGGCCCGCGGCGAAGGCCCCGTCCGGCCCGCCGCCTGACAGCGCGAGGATGTCCTGCCGCACGCCCTCCGACGGCCGGCCCGCCCCGCGCCAGCGCTCGGTCAGCGTCGCGCGCTGGCGCGCGCGGACCATCTCCTGCCGCTCGACATCGAATTCGTCGGACCATATCCGCAGGTTGGGGCCCGCGAGCGGCTGGACCGTCTCGAAATACGCCTTGGGCGGCGCGGTGCGCTGCGGGGCCAGGCTGACGCCGCAGGCCGCGAGCGACAGCGCCGCGAGCAGCATCGCGGCCTTGCGGATGAGGAATGCTGGCATCGCGGCTGCTCCCGGCTGCTTGCGGTGCAAAGCCAGTGCCGCGGCGCCGCCCCGACGTCAATGGGCGCGGCGACCGCCCGCCGTCGCGGCCCTTGCGCAGGCCCGACGCCGCATCGCATCCATCTGCCATGGCTGCGGCGTCGCCCCTGATCCTGACCGAGGCCGGGCTCTATTGCCCGGCCGGCGGCTTCCACATCGATCCCGTGCGGCCCGTGCCGCGGGCAGCCATCACCCACGGCCATGCCGACCATTGCCGCCCCGGCCACGGCGCGGCGCTGGCGACGCCCCAGACCCTGCGCATCGCGGCCGCGCGCTGGGGGGCGGTGGCTTTCGGGTCCACCCAGGCGCTCGCCTATGGCGAAGCCCTGCGGATCGGCGATGCCGTGCTGCGGCTCGTCCCCTCGGGCCATGTGCTCGGGGCCGCGCAGGTCGTGATCGAGGCCGGCGGCCGGCGCGCGGTCGTCTCGGGCGACTACAAGCGCCGGCCCGACCCCACCTGCGCGCCCTTCGAGCCGGTGCCCTGCGACCTGTTCGTGACCGAGGCGACCTTCGGCCTGCCGGTGTTCCGCCATCCCCCGGCATCGGCCGAGGTCGCCCGCCTGCTGCGCTCGCTGGCGCTGTTCCCCGACCGCGCGCATGCGGTGGGCGTCTATGCGCTGGGCAAGGCGCAGCGCCTGATCGCCGAGCTGCGGGCGGCGGGCTGGGACCGCACCATCTACCTGCACGGCGCGCTCGCGCCGCTCTGCGCGCTCTACGAGGCCGAGGGGGTGGCCCTCGGGCCGCTCGCCCCGGCCACCGTGGCCGACCGCGCGGCGCTGGCGGGGCAGGTGGTGCTCGCGCCGCCCTCGGCGCTGGCCGACCGCTGGGCGCGCCGCCTGCCCGACGCGCTGGTCTGCGCCGCCTCGGGCTGGATGCGGGTGCGCCAGCGGGCGCGCCAGCGGGGGGTCGAGCTGCCGCTGGTGATCTCGGACCACGCCGACTGGGACGAGCTGACCGCCACCATCGTCGAGACCGGGGCCGGGCAGGTCTGGGTCACGCACGGGGCGGAGGAGGCGCTGTGCCGCTGGGCGGCGCTGAACGGGATCGCGGCGCGGCCGCTGTCGCTGCTGGGCCGCGGCGAGGACGAGGCGGGATAGCGCGGCGGCCGTCCGGAGCGGGGAGGGCGGGCGCACCCTGCGCTGTCCCAAGTGGGGACATCTGAAATCATTGCCCTATTTTCGCTACAATTTTACTTGCCGAGGCCGGACCGGATCGGCCGGTCGCTTCCGCATGGCCGGTCGGCGCGCGCCCCGTCGGGGCTATCCCGTCACAGCGGCCCCATCACCGCCTGGTTGAAGCCGAAGACGATGCGCGCCCCGCCCAGGGGCACCAGCGTCACGTCGCGCATCTGCCCGGGCTCGAAGCGCACCGCGGTGCCGGCGGCGATGTCGAGGCGCATGCCGCGGGCGGCCGCGCGGTCGAAATCCAGCGCCGGGTTGGTCTCGGCGAAGTGGTAGTGGCTGCCCACCTGCACCGGACGGTCGCCGGTGTTGGCGACGCGCAGGCTCAGCCGCGGCGCGCCGGCGTTGATCTCGATCTCGCCGGCCATCGGCAGGATTTCGCCGGGGATCATGGGCGGGCTCCGTCCACTGCTGGGCAATGCCGCGACGCATCGAACCGTCGCGGGCTTCCGTCGTCGGTGTCCGTCAGCGGCGGCGCGGGTCGGGACGCACGCGCACGGGGATGCGCTCGGGTTCCGGCCGGGGCAGCACGCGGTCGAGCAGTTCCGACAGCGCTTCGATCAGTTTGTTCATGCCGGCTCCCTTCCTCAGCGGATCGGTTCGTGGACGGTGACGAGCTTGGTGCCGTCCGGGAAGGTCGCCTCGACCTGGACGTCGTGGATCATCTCGGCGACACCCTGCATCACCTGGTCGCGGGCGATCACCCCCGCGCCCGCGGACATCAGCTCCGCCACCGTGCGGCCGTCCCGCGCGCCCTCGACCACGAAGTCGGTGATCAGGGCCACGGCCTCGGGGTGGTTCAGTTTCACGCCCCGGGCCAGACGGCGACGCGCGACCTCGGCGGCCATCGCCACCATCAGCTTGTCCCTCTCGCGCGGCGTCAGCAGCATTCACATCTCCCAGACGCGCGGCAGGGGCAGATCGCGGAACCCCGCGAGGAACGCAGCCAACCTTTGGCGCAGATCGTAACCGTTCGGTGAAACGATACGCGCCACGAGCGTTCCGTCAAAGGCCGAAGCGGCCGCATCCCCGTCCCCCAGAAGGTCGCGCGCCCTTGAAAGGCGCGATTCCGCGTCGGTTGCCGCATAAACGAGCGTCGCGAAGGCAAGCGCGCCGCCCAGCGTCGCGAGGGAGGATGTGGCGCGCGCCGCGTCGCCGTCGAGTCGCAGCCGGTCCGCCCAGATGAGTCGCCCATCCCGCCGCAGGTCGAGCGCATCGCGCAGCCGCGCCGCGCGCACGGTCTCGCCCATGGCCGCGCGGCCCAGCACGCGCGGCTCGACAAGCAGCAGCGTCGCGTCCCCGGCGATGTCGACGACGGTGCGGCGCTCGAGCGCGCAGCCGTCGAACAGGATGGTCTCCTGCGCCAGCCATTCCAGCCGCGCGCCGGGACCCGCGCGCAGGCGGGTCTCGACGCGGCCGACCTCTGGCCCGCGGACGCGGTAGGCGCGCTCGGCGGTCTGGCTGGCCACGGTCAGCCATGTCCCCGGCCCGGCCTCGGCCGCATAGGACAGCCGGTCGCCGCCGGTGATGCCGCCGGCGGTGTTCAGCATCACCGCCTCTAGCGCCGCCCCGCGCCGGACCCGGGGCAGGCGGCACTTGCAGCACCCCCGCTCCTCGAGCGCGTCGAGGACGCTGGCGCCGTCGCGCGCCTTGGCGGCGACGCGGGCCGCGCCGGAGGCGCGCGGCTGGGCGGCCTCTGTCGCGCCGAAGGCGCGCGGCTCGGCGGCCTCGGGCGCGGCGTCCGGCGCCGCCTCGCGGGCGGGGTTCGCGGGCGCGCCCGCGGCGGGCATCTGCGGCGCCGCGGCGTGCGCCGCGGGGGCGGACTCGGGGGCGGACTCGGGGGGCATGGGCGGCTCGCGGTCCGATTTCCGGGTCAGGGTCGCGGGGCGGCGGCGCGGGCCAGCCGGTCGCGGATGGCGCGGCCCAGCCCGCGGTCGGGGATGGGCGCGACGGCGATGGCGCCCGCACCGCCCAGCGCGGCGTCCAGCGCGCGCAGGTGGGCGAACAGGTTCGCGGCGGCCTCGGTCAGGTCGCCCCCGGGCGACAGGTTCAGCGACGGGGCCGCCGCCGCCGGCCCGGGCCCGAAGCCCAGCCAGGCCTCGCCCGGTGCCGGCGCGGCGGCATCGGGGCGCAGCCGTGCCCGCGGCGCGTAATGGCTCGCCAGCATGCCCGGCGCGGCGACCCCCGCCCCGCGCGACGGGCGCAGCGCGCGGCCCAGCGCGGCCTCCAGCGCCTCGGCCGGCAGGCCCCCGGGGCGCAGCAGCACCGGCGCGCCGTCCTCCCAGCCGATGATGGTCGACTCGACCCCCACCGCGCAGGGCCCGCCGTCCAGAACCCCGTCGATGGCGTCGCCCAGCCCCTCGAGGACATGCGCGGCCGTCGTTGGCGACAGCAGGCCCGAGCGGTTGGCCGACGGCGCCGCGACCGGCCGCCCCGCCGCCGCCAGCAGCGCGCGCGCGAGCGGATGCGCCGGCACGCGGACCGCCGCCGTCCCCAGCCCCGCGGCGCAGAGGTCGCACAGGTCGCCCCCCGGCCTGCGCGGGGCCACCAGCGTCAGCGGGCCCGGCCAGAAGGCCGCCGCGAGCCGCGCGCCCTCGGGCGGCAGGTCGACCAGCCGCCCGGCGGCCTCGGCGTCGGGGACATGGGCGATCAGCGGGTTGAAGGCCGGCCGGTCCTTGGCGGCGAACACCCGCGCCACGGCCGCCGGATCCCCCGCCAGCGCGCCGAGCCCGTAGACCGTCTCGGTCGGAAAGGCCACGAGCCCGCCCGCCGCCAGCCGCGCCGCCGCCGCGTCCACCCCGTCCGCCGTCCAGACCGCCGCGGCCATCGCCCCCTCCCGCCGCCGCGATTGCGCGGCCCGCCCCGCACCCTATCATCCCCGGCGCGCGGCGCGCGTCCAGCCGCGCCGTCACGGGAGACTGCGATGGCAGGCCGGTTCCGCGCGCCGCTCGCGCGCCTGCGCAACGCCCTGGCGCTGGCGGGGGCCGACCGGCTGCCCGCCCTGCCGCGCTTCGCCGAGGCGACGGCGGAGACCCGCGACGCCGTCCTGGCCGAGGCCGGGCGGCTGGCGGAAGGCGTGCTCGCCCCGCTCGACGCCCCCGGCGACCGCGAGGGCGCGAGGCTGGGCGACGGCGCGGTTCGCCTGCCCGCGGGGTTCGCCGCCGGGTGGGCCGCCATCGGCGCGGGCGGCTGGCCGGGGCTGACCGCCGACCCTGCCCATGGCGGGGCCGGGCTGCCGCAATCCTGGGCCTGCGCCGCGGTCGAACTGGCCAGCGGGGCCAACCTGTCGCTGTCGATCCCGCTGCTGCTGAGCATGGGCCATGTCGATGCCCTGGAGGCCCATGCGCCGGACTGGATCCGAGCGCGCTGGCTGCCGGAGCTCTGCGCCGGGCGCTGGACCGGCACCATGAACCTCACCGAGGCCGGCGCCGGCTCGGATGTCGGCGCGCTGACGACGCGGGCCGAACCCGCGCCCGACGGGACCTTCTGCCTGACCGGCGAGAAGATCTACATCTCCTGGGGCGACCACGACGCGGCGGAGAACGTCTCGCACCTCGTGCTCGCCCGCCTGCCCGGCGCGCCGCCGGGCGCGCGCGGCGTGTCGCTGTTCCTCGCCCCGAAACGCCTGCCGGACGGGGCGGGCCTCGGCGCCGCCAACGCGCTGCGGCCCCTGCGGCTCGAGCGCAAGATGGGGCTGCACGCCTCGCCCACCTGCGTCATGGCCTATGAGGGCGCGACCGCCTGGCTGATCGGCGAGCCCCACCGCGGCCTCGCCGCCATGTTCACCATGATGAACAGCGCCCGCCTCACCGTCGCGGCGCAGGGCGTGGGCGCGGCCGAGGCCGCCTGCCAGATCGCGCTCGACCACGCGCTGGCGCGGCGGCAGGGGCGCACCGACGCCGCCTCCGGGGGGCTGGGGGCCCGCGACGGCCCCATCGCCGACCACGCCGACGTGCGGCGGATGCTGCTGAGCATGCGCGCCCGCACCGAGGCCGCGCGCGCCATCCTCTGCGCCGCCGCGG
>DAIPIU010000010.1:0-4073 GCA_036770645.1 Rubrimonas sp. | reverse complement strand
GCCGCGGCGCGCTGCGCCTTCCTGACGCCCATCGCCAAGGCCTTCGCCACCGATGTCGGCAACGAGGCGGCGCATCTGGCGGTGCAGGTGCTGGGGGGCCTCGGCTATGTCGAGGATGCCGGCGCCGCCCAGCTTGCCCGCGACGCGCGGGTGGCGGCGATCTACGAGGGGACCAACGGCGTGCAGGCCATGGACCTCGTGGGCCGCAAGCTGGCGGATGGCGGGGCGGCGGCGGGCGCGCTGCTGGCAGGGATCGGCCGCGACGCGGGGGCCGAACCCGCGCTGCGCCCGGCGCTGGCCGCGCTGGAGGGGGCGACCGGCTGGATGCTCGGCGCCTCGGCCGCGGACAGGGCCGCCGGGGCGGAGCCCTATCTGCGCGCCTGGGCGCTGACGCTGGGCGGCGCGATGCTGGTCCGCGCCGCCGCGCTCGACCCCGGCGCCGCGCCGCTCGCGGCGTTCTTCCTGCGCCGCGAGCTGATCGCCGTGCCCGCGCTCTGCGCCGCCGCGACGGACGGGGCGGCAGTTCTGGCCGCGGTGCCGCTCGACCGGCTGGCGCCGTGACCGCCGCATCCATCGTCCAGCCCTTCGACGATCCTCCCGGCTTCGGCGAGGCCGTGGAGGTGGCGGAGGGCGTGCTCTGGGCGCGCCTGCCGCTGCCGATGCGGCTCGACCACGTCAACGTCTACGCGCTGGACGACGGCGACGGCTGGACCGTGGTCGACGCCGGGCTGGACTGGGACCGCGGGCGCGCCGCCTGGGCGGCCCTGCGCGCGGGGCCGCTGGGCGGGCGGCCGGTGACGCGGGTGATCGCCACCCACCACCACCCCGACCACATCGGGCTGGCCGCGATGCTGATGGCCGAGGGGGCGGAGCTCTGGACCACCCGCACCGCCTGGCTGTTCGCGCGCATGCTGACGCTCGACCACGAGGACCGCCCGCGCCCCGAGACGCTGCGCTTCTGGCGCCGCGCCGGCTGGGACGCGGCCCGCCTCGCGGCCCATGCGGAGGTCGAGCCCTTCAACTTCTCCCGCGTCGTGGCCCCCCTGCCGCGCGGCTTCCGCCGCATCGCGGACGGCGCGCGGATCCGCGCCGGGGGGCGCGACTGGCGGGTGGTCTGCGGCGGCGGCCACGCGCCCGAGCACGCGACGCTGTTCAGCGAGGACGGCGCGCTGGCGCTGACCGGCGATCAGGCGCTGGGCCGCATCTCGCCCAACATCGGCGTCTACGCCACCGAGCCCGAGGCCGACCCGCTGTCGGAGTGGCTGGAATCCTGCGCGCGGCTGGGCGCCCTGTCCGACGACGCCCGCCTGGCGCTGCCCGGCCACGGGCGGCCCTTCCGCGGCCTGAAGGCGCGCTTCGCGGCGCTGGCGGCCGGCCACCACGCGGCGCTCGACCGCCTGCGCGCCGCCATGGCGCGCGGCCCCCTGACCGCGGTCGAGGCCTTCGCGCCGATTTACCAGCGCGCGATCTCGGACGGCGAATGGACGCTGGCAACGGTCGAGGCGGTGGCGCATCTGAACCACCTGCGCGCCCGCGGCGAGGCGCGGGCGGACGAGGATGCGGCCGGGGCGCTGCGCCACGGCCCGGCGGGGGGATGACGCGATGGCGCGCAACGGACGCGGCGAGACCTTCGACCACCTGCCGGCCCCGTCGCTGGCCGACATCGACGCGCTGGCCCGCGACGGGCTGGCCGCGCTGCCGCCGCGCTTCCGCGCCCTGTGCCGCGACGTCGTGCTGACGGTCGAGGACTTCCCCGACGACGACCTGCTGGACGAACTGGGCGCCGAGGACCCGTTCGAGATCACCGGCGTCTACAGCGGCCCCGACCTGCGCGGCGAGGCGGGGCTCGCCGACGGCCCGCCCATGGTCACCCTGTTCCGCCGCCCGATCCTCGAGGAATGGGCCGACCGCGGCGACGTCCCCCTCGGCGCGCTGGTCCGCCACGTGCTGGTGCACGAGATCGCCCACCACATCGGCATGACCGACGACGACATCCGCGCGATCGACGACTGGACGGCGTGAGGGATGGGGGCGGCGGGGCGGGGCGGGGCGGGGATGCGCGGAAGGCGGACGGTCGCTGCGAGCTTCCGTCGCCTCCAGCTGCAACGCCGAGGGCTGGCCCCCGCCATCGGAAAGCTTCCGTCCGGAAGGCGGCCCGAGAGACCCCGCCTTCCAGTCGGGAACGCCGCCCGCGAAGCTGGCCCCAAGCCGCGCCGGCGGCTCCGTTCAATCCCGTTCGGCGACGCGCCCCGCGCTTGGATCAGCCCTCCAAACCGAGCTTGTAGACCTGATTCGCCGTTTTCCAGGCGATCTGCTCACGCTCGTCGGCAGACAGCCGGGCCTCGATGGCGGTTCTCAGATTGTCCAGCGTCGAATGGTACGCCGACATGGCGCTCAGGTCGCTGCCATACATGATCCGGTCCGCGCCGATGACGGAAATCGCGTGGCGCAGGTGCTCTGCTGTGGTGTCGGTCATGTCGAAGTAGACATTGGCGTTGCGCATCGCCACGCCGAGGCAGGCGTCGAAGGACGCCTGGATGCCCCGCCCCATCTTCGTGAAGACAATGGGCACCGTCGGGAAGGTCCCTGCCACCTCGTCCGCCCAGACAGGAGAAAAGACGTAGTAGTGCACGCCTTTCCAGCCCGTGTATCCGGTCGGGAACATGATGGGCAGATCGCCCCGCGCCTGAAGCACCTCCATGATCGGTGCCATGTCGCGGACGATCCTGGCCGGATGGATTTCGGTGGTGATCGGCACGACCTCACCCACGCCAAGCGTGGCGCTCATGGCCGGACTTGCCAGTTCATCGGCGATCTGGCGCACGACCGCGCTGACTTCGCCGCCATAATCCACACCCAGCGTCCCCCGTGCGGCGGCATTCGAGATCGCTTCGGGGCGGTAGATCGGGAAGAACCGCCCGTTGCTGTTCGCGGCGGCGTCAAGCACCATCTGGTTGCTGGTGCCCTTGGCGGGCGCGGACTGGATGATGGCGTGCGTGACGCCGAACCTGTCCATCGCCCCCAGCAGAACCGCGGAATCGTCCACGGCGTCTTCGCTGAAGGCCTGGGCGAACTTTTCCGGCTGCGTGCTGCGGAGCGCGCCCCAGTCCGCGGAACTGCGGATGCTCGGCGCCAGTTCCGCGACCGTCGGTCCGGAGCCGAGGTGGGTATGGCAATCGATCAGGTATTTCGTGGGCGCCCAGGCTGGCCTGTTGCCGCGCCCCGCCATGGCCAAGCTGTCGTCGGCGTAGGCCGCAGAAGCGGCGAGGCCGCCCAACGCAGCGGCCGAGGTGGCGGCCGAGAGCCGGAAGAACCGGCGGCGCGAAGCCTCGACGCCTGATCCCTCCGGATGTTCTGCATCCGGGTTTGAATGGCGCCCGTCATGGTCCGTGCTCATGGAACTCTCCCGTTCGGCCGACATTCCGTGCCGGCTCCGTCGCTTGGCCGCGCGTCCGCCTGAACCCGCCCTCTCGGCGAGTGGCCATCCGAAACTAGCGGCAAGCCGAGGGCTCGCCTTTGATGCGGATCATTGTCCGCCGCCGTCCCGACGCTGATCGGGGCGGGCCGCGGCGGCCTCGGGGCGTTTCGGCGCAGAAACGCCCTCGCGGTTGGTCGGGGCGTTTCTTGCGCGCATTCCAGCCTGCCGCGCCCGGGACGCCCCCCGCCGCCACCCGAAATTCACCCTTCCTCAACCCGTTAACCAAGATCCCCCAACGAATTCAACCGTCCCCACCTCGTGACGCCCCCCCGCCCCGCCGCCCTCACCCCTGCGCGACGCGGCGCAGCGTCGCCTCGCCCGCGCGCAGGGGGCCTTCCGCGCGGTCGAAGCGCAGGTGGGCGAGGCCCTCGCCGCCCGCGACCGTGAACAGCGTGCCGGCGGGGCGGCCGTCCTCATCGGCGACCTCGGCCCCCGGGGGCGGGGCGTCGCCCGCCACCGTCACGCGCACCAGCCCCTTGCGAAGCTCGGTCTTGTGGCGCATCCGCGCCGTGACCTCCTGCCCGACATAGCAGCCCTTGCGGAAATCGACGCCGTTCAGCCGGTCGAAGCCCGCCTCGAGGATGTAGCTGTCCTC
>DAIPIU010000072.1:0-14290 GCA_036770645.1 Rubrimonas sp. | reverse complement strand
CAAGGAGAACCCGCAGGCGATCAAGACGCTGAAGTGCAAGACCGTGGCCGAGGGCCGCTTCCGGCACGCCAACTACATCCGCGACCTCGAACCCTACATCGTGGACGAGCCGCCGGGCCTTCTGGGCGACGACACCGCGCCGAACCCGTCCGAGGCGTCGCTGGCCGCGCTCGGGTCCTGCATCTGCGTCGGCCTGCACGCGAACGCCGTGCACCAGGGCATCCTCGTGCGCTCGCTCGAGCTGGAACTCGAGGGCGACCTCAACATCTCCGCCGTCTGGGGCACGGGCGACCAGTCGGAAAAGCCGGTCGGCTTCACCGACGTGCGCATCAAGGTCCACATGGACGCCGACGCGCCCAAGGAGAAGATCGACGCGCTGATCGCCCATGTCGCCAAATGGTCGCCGGTGTTCAACACCTTCTCGCGCCCCGTGGCGATGGAGATCGTGCCGGCCTGACGCCCGGCCGACGCCATCCGCCGGGGCGCGCGGCGCGCCCCGGCCCATCCCCCAGCCGGACGCCGACCCATGACGATCATGACGCCCATCGACGCCGCCCGCGCCGCGCCCTCGCCCGCCCGCGCCGCCGTGCTCCGGGCGGTCGACGGCATCGCCGCCGACCGGCTGGCCCCGATCACCCGCGCCATCGACGCCGACGGGCTGTATCCCGAGGCGGTGCTGCGCGCCTTCGGCGAGGCCGGGGCCTACCGCCACCACCTGCCGCGGCTGGGCGAGACCTTCGACCTGCGCACCACCATCGACGCGATGGCGCGGGCAGGGGAGCTGTGCCTGTCCACCGCCTTCTGCATGTGGTGCCAGTCCGCGCTGGGCTGGTACATCTACAATTCCGACAACGCAGCCCTGCACGAGGGGCTGGGCCCGCAGGTCGCGAGCGGCGCGGTGCTCGGTGGCACCGGCCTGTCCAACCCGATGAAGACGATCTTCGGCATCGAGACCATGAAGCTGAAGGGCGCGCGCACCGAAGGCGGCTACGTCGTGCGCGGCGCGCTGCCCTGGGTGTCGAACATCGGCCCCGACAGCTGGTTCGCGATCGTGTTCGAGAAGGAGGACGGGTCGCGCGCCATGGCCGTGATCCACGGTTCGGGCGAGGGCGTGAAGCTGACCGCCAACGACCATTTCGTGGCGCTCGAGGGCACGCGCACCTTCGGCGTGCAGTGCCGCGACGCGCTGGTGCCCGACAGCCAGATCCTCGCCGACCCCATCGACGCCTACATCCCGCGCATCCGGGCGGGCTTCATCCTGCTCCAGGCCGGCATGGCCTTCGGCATGATCCAGGGCTGCATCGACCTGATGGAGCAGGTGAAGCCGCAGCTCGGCCATGTGAACCGCCACCTGCCGGACCAGCCCGAACATTTCGCCGAGCGGCTGGCCGCCATGAAGGCCGAGGTCTACGCGCTGGCGGAAACCCCGCACGACCTGTCGCGCGACTATTTCATCCGCGTCATCAAGGCCCGGCTCGCGGCGGGGGACGAGGCGGTGGCCGCCGCCCACAACGCCATGCTGCACTGCGGCGCGCGCGGCTACGTCACCCATGGCGAGGCCCAGCGCCGCCTGCGCGAGGCCTATTTCGTGGCCATCGTGACGCCGGCCACCAAGCAGCTGCGCAAGATGCTCGCCGATCTCGGCACCTGACAAGCCGAGGCGGCCGCCAGACGCCGCCCGGCCACCCCCCCGTCCAGCAGAGGAGAACCCGCATGACCAAGGCGCTGTTGACCCCCCAGGAGCTGATCGAGATGGAGGGCGCGGTGATCATCGACACCCGCTCGCCCGAGGCCTACGCCGCCGGCCACATCCCCGGCGCCGTGAACATCCACGACATCTTCACCTACCTCGCCACCTCCGACGCGGACGGCATGGCGGCGCTGATGGACAAGTTCGCCGCCGCCTTCGGCACCGCGGGCCTGTCCGGGGCCGAGACGGCCGTGCTCTACGAGCAGTCGATGAACACCGGCTTCGGCCAGTCCTGCCGTGGCTACTACCTGCTGGGCGTGCTCGGCTATCCGAAGGCCGCCGTCCTGCATGGCGGCATCGAGGCGTGGACCGCGGCCGGCTACGACCTCTCGACCGAGACGCCCGCGCCGACGCCCGCGGCCTTCCCCGTCGATCCGGCCGGCGCGGCGCTGATGCTGACCAAGGACGACATGCTGGCCGCGCTGTCGAACCCCGATGTCGCCATCCTCGACGTGCGCGACGTTGACGAATGGATCGCCGACAGCTCCTCGCCCTACGGCAAGGATTTCTGCCCGCGCAAGGGCCGCATCCCCGGCGCGAAGTGGATCGAGTGGTATCGCCTGATGAAGCCGACCGCCGCCGGCCCGATGATCAAGGGCCCGGCCGAGGTGCTTGCCGAACTCGCCACCGTCGGCATCGGCCCTGACACGCCGGTCTACCTCTACTGCTTCAAGGGCGCGCGGGCCTCCAACAGCTTCCTCGCGCTGAAGCAGGCGGGCGTGAAGGACGTGCGCATCTATTTCGGCTCGTGGAACGAATGGTCGCGTGACCCGGCGCTGCCGATCGAGGAAGGTCTGCCCTACGCAGCCTGAGCCAGGGGAGAACCGGGATGGGCGCCGAGATCGAGTATTTCTACGCGCCCCTCTCGGGCTTCGCCTATCTGGGCGAGCCGCGGCTGCGCGACATCGCGGCCGCGGCCGGCGCCCGGATCGCCTATCGGCCGGTGGACATCGGCAAGGTGTTCGCCGCAACCGAGACGGTGCCGCCCTTCAGGCAGTCGGCGGCGCGCCTGACCTACCGCAAGCTGGATCTGGCGCGGCGCGCCGCGGCGCTGGGCCTGCCGGTGAACCCGTCCCCCGCCTTCTGGCCGGTCGACGGCGGGCTGGCCGCGCGCGTCATCATGGCCGCGGCGCTGCGGGGCGACGATCCCGGCCCGGTGTCCTTCGCCTTCCTGCGCGCGGTCTGGGCGGAGGAGCGCGACATCGCGGACCCCGCCCATGCGGCGGCCATCCTTTCGGATGCGGGGCTCGACGCCGGCCTGCTGGCGGCGGCCGACGCGCCGGAGGCGGCGGCGGCGGTGGCCGCCAACACCGAGGCCGCCATCGCGGCGCTGGTGTTCGGCTCGCCCACCTATGTGCTGGCGGGCGAGCGGTTCTGGGGGCAGGACCGGCTCGACGACCTCGCCCGCGCGCTCGGCGCGTGAGCACTGGCGCGCCTGTGGGGCGCCCTTAACCCATCCTTCACCCGTTAACCAAGAAAACCTTGGAAAAACAACTGTCCCGAGTGGGGACAGGCCGTCGCCCGCCCGCTTCCCGCTCCCGACGCGAAAGCCCCGCCGCGCCGGCCGCGCGGCGGGCCCTTCCGCGGGCCTGCCTTCACCAGCTGTTGTACTTGAGGAACTTGCCGGTCATCTCGACCTTCACCCGGTCGCCCTTGGGGTGCTCGACACGGGTGATCCGCATGTCGAAGTCGATGGCCGACATGATGCCGTCCCCGAACTTCTCCTGGATCAGATCCTTCATGGTCTGCCCGTAGACCGCCACGATCTCGTACAGGCGGTAGATGCAGGGGTCGGTCGGCACCGCCATGTCCCACTTCTTGGTGGGGAACTCGGCCAGCACCCCCGCCGCCTCCTGCGGCAGCCCGAGGAACTTGACCAGCGCCTCGGCCTTCTCCGCCGGCATCGAGTTCATGCCCATGGCGGCGGAATGGGTCCAGACCGGGGACATGCCGATGGCCTCGGCGATGGCCTCCCAGCTCAGGCCGGCCTGCTTCTTCTTGGCCACGATCATCGCGGCGACATCGTCCTTGTCCATCATCGGCTCGACGAAGGGGGAGGGGGAGGCGGGCATGGCGGGCTCCTTTCAGATGGGGACGGCGCGCAGGGCCGGTCGCCCGGGCTCGCCGTCCGAGGGGGACGGTCCGAAGCGGACCGCGCGGGGGCGGTGGCCGCGATCCGCGACCGGCTTGCCGCCCAGTTCCTTCGAGCGCACCGCGAGGAACTGCACGAGGTGGTTGCGGATCGCGTAGTAGTGCGGGTGGTTCACGATCTCGGCCCGGGCGCGGGGCCGCGGCAGCGAGATCTCCACGCTCTCGGCGACATGGGCGAAGGGGCCGTTGGTCATCAGCAGGATGCGGTCGGCCAGATAGATCGCCTCGTCGATGTCGTGCGTGATCATGAACACGGTTTGGCCCGAGCCCTGCCAGATTTGCAGCAGCTCGTCCTGGATCGAGCCTCGGGTCAGCGCGTCGAGCGCGCCGAAGGGCTCGTCCAGCAGCAGAAGCTCCGGCTGGGTGGCGAAGGCGCGGGCGATGGACACGCGCTGCCGCATGCCCCCCGACAGCTGCGAGGGCTTGCGGTGCTCGGCCCCGCCGGTCAGCCCGACGAGTTCGAGGTAGCGCAGCGCGTGCAGCCGCACCTTCTCCGCCGACCAGTCGCGGTGACGGGCGGCGACGGCGAAGGTGACGTTCTTCAGCGCCGACAGCCAGGGCAGCAGCGAATAGTTCTGGAACACCACGCCCCGGTCGAGGCTCGGCCCCTTCACCTCACGCCCGTCCATCACCACCGCGCCCTCGCTCGCCTCGTCGAGGCCCGCCAGCACGTTCAGGATGGTGGATTTCCCGCAGCCGGAATGGCCGATGATGCAGACGAACTCGCCCCGCTCGACGCCGAAGGACACGTTCTCGAACACGGTCAGCGGCGCGCCGCCCGGCGCCGGGAAACGCTTCGCAAGACCTTCGATGCTGACGAAGGGTTTGGTCATGGCCCTACTCCGCGAAGGCGACGGCGCGCTGCAGTCGCCCGAAGGCGGCGTCGAGCGCCATGCCGACGACCCCGATCATCAGGATCGAGAAGATCACCGAGGTCAGGTCGAGATTGTTCCACTCGTTCCAGACGTAATAGCCGATGCCGGTGCCGCCCACGAGCATCTCGGCCGCCACGATCACCAGCCACGCGATCCCGATCGAGATGCGCATGCCCGTCACGATGGTCGGCGCCGCCGCCGGCAGGATCACCGTGAAGGCGGTGCGCAGCGGTCCCAGCTCATGCGTGCGGGCGACGTTGATCCAGTCGCGGCGCACCCCCGCCACGCCGAAGGCGGTGTTGATCAGCATCGGCCAGATCGAGCAGATGAAGATCACGAAGATGGCGCTCGCCTGGCTGTCGCGGATCACGAACAGCGCCAGCGGCATCCACGCCAGCGGCGAGATCGGCCGCAGGACCTGGATGAACGGGTCGAGCGCCCGGTACATCAGCGGCGACATGCCGATGAGGAACCCCAGCGGAATGGCGATGGCCGCGGCCATGAAGTAGCCCGTCAGCACGCGCTGGAGCGAATAGGCGATCTGGATGCCGATCCCCTTGTCGTTCGGCCCCTTGTCGTAGAACGGGTCCGACAGTTCGGCCCAGGCCTTCTCGAAGATCGCCGAAGGGGCGGGCAGCCCGGCCTTCTGCGCCGCGCCGCCCATCAGCAGTTCGTATTCGGTCAGCTCGCCCGCGGCCTTCTGGGCCGGGATCGACAGTTCCCAGACCAGAAGCCCCGCGGCCAGCAGCGCGACCGACAGGATGGCCGCTCGGATGTTCAGCGGCAGCGCCATCTCAGCTCCGCCGGATCGCGAAGGACTCGACATAGGCCTCGGGCGCGGCCGGATCGAAGGTCTTACCCATGATCACATGCGACTTGTAGGTGACGTCGGGCGGCGTGAGGCCGAGTTCCTTCATCACCGCCGCCGCATCGGTCGCGAGATAGACCTGCTCGGCGATGGCGCGATAGTCGATGTCGCCTTCGATGTAGCCCCAGCGCTTCATCTGGGTGAGGATCCAGACGCCCATCGAGTGCCAGGGGAACGGGTCGAAATCGATCCGGTCCGGCACGTTCTGGACATTGCCCAGCCCGTCGGCGAAACGGCCCGTCAGCACCTGCTGGATCACCGGCACCGGCTGGTTGAGATAGTTGGTCGGCGCGATGGCCTCGGAGATCTCCACGCGGTTGTCGGGGTTCGAGGCGTATTGCGTGGCGTCGATGATCGCCCGCAGCAGCGCGCCGTAGGTGTTGGGGTTCTCTTGCGCGAAGGCGGCCGAGGTGGCGAAGGCGCAGCAGGGATGGCCTTCCCAGATGTCCTTGGTCAGCAGATGGATGAAGCCCACGCCCTCCCACACCGCGCGCTGGTTGAACGGGTCGGGCGACAGGTAGCCGTCCAGATTGCCGGCGCTGAGGTTCGCGACCATTTCGGGCGGGGGCACCACGCGGATCTGGATGTCGGTGTCCGGATCCAGCCCGTGCTCGGCGACGTAATAGCGCAGCAGGAAGTTGTGCATCGAGTATTCGAAGGGCACGCCGAAGCGGAAGCCCTTCCACTGCTGCGGGTCGCGCTTTTCCTTGTGGTCGTTGTGCAGCACGATCGCCTGGCCGTTGATGTTCTCCACCGCCGGCATGATGAAGGGCATGGCGGTCGAGCCTGCGCCCAGCGTCATGGCCAGCGGCATCGGCGTCAGCATGTGGCTCGCGTCGTACTCGCCGTTCAGCGACTTGTCGCGCGCGATGGCCCAGCCCGCGGTCTTCACCACGTCCACGTCGAGGCCGTAGCGCTGGTAGAAGCCCAGCGGCGAGGCCATGATGATCGGGGTCGCGCAGGTGATCGGCACGAAGCCGATGGACAGCTTAGACTTCTCCAGCGGCCCGAGGTCGGAGACGATGTTGGCCTTGACCTTCTCGAGCGGGATCACCGAGGCGAGCGCGGCGGCGAGCGCGCCGCCGCCCACCATCGACAGGAAGCCGCGGCGGCTGGCGTCGTGCTGCCCGAAAACCGAGCGTACGATGGCGCTTTCGACGGTGCGCGCCAGCATGTCGTCGGCGCCGGACGGGCCGGCCGCGGCGCCCGCGCCGGCGGGGGCGCAGGTCGCGCAGCCGCAGCCGGCGCCGTGGGAAAGGTTCGCGCCGGGGTCGAACGGGTCGCCGAGGCTGGTGACGGTCATCCGGTGGTCCTCGCTGTCAGGTGCATCGTTGCGCAGTGACCAGCAAGCCGCGTGCCAGATAGGCCGCCCGCTGCCCGGCAAGGCGAATCCGCGCCCTTGCGCCGCGGACCGCATCGTGCAAATGCGTGGATCATGCAAATGCACAATCCCGTTGCGCGATATCGCGACCCGGTCGCCCTGCCGCCGGGACCGGTCGAGCCGGCCCTGCGCCTGCTCGCCACCGCCGCGCCCGCGCCATGCCTGATCGTCGCGCCCGCCACGGACCGCATCCGCGCCGCCAACGCTCCGGCGGCGCGGCTGTTCGGGGCCGAGTCGCTGGAGGGCGAGCGCTTCTCGCGCCTGCACCCCGCCAGCCTGCCCGCGCTGCTGCTGTTCGCCGAGGAGGTCTCGCTGCGCGGCTGGGGCTGGACGCGGGCGCTGGCTGCGCAGCGCCCCGACGGCGGGCCGCTCGATCTGGAATACGAGGGGCGGGCGCTGGCCGGCCCCGACGGGCCGCTGCTGCTGCTGCACGCCCATGACCTGCTGGAACGCTCGCGCCGCGATGCCGACAGCGCGGCCGACGGATACGCCCGCGACGGGCTGATCGCCTGGCGGCAGGCCGAGCGCATGTTCCGCGAGACCGAGCGGGTGAACGAACTGATCCTGTCGGCCGCCGGCGACGGCATCTACGGCGTCGATGTCGAGGGGCGGGCGACCTTCCTCAACCCCGCCGCCGAACGCATGCTGGGCTGGAGCGCGGCCGACCTGATCGGCCGGCGCATCCACCCGATCATGCACCACACGCGCCCCGACGGCGCGGCCTATCCCGACCACGACTGCCCGATCTACAACGCCTTCCGCCATGCCCGCGTGAACCGGGTCGACGACGAGTTCTTCTGGCGCAAGGACGGCACCGCGATCCGGGTCGAATACACCTCGACGCCGATCGTGGATCGCGGCGCGGTGACCGGCGCGGTGATCGTGTTCCGCGACATCAGCGACCGCGTCGAGAACGAGCGCCGGCTGCGCGAGGCGCTGGCCGAGGTGGACCGGCTGAAGGAGAAGCTCGAGCAGGAGAACGCCTGGCTGCGCGAGGAGATCGGCGCGGTCGCCGCCCATGGCCAGATCATCGGCGCCGCGCCTGCCACGCGGCGGATGCTCGAGCAGATCGCGCTGGTGGCGCCCACCGACGCCAATGTGCTGATCACCGGCGAAAGCGGCTCGGGCAAGGAACTGGCGGCCGCGGCCGTCCACGCCGCCAGCCGCCGCGCCGACCGGCCGCTGGTGCGCGTCAACTGCGCCGCCATCCCGCGCGAGCTGTTCGAGTCCGAGTTCTTCGGCCATGCCCGCGGCGCATTCACCGGCGCGCTGCGCGACCGGGTGGGGCGGTTCGAACTGGCCGACGGCGGCACGCTGTTCCTCGACGAGGTGGGCGAGATCCCGCTCGACCTTCAGGCCAAGCTGCTGCGCGTGCTGCAGGAGCGCAGCTTCGAGCGTGTCGGCGAGACCGCGACGCGCAGCATCGACGTGCGCATCGTCGCCGCCACCAACCGCGACCTCGCCGCCGAGGCCCGGGCCGGGCGCTTCCGCGAGGATCTCTATTTCCGCCTGAACGTCTTCCCCATCCTCTGCGCGCCGCTGCGCGAGCGGCGCGAGGACATCGCGCCGCTGGCCGCGCATTTCCTGCGCCTGTCGGCGCGCCGGCTGAACCTGCCCGAGCCGGTGCTGACCCGCGCCGCGGCCGAGCGGCTGGCGGGTTACGACTGGCCCGGCAACGCGCGCGAACTGCAGAACGTGATCGAGCGCGCGGTGATCCTGTCGCGGGGCGGGCGGCTTTCCTTCGACCTGCCGCTGGCGCGCGAGGCCCCGCCGCCGCCCGCCGCGCCCGAAGCGGGCGCGATCCTGACCGACGGGCAGCGCAAGGCCGCCGAGATCGCCTCGATCCGCCATGCGCTCGCGGCCGCGGGCGGGCGCGTCGCGGGGCCCGGCGGGGCGGCCGAGCGCCTTGGAACGAACCCCAGCACGCTCTACAGCCGCATCCGGCGCCTGAAGCTCAAATGAGCGCTCACAGCGCGAGGTCGATCCAGACCGGGACATGGTCCGACGGCTTGTCGCCGTCGCGCGCGTCGCGGTCGATGCCGACGCCGCGCAGCAGATCCGC
This sequence comes from Rubrimonas sp., assembly GCA_036770645.1. Lineage (GTDB taxonomy): Bacteria > Pseudomonadota > Alphaproteobacteria > Rhodobacterales > Rhodobacteraceae > Rubrimonas. The sequence continues at coordinate 5,203 of DAIPIU010000072.1, read as the reverse complement.
CGCCTGGGGGGTCAGCAGGGCGTGGTCGATGCGGATGCCCTGGTTCTTCGGCCAGGCCCCGGCCTGATAGTCCCAGAAGGTGTAGGCGGTGTCGTCGCGCAGCGCGCGGTAGGCGTCGGTGAGGCCCAGGTGCAGGATCCGCCGCCAGGCCGCGCGGGTCTGCGGCAGGAACAGCGCGTCCTGCGCCCAGGCGGCCGGGTCGTGCACGTCGCGCGGCTCGGGGATCACGTTGTAGTCGCCCAGCATGACCGCCGCCCCCTCCTCGGCCAGCAGGGCGCACGCGCGGGCCGCGAGCCGTTCCATCCACGCCAGCTTGTAGTCGTATTTCGGGCCCGGGGCGGGGTTGCCGTTGGGCAGATAAAGCCCGCAGACCCGCAGCGCGCGGCCGCCCTCGCCGCAGACCGTCGCCTCGATCCAGCGCGCCTGTTCGTCCCCGTCATCGCCCGGAAGCCCGCGCGCCACGTCCTCGAGCGGACGCTTCGACAGCAGCGCCACCCCGTTGAAGCCCTTCTGGCCGTGGGTCTCGACGTTGTAGCCGAGATCCTCGATCTCGGCCCGCGGGAAGGCCTCGTCGACCGACTTGATCTCCTGAAGCGCCGCCACGTCCGGCGCGCGGGCCCGCAGCCATTCGAGCAGCGCGGGAAGGCGCGCCTTCACCCCGTTGATGTTGAAGGTCGCGACGATCATGGGCGTCAGAGCTCCGGCACCGCGTCGGGCAGGCGGCCGCCGACGCGCAGGGGGGCGATGCGGCGGCACAGGCCGGTGGCGTCGTCGGTCTCGACCACCACGCCGCAGACCGTGCCCTCGCCGCCCGCGGGCGTGAAGCGGTCGCCCGCCATGCCCGTGACGAAGCGCTTCAGCGGCTCGCCCGCGTCCATCCCGATCACGCCGCCATAGTCGCCGCACATGCCGGCGTCCGACAGGAACCCGGTGCCCTTCGACAGGATCCGCGCGTCGGCCGTGGGCACATGGGTGTGGGCGCCCACCACCAGCGAGGCGCGGCCGTCGCACCAAAGGCCCAGCGCCGCCTTCTCCGAGGTCGCCTCGGCATGCGCCTCGACGATCACCGCGTCCGCCCCGCCGCCCAGCGCGGCCCCGCGCAGCGCGGCGTCCAGCGCCGAGAACGGGTCGTCATAGGGCTGCTTCATGAACACGCGCCCCAGCGCCACGGCCACGGCCACGCGCCGGCCGCGCGGGGCCTCGAACACCCGCAGGCCCGCGCCGGGCGCGCCCCTGGCGATGTTCAGCGGGCGCAGGATGCGCGGCTCGCGGTCGAGATGGCCCAGCATCTCGCGCTGGTCGAAGGCGTGGTCGCCCAGCGTCAGGCAGTCCGCCCCCGCGGCAAGCAGGTCCTCGGCGATCTTCGCGGTAAGCCCGAAGCCGGCGGCGGCGTTCTCGGCGTTCACCACCACGAAATCGAGCCGAAGCGCCGCGCGCAGCCCGGGCAGCCGCGCCACCACGGCGTCGCGCCCGGAGCGGCCGACCACGTCGCCCAGGAACATCAGCCGCATGGGATCAGCGTCTCCCTTTCCGTCACGATCCGGTCGAGCCGCGCGTCGGTGGCGTCGTGCGGCACCGCGTCCACCCGCTGCGCGGCCCAGGCGAAGCCGACGGCGCGGACCGCGCCCGACGCGCGCAGGGCCGCCAGCGTGCGGTCGTAGAAGCCCCCGCCATAGCCCAGGCGATGCCCCTTGCGGTCGAAGGCCAGCATCGGCACCACCAGCGCCTCGGGCACGGCCGGGCGGTCCTCGACGGGGATCATCACGCCGAACGGCCCGCGCTCCAGCGCGCAGCCGGGCGTCCACGGGCGGAAGGCCAGCGGCGCGCCGCGCGCCACCACGACCGGCATGCACAGCGCGACGCCGTCGGCGTGCAGGCGCGACAGCGCGGGCAGCGGGTCGATCTCGTCGCGGATCGGCAGATAGCCGGACACGACCCTTGCGCCCGCCAGCGCTGCCAGCAGCCCGGCGGTCGCGGCCTCGGGGCAGGCCGTGCCCACGTCGGCCCGCGCCGCGCCGCGCGCGGCCTGCGCGGCGGCGCGCAGCGCGGCCTTGGCCTGCGCCAGCGCATCCTCGCCGCGGCGCGGGGCGTCGATCTCAGGCGTCACGGGTGGCGGGCCCGTCGCGACCGTGGATACCGCGAATCCCCGCGAGCCTGGCTGACCAGGTGGGCGCCGGATGCGAAAGGCCAGGGCCGATCGCAGAGCCAGCTCCCGCAGGGATGGATAAGGCCACCGGGATGTCGCTCTCTCACGGGAAGGACAGAGCCCGCCGCCACACAAGATAGGCGTCCCGCGCGCGCAGGGGAAGCGCGCCTTGCGCCGCGCGCGGCCGTCCCCCGGCCGATCACGCGCCGCCCGCCTCCGCCGCGCCGGCCAGCGCCTCGAGCCGGGCGACCGCGTCAGACAGCGCCGCCGCGGCCGCGGGGTCCAGCGCCGGCGTGCCCGGCGCAGGGCGCGCGCGGTCGCGCAGGGCGGCGAGTTCGGCCTCCAGCGCCTCGGCCTGCGCCAGGCGCGCCTGCGCCGCGGCCAGGGCGGCCTCGGTCTCGTCCGCCCGGTCCGCCAGCACCAGCGCCGCCATCAGCAGCACCTTGGACTCGGACATCGCGCCGGTCTGCGACGCCACGGCCCGCGCCTCGGCGTCCAGCGCGCCGGCCAGCGCGGCCAGCCGCCGTTCCTGCCCGTCCTCGCAGCCCAGGCGATAGCTGCGGCCGCACACGGTCACGTCGATTTCGGCCATCTCAGCCCCCCGCCGCGCAGGCGGTGCGCGCGGCCGCGTCCGCGGCGCGCAGCTCGGCGATGGCGAGGTCGAGCGCCTCGGCCGCCTCGGCCCGCAGCAGGGCCTCCTCGGCGCGCGCGGCCTCGGCCTCGGCCAGCGCCGCTGCCAGCCGGTCGCGCTCGGCGAGCGCCGCCTCCAGCGCCGCCTTGCGCGCGGCAAGCGCCGCGCCCAGCCGCGCGATCAGCCCGTCGAGCCGCCCGATGGCCTCGGCCGCGTCGTCCATGCCGCCCTCCCCGGGCGCCCCGACCGCCCTGCGGCGACACGTTAAACAAGGCGGCCGCCCTGCGGCAACCGCCTGCCGCGCGCCGGGCGCACGGCCTGCGCCGACCTGCCGCTTGCGCAGGGGGGCCGGGGGGCGCAGTCTTGCGCGACAAGGACATAAACCAAGGGAGCAACGCGCATGACCGTGACGGCGATCCTCAAGCAGAAGGGCTCGGGGCAGGTCATGACCATCAGGCCCGAGGCGACCGTCGCGGACTGCGCCATGGCCATGGCCGAGCACCGCATCGGCGCGCTCGTCGTTTCGCGCGACGGCGCGGCCATCGACGGCATCATCTCGGAGCGCGACGTGGTGCGCGTGCTGGCCGAACAGGGGGCGGCCTGTCTCAGCCGCGCCGTTTCCAGCGTCATGACCCGCAACGTCGAGACCTGCGACAAGGCCGAGCGTTCGGGCAGCCTGCTGCGGCGAATGACGGCGGGCCGTTTCCGCCACATGCCGGTGGTCGAGGACAACAGGATGATCGCCTTCATCTCGATCGGCGACGTCGTGAAGTATCGCATTTCCGAGATGGAGATGGAGAAGGCCGCGCTCGAGGACATGATCCGGGGCATGTGACGGCCCGGCCCGCGACCGGGCGCGGCGTCTGGTCCCGTCCCGCGCCGCGGACTTGACCCGCGGCGCGCGAGGCGCTTGCGTCTTGGCATGGGCGCGCACGCGCGTCGGCATGGGCGCGCACGCGCGGGCTGGGGGAGGCGCGGATGCGCATCGGTCTTTATCCCGGAACCTTCGACCCGGTGACGCTGGGGCACACGGACATCATCCGCCGCGCCATGAAGCTGGTGGACAAGCTGGTGATCGGGGTCGCGATCAACCGCGACAAGGGGCCCCTGTTCTCGCTGGAGGAGCGGGTCGAGATGCTCGAGGCCGAGATCGCGGCGCTGCGCAGCCCCGAGGCCAGCGCGGCGACCGAGGTGCGGCCCTTCGAGAACCTGCTGACCCATTTCGCCGAGGACGTGCGCGCCACGGTCATCATCCGCGGCCTGCGCGCCGTGGCCGATTTCGAATACGAATTCCAGATGGTCGGCATGAACCGGGCGCTGAACGCCGAGATCGAGACCGCGTTCCTCATGGCCGAGGCCAGCCACCAGGCCATCGCCTCGAAGCTGGTGAAGGAGATCGCGCGGCTGGGCGGCGACGTGTCGAAGTTCACCTCGCCCGCCGTCCGGCGCCGGCTCGCGGAGAAGTTCGGCCTCGGCGGTTGACCCCGCCGCGCGCCCGCGCCACCGTCCGCGCCCGTTCGCAACACCGGAGCAGCCCATGCTGACGCGCCGCGCCGCGGCCCTGACCGCGGCCCTCCTGATGCCCCTCACCTTCGGAAAGGCCGCCGCCGTGGAGATCACCGACCCCGAGAACACGCTGCTGATGACCCTGCGCAGCGGCGTGGTCACCATCCAGCTTCTGCCCGACGTGGCGCCCAAGCATGTCGAGCGGGTCAAGACGCTGGCGCGCGAGGGGGCCTATGACGGCGTCGCCTTCCACCGCGTCATCGAGGGCTTCATGGCCCAGACCGGCGATGTCGAGCACGGCAACACGCTGAAGGGCTTCAACCCGGGCCGCGCCGGCACCGGCGGTTCGAAATACGGCAACCTGCCGGCCGAGTTCTCGAAGGTGCCCTTCGAGCGCGGCACGGTCGGCATGGCGCGCTCGCAGGCGCCCAACAGCGCCAACAGCCAGTTCTTCATCATGTTCGAGGAAGGGTCGTTCCTGAACGGCCAGTACACCGTGTTCGGCCAGGTCATCGACGGCATCGAGCATGTCGACGAGATCAAGAAGGGCTCAAAGGCCGGCAACGGCGCCATCTCGGGCGACCCCGACGCCATCATCAGCCTGAAGGTCGCCGCGGACGGCTGACCCTTCGCGCGCGCGCCCTGCGTGGGGGCGCGCGCCGCTCAGATGGCCACGTAGCGGTCCCGCCGGTGGTTCAGCGCGATCATCAGGTTCAGGATCGCCGCCCCCAGCGCCGACACCGCCACCGAGGCGAAGTCCAGCACCAGCAGGGCAAGGCCGAACACCGCCGCATCGACGATCATCTGCGTCCAGCCGGCGCGAAAACCGGTGCGGTCCTGGAGCCAGAGGCTCAACACCCCGAATCCGCCGAGGCTCGCGCCATGGCGGAACACCGCCAGCAGCGCGAAGCCCGCCGCCA
>DAIPIU010000116.1:0-3270 GCA_036770645.1 Rubrimonas sp. | reverse complement strand
ACGTTGATCAGCGGCAGCACGCCGTCGTCCGCGCCCCCGATCCGCCGCCGCGCCCGCGCCCGGCGCATCTCAGCCGCCCCCGGGGATCGACAGGGCGACATGCTTGGCCCCCGACGCCGCGATCAGGTCCAGCGCGTCCACGCTCGCCTGAAGGGGCGTGCCCGGGGCGGGTCGCAGGGCGACGCGGCGCGAGGGGTCGGCGGCAACGAGGGCCGACAGCCGCGCGCGCAACTCCTCCGCGCCAACCGGCCGACCCCCGAGGGCGAGGCCCGCGGGCGACACGCCCACCAGCACGGTCCCCGCGTCCGCCGCCCCCGGCCCGGCCATGGCGGCGTCGAGGCGGATGGCGCGCCAGTCGCTGAACGAGGACGCCAGCATGAAGAACAGCAGCAGGATGAACACCACGTCGATCAGCGCCGTCAGCCCGACGGCCACGCGCCGCCGCCTGCGGCGCGCGGTCGGGGTCCAGCCGTCAGACGCCGCGCAGGACGGGGGCATGGGCGCGCTCGGGGCGGTGGAGCGGCGCGACCTCGCCGGGCGCGGGGTCGGCGCACAGGGCGTCGCGGGCGACGTCGGCGCGGGGGAGCACCGCGCCCGAGAACAGCGCGGCGAGGCTCACTTCGATCAGGTGCTCCTCGCGCTCGACGCGGCGCTCCAGCCAGTTGGCTGCGGCCACGGCCGGGATGGCGACGGCGAGCCCGGCGGCGGTGGTCAGCAGCGCCTCCCAGATTCCGCCCGACAGCACGGACGGGTCGACGTTCGCCCCCGCCTGCTCCATGCGCGCGAAGGCCGCGATCATGCCCAGCACCGTGCCGAACAGCCCCAGCAACGGCGCGAGGTTGGCGATGGTCTCGACGGGCCGGGTCCAGGCCCGCAGCGCCTCGACGGCGCGCGCGCCCTCGGTCCACGCCGCCTCGCGCGCGGCGGCCTCCGGCGCGCCGACGAGCCGCGCCGCCAAGGCCGCGGCCAGCGCGCTTGCAGTCGGCCCGCCCGCGGCGCGGGCGCGGGCGAGCGCGGCATCGGCGCGGCCTTGGGCCGCGAGCGCCAGCGCATCGCGGGCGGCGCGGCGGCGGCCGAGCCCCGCGCCCGCGAACTGCGCCGTCTTGGCCAGCACGATGGCGAGCCCCGCCACCGACATCGCCCCCAGCACCGCCATCACCGGCCCGCCCGCAGCCGCCAGCTCCCACGCCCGGTCCAGCGCCGCAAGGTCGAAGGGACCGACCGGGTCTGTCGGAAGCATGGCGAGGTCGGCTGGCGGAAGCGCGCCCTCCGCCCCCGCGGGCGGCTGCGACCCAGCGACCGGCGACGGGTCGGCGGAGGCGGCCGCAGTAGATTGGGGCGCCGCGGAGACCGCGCCCGCGCCCGGACCGGCCAGTGCGGTCTCCCCTGCGGTCGGCGCGGCGCCTTGCGCAAGCTGGGCGGCGCCCTGAGCGGGCTGGGCCCCGGCGGCGGCGGTCGGCTCCATGGCGCGTCCTCTCCTTCCTACTTCGTGAAGCTCAAGGGCGGCCGGGCGGCGACCGTGACCGCGCCGAGGCACGGCGCGCCGCCCCCGCAGGCCAGCACGTCGTTCAGCAGCGCCGCGCCCACCGTCTCGCAGGCCAGACCCTCGGCCACGAAGGCCCGCACCGCCGTCTTGCCCGGCGGCAGCGGCCCCGCCTCAACCGCCAGACGCCGCGCGATCACGCCGTCGCGGTCGAACAACACGATGTCGAGCCGCAGGCTGTCATGCGCCGTCTCGCCACCGTTGCGCGCCACGAGCCAGGCCTGACAGCCGCCCTGCCGCGGTTCGAGCTTGTTCAGCTCGATCTCCACCGAGCCTGCGGCCGCCGATCCAGCCGCCCCCGCGGCGCCAAGCGCCAGCGCCGCCACCATCGTCCGCATCGCGCCGACTCCCATCGCCTCGGTCGGATTCCTAAGTGAATTTGTCGGATATTAAACACGCACCGTCCAGACCCGAGCGCACCTCACGCCGCCAACTGCAGAGGCCGCGCCCCAGGCCGCCCGGCCGCGGCCCGGACCCGCCATGGCTTGGCCTAGTCCTGCGGCGCATTCCGCGCGAAACGCACCAACCGCGCCGCCACAGCCAGCGCCAGCGCGACCGCCGACCCGACCACGAAACCCGCGGGCGTCCAAAAGAACGGCTCCGCCACCGGGCGGCTGAGCAGGAAGGCCCAGGCCGCCGCAAGTATGGACACGAGCGGGCCCCAGCCGACCGCGACGCAGGCCCGGCTGTAGGCGCGCCACAGCCGCTCCTCCGCACGCCGCCGCACCCAGACGAAGGCGCGATATCAACGACGGATACGGCGTGCGCTATCGGTCCCTGAGAGAGGCATCACTGCGGCCGACCAGAACAGACAGTCGTGTGGCCAAGGGGCGCCGCCCCGCTGCTGGAACTGGTCAGCGCTGCGTCCACGGCGGGTCGAGGTTCGCCTGCCATCGCAGTCGATCAAGCTGCGGACGGTCGTCGACCTCGACCGGATAACCGATGCAGAGCCACCCCCAGAAGCACCACGCGGCGGGCGCCTCCAACAGGCGATGGACCTGCGCGGGATCGAGGATCGACACCACTCCCACTCCGAGGTTCAGCGCCCGCGCCGCGAGGCACAACGCGAACACCGCCATCGCGGTCGACTGCGCCAGCGTCTCGGGTATCGTCTGACGGCCGAGGCCGTGGCCTTCGGCCGGATCGAGCTCGGTGAACACCGCCAGCTGCACGGGCGCTGTGTCGATCCCCGCGAGCGTCAGCGCGCGGTAAGCGTCGCGGCGCGCGCCCGCATAGCCCGCGGCGGCGGCGGCGTTGCAGGCCTCGAAATGCGCGCGCATGGCCCCGCGCAGGGCCGGATCATCGACGCGCATCACGCGCCAGGGCCGCGAGTTGCCCACCGACGGGGCGAAGGCCATGGCCTCGGCGAGCTGTCCCAGCGCAGCCTCGGGCACTGGGTCGGGGCGGAAGCATCGGACGTCCCGGCGCCACCGCATCAGCCGCAGCAGGGTGGCCAGGTCGTGGTCGTCGAAGCGCATGGCGTTCCCCCCGCGAAGCGGCGGCTGTCATACCGCGTCCACGCTCCCGGGCAACGGGGCGCCGCCGCGGCGGAACGGGGATGGCGCTGCGCCGGAACCCTCGCCGACGTCGCGACCAGCGGCACTTGACAGCGCGGGCGTTCCTGGTCCCTCCTGCCTGGGCGACAGGGGCGTCCGCGGTTGCGGGCTGAGAAGCACCCTTTGAACCTGAACCAGATCATGCTGGCGTAGGGAGTCCGCGAACGGCCG
>DAIPIU010000071.1:0-14545 GCA_036770645.1 Rubrimonas sp. | reverse complement strand
GGATGAAGCCCTGCTGCAGCAGGAAGGGCTCGATCACCTCCTCCACCGCGTCGCGGGCCTCCGACAGCGCCGCGGCGATGGTCTCGACGCCGACCGGCCCGCCCTCATAGGCCTCCGCGATCAGGCTCAGGTAACGCCGGTCGGCCCCGTCCAGCCCGGCATGGTCCACCCCCAGCCGCGTCAGCGCCCGGTCGGCCAGCGCCCGGGTCACGCGCCCGTCGCCCTCCATCAGCGCGAAATCCGCCACCCGGCGCAGCAGCCGCCCCGCCACCCGCGGCGTGCCGCGGGCGCGGCGCGCGATCTCCTGCGCGCCCTCCGCATCGGCCGGCGCGCCCATCAGCCCGGCGGCGCGCGCCACGATCCGCACCAGCTCCGGCACGTCGTAGAAATCCAGCCGTGTCGGGATGCCGAAGCGGTCGCGCAGCGGCGTGGTCAGCAGCCCCAGCCGCGTGGTGGCCCCGATCAGCGTGAAGGGCTGCAGGTCGATGCGCACCGACCGCGCGCCCGGCCCCTCGCCGATCACCAGGTCCAGCGCGAAATCCTCGAGCGCGGGATAGAGGATCTCCTCCACCGCCGGGTTCAGCCGATGGATCTCGTCGATGAACAGCACGTCGCGGGGTTCGAGGTTGGTCAGGATCGCCGCCAGATCCCCCGCCCGCGCGATCACCGGGCCGGAGGTCATGCGGAACCCCACCCCAAGCTCCCGCGCCACGATCTGCGCCAGCGTGGTCTTGCCCAGCCCCGGCGGCCCGTGCAGCAGCACGTGATCCAACGCCTGCGCCCGCTTGCGCGCCGCGCCCACGAACACCCGCAGGTTGGCCTTCGCCTCCTCCTGCCCCACGAAGGCCGCGAAGGTGTCGGGCCGCAGCGCGCGGTCCGTCGCGTCCTCGGGCAGGCGGTCGGGGCGAAGGACGGGCTCGGATGCGGTCATGGGGCAAGCCTCGCACGCGGGGCCGCCGCGAGGCGAGGCGCGCGGCGCCCGGGGCGGGCGCGCATGCGCGCGGGCCGCCTCATCGCTCCGGGGCCAGCGCGCGCAGCGCGGCGCGGATCAGCGCCGGTGCGGCGGCGTCCGGGTCGGCGGCGGCCGCGGCGGCGACCGCCCCCGCGGCCTCGGCCGGGCCGTAGCCGAGATTGCCCAGCGCCGACATCGCGTCGGCGCGCGCCGCGGCGGCGTCGGCGGCGCCGGGATCGGGGGGCGCGGCGCGGCGGCGCGCAGCCGCCGGCCGATCGGGCGTCGCGTCCGCGGGCACGGCGGCGCGCTCGGCCGCCGGACCCAGGGCCATCACCGCCGGGGCCCTGTCGCGCAGTTCGTTCACGATGCGCGCCGCCAGCTTCGGTCCGACCCCGGGCGCGGCGCGCAGGGTGGCCGCATCGCCCAGCGCCAGCGCGCGGCCCACCGCCTCCGGCCCCAGCGCGCCGAGTATCGCCAGCGCCACGCGGTCGCCCACCCCCTGCACCGAGGTCAGCAGCCGCCGCCATTCCCGCTCGGCCACGGTGGCGAAGCCGTAGAGCGTCAGCGCGTCCTCGCGCACCGACAGGTCGGTCCAGAGCGCGGCCACCGTCCCCGGCGCCAGCCCCGCCAGCGTCCGGGACGAGCAGAACACGACATAGCCCACGCCGCCGGTGTCGATGAGGGCATGGTCCTCGGCGACGTAATCCACCCGGCCCGTCAGCTTGCCGATCACGCGCGGACCCCCGCGGCCTGCGCGGCGCGGTCGGCCAGCGCGCCGCGATGCGCCCGGCAGATCGCCACCGCGAGGGCATCCCACGCGTCATGGGCCTCGGCCCGCGCCCCGGGCAGCAGCATCGCCACCATGCGCGCCACCTGCGCCTTGTCGGCGCGCCCCGCGCCGACCACCGCCTTCTTGACGACCGCCGGGGCGTATTCCTCGACCGCGAGCCCGGCCTGCGCCAGCGCCAGCAGCGCGACGCCGCGCGCCTGCCCGAGGACAAGCGCGCCCGCGGGATCGGCGTTGACGAAGGTGCGCTCAAGCGCCGCGGCCTCGGGCCGCCAGCGCGCCAGGGCCTCCGACAGCGCGGCATGCAGGCGGGCGAGACGGTCGCCCATCGCACCCTCGCCGCCCGTGCAGACCCCATTGGCGACATGCGACAGGCGCGCGCCCTCGACGGCGATCACGCCCCAGCCGGTGCGGCGCAGGCCCGGGTCAACGCCGATGATCCGCATAAGGTGCGACCCTTTCGCCTGCTCTGCCCGGCCATGCCTAGCACGAAGCGGGAACGCACGCCATGGGCGGATGGGTCCGGCGTCGGTTTCGCGACACGCGGCGCCGCTTTCCGACGGCCTGTGGACGAAGGCAGCAAACCCCTGCAGCCGGGTAAAGAATTCCATGCGCGCCGCGCATCCCCGCCCTGCGCGAAGCCCCGATTGCGGGCGGCCCGCGGCCCGATTATCTGGGCGGTCGGCGAGGTGATGGTGCGTCGCCGCCACAGCGTGTTTCCGAGGTCGCGTCATGCCCACCACCGCGTACGCCCGTCCCGCGCCCTTCGGGGCCGAAAGCCTGTTCCGCGCCGTGGTCGCCGTCGAGCGGGCGATCCGCGCCCTGCGCGCCCGCATGGCCGCGCATGCCGCGCGGCGCGAACTGTCGCAGATGACGATCCACGAGCTCGCCGATATCGGCCTCGCCGATGCGACCCGCTCGCGCGCCGACCTCGACGCCTTCACGCGCACGCTCGCCCGCCGCTGAGCGGCCGGCGCAGCACCAGCGTCGTCCAGCCGCCCTCGCGCAGGCGCGACTCGCGGCGCAGGCCATGGCCGCGATAGACAGCCTCGACGCCCCGCGCCTGGGCGTCGAGCATGCCCGACAGCACCACCCTGCCCCCCGGGGCGAGCCGCGCCGTCATGGCCGGCGCCAGCCGCTTGAGCGGCCGCGCCAGGATGTTGGCGAACACCAGATCGTAGCGCGGGCCGCGGTTCAGCAGCGGGTGGGCCAGTCCCGCCGCGGTCGCGACGCGCAACAGCGGCCCCAGCGCATTGGCGCGCGCATTCGCCCGGGCCGTGGCCGTGGCGACGGGATCGATGTCCGAGGCCACGACCGGCCTGCGCCACAGCTTCGCCGCGCCCATCGCCAGCACCGCCGTGCCGCAGCCGACGTCGGCGACCCGTCCGGGCCGCGCGCCGCGCCGCGCCAGCCCGTCGAGCGCCAGCAGGCAGCCGCGCGTTGTGGCGTGATGGCCGGTGCCGAAGGCCATGGCGGCCTCGACCAGCAGCCCGGCCTCGTGGCGGCCAATGCGGTCGGCGTCATGGGTGCCGTGGACAAGGAAGCGCCCGGCGCGCACCGGCGTCAGTTCGCGTCGCACCTGGGCCACCCAGTCGCGATCATCGAGCCGGGACACGGCGAAGGCGGCGGCCCCGTGAACGGCCGACAGAAGCGCCAGCGCAACCTCGTCGGGCCGCGCGGTGAAATAGCCGCCGACCTCCCACAGCCCCGAGCCGTCCTCGATCTCGCAGACGGCGACACCCTGGGGCGTCGGGTCGAGCGCCTCGAGGGCAATGCCGAGCGCCGTGGCCGGGGCCCGGCCCGGAAGGGTCGTGAGGGCGGTCCAGGTGGTCACGGGGCCTCCGCTGCTGGGTGGGACCACCGGTTAGCGCGACGCGGGCCCCGCGGGAAGGGCGGCGGATGCCCGACCGGTTCAGGCCCCTGCCGCCGCGATCCCCACGGGGCAGGTCACGCCCGTCCCGCCTACCCCGCAATAGCCGCCGGGGTTCTTCGCCAGATATTGCTGGTGATAGTCCTCGGCGTAATAGAACGGCGGCGCGTCGCGGATCTCGGTTGTCACGGGTCCGTAGCCCGCCGCCGCAAGCCGTGCGGCAAAGGCGGCCTGTGTCGCCTCCGCCGCCGCTCGCTGGGCCTCGTCGTAGACGTAGATGCCCGACCGATACTGCGTGCCGACATCATTGCCCTGCCGCATGCCCTGGGTCGGGTCGTGCCCCTCCCAGAACGTCTTGAGCAGGGCCTCATAGCCGGTCAGCGCAGGGTCCCAGAGCACGAGGACCACCTCGTTGTGCCCGGTCATGCCGCCGCAGACCTCGCGGTAGGTGGGGTTGGGCGTGTGCCCGGCGGCATAACCGACCGCGGTGACCCAGACGCCGGGCCGGTCCCAGAACATGCGCTCGACGCCCCAGAAGCAGCCCATGCCGAACAGCGCCCGGCGCAGTCCGTCGGGAAACGGCCCCTTCAGCGGACGCCCGTTGACGAAATGCGTCGCGGCGGTGGGGATGGGCTCGGCCCGGCCCGGCAGGGCGTCGCCGGCGTCCGGAATGGCGGCAGGCTTTCTGCTGAAGAACATTTGAACCGGCTCCGAATGGCACTCGCGTCCGGATATGGATGCGGGCCCGGCGACCGGCAAGCGGCCATGCCGGAACTTTTCACGAACATATGCTTGGCCCGCCGTCCCGGTCGCGCTATGCTGCCCTTATGCAGATGCCGGACGATGCCGACGCCTTCGCAGCCTGGGACGACCGACCGCTCTCGGAGCAGGCGCGGCCGTTCGTGCACTCGCCGGCCGCGCGCCATCTCGACGGCCTCAACGATGCCCAGCGCGCCGCGGTCGAGGCGACCGAGGGTGCGGTGCTGGTGCTGGCGGGTGCAGGCACCGGGAAGACCCGCGCGCTGACCGCCCGCATCGCCCATCTTCTCGCCACCGGCCGGGCGAAGCCCAACGAGATCCTCGCTGTCACCTTCACGAACCGGGCCGCGCGCGAGATGCGCGAGCGCATCGGCGCGCTGGTGGGCGGCGTGGTGGAGGGGATGCCGTGGCTCGGCACCTTCCACGCCCTGTCGGTCAAGCTGCTGCGCCGGCATGCCGAGCTGGTCGACCTCACGCCCGGCTTCACCATCCTCGACGCCGACGACCAGCTGCGGCTGATCCGGCAGGTGGTCGCGGCAGAAGGGATCGACGAGAAGCGCTGGCCGCCGCGGCTGCTGGCGGGGCTAATCGACCGCTGGAAGAACCGCGGCTGGACGCCCGCCAACCTGCCGGAGGCCGAGGCGCAGGGCTTCGCCGGACGCGGCGGGGCGCTCTACGCCGATTACCAGGCGCGGCTGCGCACGCTGAACGCCGCCGATTTCGGCGACCTGCTGCTGCATTGCGTGCGCATATTCCGGGAACACCCGGACGTACTGGCGAAATACCGCCGCTGGTTCCGCTACATCCTCGTGGACGAATACCAGGACACGAACGTCGCGCAGTACATGTGGCTGCGGCTGCTGGCCGGGACCGCCGGCAACCTGTGCTGCGTCGGCGACGACGACCAGTCGATCTATGGCTGGCGCGGTGCCGAGGTCGGCAACATCCTGCGCTTCGAGAAGGACTTTCCCGGCGCGACGGTGATCCGGCTCGAACAGAACTACCGCTCCACCGGCCACATCCTCGGCGCGGCGGCGGGCGTGATCGCCGCCAACCGCGACCGCCTCGGCAAGACGCTGTGGACCGACGGCGAGGCGGGCGAGAAACTCCGCCTGATCGGCCACTGGGACGGCGAGGAGGAGGCGCGCTGGGTCGGCGAGGAGATCGAGCGCCTTCAGGGCGGCTCGCGCGGGCACGACCCCGTCTCGCTCGACGACATGGCGGTGCTGGTGCGCGCCAGCCACCAGATGCGCGCCTTCGAGGACCGCTTCCTGACCATCGGCCTGCCCTACCGGGTGATCGGCGGCCCGCGCTTCTACGAACGGCTCGAAATCCGCGACGCGATGGCCTATTTCCGCGTCGCCGCGCAGACCGCCGACGGGCTGGCCTTCGAGCGGATCGTGAACACGCCCAAGCGGGGCCTCGGCGACAAGGCGCAGGCCGAGATCAACCGCATCGCGCGCGAGAACGGCGTCGGGCTGGTCGAGGGGGCGCGGCTGCTGTGCGCGGCGGGGGGCCTGCCGGCGCGGGCGCGCGGGGCGCTGAAGGGGCTGCTCGACGGCATCGCGCGCTGGCGCGCCCTGCTGGACGCGCCCGACGCCGACCATGTCGACGTCGCGCGGACGATCCTCGACGAGAGCGGCTACGCGGCGATGTGGAAGGCGGACAAGTCGCCGGAGGCGCCGGGGCGGCTCGACAACCTCAAGGAGCTGGTCAAGGCGCTGGAGGAGTTCGAGAACCTCACCGGCTTCCTCGACCATGTCTCCCTCGTGATGGACAACGCGCGCGAGGATGCGGCCGAGAAGGTCAACGTGATGACCCTGCACGCCGCCAAGGGCCTCGAGTTCCGCGCCGTGTTCCTGCCGGGCTGGGAGGACGGGCTGTTCCCGTCGCAGCGCTCGATGGACGAAAGCGGCGCGAAGGGCCTCGAGGAGGAGCGCCGTCTCGCCTATGTGGGGATCACGCGCGCGCGGGCGCTGTGCACCGTCAGCTTCGCGGCCAACCGACGGGTCTACAACCAGTGGCAGAGCGCCCTGCCCTCGCGCTTCGTCGACGAACTGCCCAAGGCGCATGTCGAGGTGCTGACGCCGCCGGGCCTCGCGGGTTCGCGCTACGGGGCGGAAGCCGCCTGGGGCGGTTCGGCGCTCGAGATGCGGGCGCGGGAGACGTCGACCTACAACAGCCCCGGCTGGGGGCGTCTCCAGGCGCGGGCCGGGGCTCGGGGACTCGGCGCCCCGGCCGAGGCGCGGAACCTCGTGATCGACGCCGCGGCGGCCCCCGTCCACGGCCTTGGCGACCGGGTTTTCCACGTCAAGTTCGGTTATGGCGCGGTGACGGGGGTCGAGGGCGACAAGCTCACGATCCTGTTCGACAAGGCCGGCGAGAAGAAGGTGCTGGCGTCCTTCGTCCAGCCGCCGGACGCGGCCCCGTTCTGATGCGCAAGGCATCAGCCGCGCTGTTGCTGGCGCTGGGGGTCGCCCGCGTCGGCGCGGCGCAGGAAAGCGCGGTACTGCCCGGCATCACGCCCGAGCAGCGCCAGGAGTTCCGCCTGTGCCGCGCCGCGGTGTTCTATCACCTCGACCGCGACGCCGCGCCGGGCCGGATGGTGCCGCGGGAAGTGGCGGAGGCGATGAACGAACAGATCGCCTTCGTCATGGCCGAGACCCTGCGCTCGGCCCCCGCGGGCAGCATGGCCGACAATCGGCGGCTGATCGACTTCAGCGAAAGCTTCTTTCTGGCGTTCTCGCGCACCATCGCCGAACAGAGGGCGCTCGGGCAGGACCCGGAGCGGCGCGAGGCGCTGCTGATCGACTGCGTGCCGCTGGTCTGGGCGGTGGCGCGGGCGCGCATCGACCGCCTGCTCGCCTTCCGCGAAGGCAGTCGCCGGGCACCGTCCGAGGCTCTGCCCGGATCGGGCCGCTGAAACGCAGGCGCCGCGCCGGGCGGGACCCGACGCGGCGCAGGACGAACGGGGGCGGGGCTCAGCCGTAGGCGGACTCGCGCGCGACGCGGTCGATGTCCCAGCGGGTCAGGCCGAGGTCGTCGAGTTCGCGGTCGCTCAGGCGCGAGAGTTCGTCGCGGGTCCGGGCATAGGCGCTGCGACGGGTCGCGGCTTCGGACAGGTCGCGGAACAGGGCCACCACGCCATCGGCGACCGAGGTCACCGTACGCAGGCGGGTGAGAGCGAGGGCGGACATTTCATTCTCCAACAGTGGCGCCGCTGCCGAATTGGCTGCGGCTTTCATGTCAGGAGATATGACCCTTGCCGCCGTTGCGAGCCACCACCGCGCACGCAGCCCAGCCATGCGCAGCCGGCAACAGTCGTGGCCGACAGGGCAGGTTGTTTACCATCCTGCCGGCCCCATGCACGTTTTGCAGTCAGCGGGGGATGGAGAGCGTCTCGCCCGGGCGGATGATCCAGGGTTCGGCCAATCCGTTTGCGGCCGCGAGTTCCGGCCAGCGCGCGCCCTGCCCCCAAGTCTCGCGGGCGATGCGCCACAGGCTGTCGCCGCGGCGCACCACATGGCCACCTGCCTCGGGACGCGCCGTCGGAGCCTCGGCGCGCTCGACCGGGGCGGCATCCGGAGCAGGGGCCTCGCCCGCCGCCAGCACGATGCGCCCCGCAAGGCGCGGCGCATAGGGGCTGTTGGCCTGCAGGTGGGCGATCACCACGTCCTCGAGGTTCGGACCGAAATCGTAGGGATCGACCGCCGCCGCGGCGAAGACCGCATACCCGTCGCCGCCGCGGCGCATGAAGTCGTTCGAGGCCACGCCGTAGACACGGTCGGGATCGAGCGGCGCCCAGCCCTCCGCCCCCTCGACCTCGACGCCCGAGACGCGCCCGCCCGCCGGGGCCGCCGGATCCAGCGTGAAGCGCAGACCCGCGACCTGGGGGAAGCGACCCGCCCCGTCCGCGATCTGCGACACGCCGTTCTCGAGCGCCGCGATCACGTCCGACCCGCGCAGGCCGAAAGTGGCCAGCGTGTTCTGGAAGGGCAGCACCGTCAGCACCTCGCCCTTGGTGATCGGGCCGGCGTCGATGCCGGCGCGCAGGCCGCCGCCGTTCTGGATCGCGATCTCGGCCCCCAGGGGGCGGGCGCGGTCGAGCATGGCGTCCGCCACGAGCACGCCCATGGCGCATTCGCGGGCGCGGCAGTCGGCGCGGTCGGCGCCGATGGGCGCGGCGGCCACCGCCACCACCTCGGCGCGCATCGCCTCGATGGGCGCGGCCAGTTCGGCGACCCGCGCCGCGATGCCGGCGTCCGGCGGGAAGCCGGCGTCCAGCAGGATCGGCGCGCCTGCCACGCTCGTCAGCCGACCGGCGTCGTCGAAGGACAGGCGCAGCTCGCCCAGATACTTTCCGTAGGCATAGGCTTGGGCGACCGGCACGGCCGACCCGTCGGGCCCTGCGACCATCAGCGGATAGGGCGCGACGGCCCGCTCCATCGACCCCATCAGGCTGTGGCTGTGGCCGCCGATCACCGCGTCCAGGCCCGGCACCTGCGCGGCGATCTCGCGGTCGCGCGGCAGGCCGACATGGGTCAGCGCGACGACGATGTCGATGCCGTCCGCCGCCAGCGCCGCCGCGGCCTCGCGCAGCGCGTCGACCTCGTCGCGGAAGGCGACCGTGGGTCCGGGCGAGGCGATCACGGCGGTGTCGGCGGTCAGGGCCGAGACGATGCCGACGCGCCGCCCGCCGACCTCGATCACCGCCGAGGGCGCGACGCGGCCCGCCAGCAGCGGCTCCGCGCTCGGGTCGATGTTGGCCGACAGCACCGGAAAGCGGGCGGCGTCGAGCAGCGCGGCGAGGCCCGCGGGCCCGTCGTCGAACTCGTGGTTGCCGACCGCCATGGCGTCGAAGCCCAGCGCGCCGAGGAACTCGCCCACCACGGCCCCGCCATGGAGCGTGTGGAACAGCGAGCCCTGGAACTGGTCGCCCGCGTCGAGCGTCAGCACCGCGTAGCCCTCGGCCGCGAGCGCGGCGCGGCGGGCGTCGAGCGCCGTCTTCAGCCGCGCCATGCCGCCGAAGCAGGCGCCTGCCGCGTCGTCCTCGGCCGAACAGGTCGAGTCGAAGCGGTTGATCGGCTCGATCCGGCTGTGGAAGTCGTTGATGTGCAGGATCGCGAGGTCGAAGCGGGCCTCGGCGGCCCCGGCCCCGAGGGCCAGCAGGGCGGCGAGGGCGAGGGCGGGACGCGCGGTCATCGGGGGATTCTCCACGGATGGTGGGCGGCGCGGATGGTATCGCCCGGAACGGCCCGCCGCGCCATCGCTTCCCATCGGCGCGAAGGGCGTTAGGGTGCGCGCCGACCGTATGGGGGGAGACCGCGACCATGACCCGAAGCCTGCCCGCGATGCTGACCGCCGCGCTGCTGCTGGCCGCGCCCGCGGCGGCGCAGACGCTCGACCGCCTCGCATCCACCGGCGAGATCCGCCTCGCGGTGCGCGCCGATGCGGCCCCGCTGTCCTACGACCGCGACGGCGCGCCCGCCGGCTATACGGTCGAGCTCTGCCGCGCCGTCGCCGCGCGGCTCGCCCCCGCGGTCGGCCGCGAGCGGCTCGTGCCGGTGTTCGTGACCGTGACCGCCGAGGACCGTTTCGAGGCCATCTCCGAGGGCCGCGCCGACCTCCTTTGCGGGGCCGCCAGCGTGACGCTGGGCCGGCGCGAGAGCGT
Source organism: Rubrimonas sp. (assembly GCA_036770645.1). Lineage (GTDB taxonomy): Bacteria > Pseudomonadota > Alphaproteobacteria > Rhodobacterales > Rhodobacteraceae > Rubrimonas. The sequence goes on along the minus strand of DAIPIU010000071.1, from coordinate 4,506 downwards.
GGATTTCTCGATCCCGGTGTTCATCGACGGGGCTTCGGTGATGACACTGCGCGACGGACCCGGCGATTTCGCGGCGCTTGCGGGCAAGCGGATCGGCGTGCGGGCCGGCACCACGACCGAGACCGCGCTGGCGGCCACCCTGCGCGCCACCGGAATGGCGGCCGAGACGGTGCCCGTCGGCGACCATGACGACGGGCTGGGCGGGCTCTTGGACGGGCGGCTCGACGCCTATTTCGCCGACCAGTCGATCCTGATGCGGCTGGCGCGCGACAGCGACCGGCGGGGCGAGCTGCAGGTCTCGGGCAATGTCCTGACCGTCGAGCCGCATGCGCTGGCCCTGCCGCTGGGCGACCACGCGTTCCGGCGCGAGGTCGACCGCGCGCTGTCGCGCCTCTACCGTTCGGGCGAACTGGCGGCGATCTTCGACGCCAGCTTCGCCCCGGCCGTGATGGGCGACGCCATGCGCGCGCTGGTCGTGGTCGCGCCCATCCCCGAATGATCCCCGACTGGGAAGCGCATGACGCGACCGCGCTGGCCGCGCTGGTCCGGCGCGGCGAGGCGAGCCCGGGGGACCTCCTCGACACGGCGCTGGAGCGGGTCGCGGCGCTGAACCCGCGGCTGAACGCGGTGGTGCATCTGGCGGAGGGCGCGGCGCGCGCAGCCATCGCCCGCGGCCTGCCCGACGGGCCGCTGCGCGGCGTGCCGCTGCTGCTGAAGGATCTGGGGGCGGAGGCGGTCGACATCCCCTCCTCCGGCGGCTCGCGCCTGCTGGCGGGCACGGCCTGGCCCGTGGACGGCGCGGTGACGGCGCGGCTGCGCGCGGCTGGGCTGGTGCTGTTCGGGCGCACCGCCGCGCCGGAAGGCGGGGTCGGCCCGGTCACCGAGGCCGCGGCCTATGGCGGGCCGACGCGCAACCCCTGGGACCTCTCACGCACCCCCGGCGGCTCCTCCGGCGGGGCGGGGGCGGCGGTCGCGGCGGGGATCGTCCCGGCGGCGCATGGCTCGGACGGCGGCGGCTCGATCCGCATACCGGCCTCGAACTGCGGCCTGTTCGGCTTCAAGGGCACCCGCGCCCGGCTGCCCGACGGGCCCTATGCCGGCGAGGGCTGGGCCGGCATGGCCATCGAGGGCTTCCTCACGCGCAGCGTGCGCGACATGGCGGCGCTGATGGACGCAACCGCCGGCCCCGACCTCGGCGCGCCCTACCCGCCGCCGCCGATGCCGCGCGGCTTCCTCGCGGCGCTGGACGCCCCCCTGCCCCGGCTGCGCGTCGCCTTCACCGACCGCGGCCCGACCGGCGCGCCGATCCACCCCGACTGCGCCGCGGCCGCGCGCGCGGCCGCGCGTCTGCTCGAGGCCATGGGCGCCGAGGTCGAGGAGCACGCGCCGGCGCTCGACCACGACGCCATGACGGCGGCCTGGACCGACATCGTGGCCTGCGGCACCGCCCTTTGGGTGCGCGGCGCGGCGCGCCGCCGCGGCCGCCCCGTCGCGCCGGGCGAGATCGAGCCCGTGGCGGAAGGGGCCTGCGACCACGCCGCGCGACTTTCGGGGGCGGATTACCTCGCGGCGGTCGAGACCATCCACGCCTTCGGCCGCGCGCAGGCCGCGGTCTTCGAGCGCTTCGATGTGCTTCTGAGCGCGACAATGGCCGAACCCCCCGCCGCGATCGGACGGTTCAGCCATCAGCGCGCCGAATTCCGCGACTTTCGCGCCTACCGTCTGGGGCCGGAGGGCTGTTTCGCCTATTCGCCGTTCTGCGCCGCCTTCAACGCCGGCGGCCAGCCCGCCGCCTCGCTGCCGCTGGGCATGTCGGCCGAAGGGCTGCCGGTCGGGGTGCATCTGGCCATGCGCTTCGGCGCCGATGCCGATCTGATGACGCTGTGCGCCCGCATCGAGGAGGCCGCGCCCTGGGCCGCGCGCCGCCCGCGCCTCTGAACCCGGTGCGGCGGCCCCGCCCCCCCCCGGACAAGGCGCCGCTTTCTGGGGCGTTGCGCCCCCCGCGCCGCCGCGCCAAGGTGCGGCGCATGACCACCGCGCTGATCGGCCATCACGACTGCCTCGACCACGAGACCCCGCCCGGCCACCCGGAGCGCGCCGACCGGCTGCGCGCGGTCGAGGCGGCGCTGCAGGGCGAGGAGTTCATGTTCCTGCTTCGCGTCGAGGCCCCGCTGGCCGACGACGCGCATCTGCTGCGATGCCATCCGCAGAGCCATCTCGACCGTCTCGCCCGCGCCGTGCCCGCGCGCGGCGACGCGGCGATCGACGGCGACACCTTCCTGTCGCCGCGCAGCCTGGTCGCGGCGCGCCGGGCGGCCGGGGCGAACGTGCTGGCCGTCGACATGGTGCTGTCGGGCGAGGTCTCGAACGCCTTCTGCGCCACGCGCCCGCCGGGCCACCATGCCGAGGCGACGCGGGCCATGGGCTTCTGCTTCTACGCCAATGCCGCCATCGGCGCGCTGCACGCCATCGAGGCGCATGGCCTGAACCGCGTGGCGATCATCGACTTCGACGTCCATCACGGCAACGGCAGCCAGGACATCTTCGAGCGCGATGGGCGGGTGCTCTACGCCTCGACCCATGAGTGGCCGCTTTACCCCGGCACCGGCGCGCGGCACGAACGCGGGGTGGGCAACATCGTCAACGCGCCCTTGCCGACGCATGCCGGCTCGGCCGAGTTCCGCGACGCGTTCGAGCGCGTCGTGCTGCCCGCGCTCGACGCCTTCCGGCCCGAACTGGTCTACATCTCGGCCGGTTTCGATGCCCACGCGCGCGATCCGCTGTCGACCATCCAGCTGACCGAGCGCGATTTCACCTGGGCCACCGCCGCCCTGTGCGACGTGGCCGACGCCCATGCGCGGGGCCGGGTCGTCTCGACGCTGGAGGGCGGGTATGATCTGGAGGCGCTGGCGCGGTCGACGGCCGCGCATATCCGCGTGCTGATGGAGCGGGCCCGATGAGCGCGAGACCGAAAGCCCAGGCCCTGCCGACCGACATCGCAGCCATGTCCTTCGAGGACGCCATGGCCGCGCTCGAGGAGATCGTGGTCAAGCTCGAGGGCGGGCAGGCGAAGCTGGAGGAGTCCATCGCCCTCTATGATCGCGGGGCGGCGCTGCGCAGGCACTGCGAGGCGCGGCTGGCCGACGCCGAGATGCGGGTGCAGAAGATCGTGGCGGGCGAGGGCGGGGCAGAGGGGCTCGCGCCCTTCCCCGCCGATTGACGCCGGGCGCGCCGGAGGTCCGGGACGCCATGCAGCAACGCCTGCCCCAGTCCGGCGCCGTCGGCTTTCCCGCGGCCCTCGCCGCCGCGGCGCGGCGGGCCGAATCCGCGCTCGACGCCGTGCTGCCCTCGCCCGGCTCGACGCCGCAGGGCCGGCTGGCGGCCGCCATGCGCCATGCCACGCTGGGCGGCGGCAAGCGGCTGCGCGCCTTCCTCGTGATCGAGAGCGCGGCGCTCTTCGATGCCGATCCCGCGGCAGCCGATCTCGTGGCGGCGGCGGTCGAGTGCCTGCACGCCTACAGTCTGGTGCATGACGACCTGCCCTGCATGGACGACGACGACCTGCGCCGCGGCAAGCCGACCGTGCATGTCGCCTGGAACGAGGCGACGGCGGTGCTGGCCGGCGACGCGCTGCAGGCCTTGGCCTTCGAGATCCTGACCGATCCGGCCGCCCACCGCCGCGGCGAGGTGCGCGCCGAATTGGCCTTCGCGCTGGCCCGGGCCAGCGGATTCGCCGGCATGGTCGGGGGACAGGCCATCGATCTGGCCGCCGAGACCGCCGCGCAGCCGCTGTCGGCCGACGCCATCGCCGCGCTGCAGCGCCTCAAGACCGGCGCGCTGATCGCCTTCGCCGCCGAGGCCGGGGCGATCCTCGGGCAGGCCGAACCCGAGGACCGCGCGCGCCTCGCCGCCTTCGCCCATGACCTCGGCGCCGCCTTCCAGATCCGCGACGATCTGCTCGACGTCGAATCCACCGCCGAGCAGGCCGGAAAGCGCGTCGGCAAGGACGCCGCCGCCGGCAAGGCGACCTTCGTCACCACGCTGGGCCTCGACGGCGCGCGCGCCCGGGCGCGCGCGCTCGCCGAGCGCGCCGTCCAGACCCTCGCGCCCTTCGGCCACCGCGCCGCCCCCCTCGCCGCCGCCGCCCGCTATGCGGTGGACCGCCGCGCCTGAGCCCGCGCGCCACAGGAGCCTGCCCCATGGCCGACCACCGCCCCCACACGCCGCTGCTCGACGAGATCGCCGCGCCCGCCGACCTCAAGCGCCTGTCCGACACCCAGCTCGCGCGGCTGGCGGACGAGCTGCGGCAGGAGACGATCTCGGCGGTCTCGGTGACCGGCGGGCATCTCGGCGCGGGCCTCGGCGTCGTCGAGCTGACCGTCGCCATCCACGCGGTGTTCGACACGCCCCGCGACAAGCTGATCTGGGATGTCGGCCACCAGTGCTATCCGCACAAGATCCTGACCGGGCGGCGCGACCGCATCCGCACCCTGCGCATGGGCGGGG
>DAIPIU010000009.1:0-56778 GCA_036770645.1 Rubrimonas sp. | reverse complement strand
GTTGCCCTACAACGGTTTTCGAGACCGCCCCGATCGACCACTCCGGCACCCCTCCACAGGGGCACCTCGCGGTGCGCCCTAGGTCTGCTTAGCCCGCGGCGCATGCCGGTGCAAGGCGCGCGCAGCGTGGGCTCGACTCCCTGTTTCTTCTCCGCATCCTGCCGGATCCCCGACCGCCAGCGACCCGTCCCCGGCGTTTCCCCCGCAACCGGTCCCGATCCTCTCGCGCGGTCCGCGCGATCTCGGTCGCCACCAAGGGAGTGAGGTTCAGGCGCCGCCCGCTTGGCGACCATTTGCCTGCGGACGCCCGGATCGGGACGCCCGCAGCCGTCCGTCGGTCCGCTGCCGCCGTCCTCGCGTCGGCTGCGGACCCCGGCACGTCAACGCGCCCAGGAATTTCTGTCCGCGGCGATAGTGAAAATCAAATACTGTCTTCGTCTAATAAACGATCTTCACTTTTTTGGAGCCAGAACAATTTTTACTTCTGAATGAATTTCTACCCTTGCGCAAAAGGGCCCTGAATCGCGGCAGAAGGGCTCCGAGGCGGCAGGGAGCGTACAAAGCTGCATTATGTTGTTAAAAAACTGTTACACATTCGGGATAGGTCGTGGCGGAGACACAGGAGGGGTTTCGATGTCCAACCGCATGACCGCCATCGCCGCGGCCGCCCTGACCGTCATCGGTCTGGCGATCCCGGCCGCCGCCCAGAATGTCCGCGTCAGCGGCGCGGGCGCGAGCTTTCCGTTTCCGCTCTACGCCTCGTGGACGCAGGCCTTCAGCGCCCAGAACCGCGGCACCCGCATCGACTACCAGTCGACGGGCTCCGGGGCGGGCATCCGCGCCTTCATCGACGGCACGGTGGACTTCGCCGGCTCCGACGCCGAGATGACGCAGGAGCAGCTCGACGCGGTCTCGCGCGGCGCCGTCGTGATCCCGGCCACCGCCGGCAAGGTGGTGCTCGCCTACAATCTGCCGGGAATCGCCGAGCTCAACCTGCCACGCGCCGTCTATCCCGAGATCTTCCGCGGCGCGATCACCCGCTGGAACGATCCGGCCATCGTCGCCGCCAATCCCGGCGTCGCCCTGCCCGACCAGACCATCACCGTAGTCCGCCGGTCCGACGGCGCCGGCACCAACTTCATCTTCACCAACCACCTCTCGGCCATCGACGAGAAGTTCAACGCCGAGATCGGCGTCGGAACCACGGTTCAGTGGCCGAACCAGCCCAACTTCGTCGGCGCGCCGCGCAACGACGGCGTCATGGCCACCACCATGCAGACGCCGGGCGCCATCGGCTATGTCGAATACGGCTTCGCCAAGATGGCCAACATCCCGATGGCCGCGCTCGAGAACAAGTCCGGCAATTTCGTGAAGCCCAGCAACGAGGCCGGCACCTTCGCCCTGTCCTCGGGCGACTTCTCGGGCGACGCGAAGTTCGTGTTCGTGACCGACCCGACCCATCCCGAGGCCTATCCGATCACCAGCCTGACCTGGCTGCTGTTCTACGAGACCCACGGCAATGCGGAGGTCGCCGAAGCGCTGCGGAACTTCACGACCTGGGCGATGGACGAGGGCCAGAAGATGGCGGCCGAACTGAACTATGTGCCCCTTCCGGACGTGGTGAAGGCCAGCAACGCCGCGAAGATCCAGCTGATCCAGTAAGCGCGACGCGGCGGACCGGCGGGCAAGGCGCCCCCGGTCCGCCCGCGGCCCGCCTCACCGCCCACCAAGGAAACCGCCATGGCCCTCGGCGACCCGCTCGGACATACCCGCCTCTCGGTCACGCGCCCGCCTTCGGGCGGCGAGGTGGCCGCTGACCGCAGTTTCCGCGGCATCGCCTTCGGCGTCGGCGTCGCCACGATCCTGCTGCTGTTCTACATCCTCTATGTGCTGGGCGGCGAGGCGCTGCCGGCCATGGCGCGCGAGGGCTTCGGCTTCCTGACGCGCGCGGTCTGGTCTCCGGGCCGCCAGGAATTCGGCATCGCCGCCGAGATCTTCGGCACGCTCTACAGTTCGATCCTGGCGCTGATCATCGCCGGCGTGTTCGGCGTGGCGATCGCGATCTTCCTCACCCAGGACTTCCTGCCGGCCAGGGTGGCCGTGGTGTTCCGCACCGTGATCGAGATGCTGGCCGCCATCCCCTCGGTGGTCTACGGGCTCTGGGGCATCTTCGTGGTGATCCCCGCCATCCGCCCCGCGGCCAACTGGCTGCACGAAAGCTTCGGCTGGTTCCCGCTGTTCTCGACCTCGATGGGCGGTCCCGGCCTCGCGCCGGCGGTGATCGTGCTGGCGATCATGGTGCTTCCCACCGTCGCCGCCATCTCCCAAGATGCGTTCCGCCTCATCCCCTATAAGGTGAAGGAGGCCGCCTACGGCATGGGCACCACGCGGTGGGAGGCGATCTTCCGCGTGATGCTGCCCACCGCTTCGGGCGGCGTGTTCGCCTCGCTGGTGCTGGGCTTCGGCCGCGCGCTGGGCGAGACCATGGCGCTGGCCATGATCATCGGCAACGCCAACCAGATCAGCTGGTCGCTGTTCGCGCCGGCCAACACGCTCGCCGCGCTGCTGGCCTCGACCTTCCCCGAGGCCGGCGACATCGAGCGCGGCGCGCTGATGTACGCCGCCGTGGTGCTGCTGCTGCTGACGCTGACCGTGAACATGCTCGGCGTGCTGATCATGCAGTTCACCGCGAAACAGACGGTCAGCTGAGGAGCGCCCCGCCATGACCGCCAGCTCTCCCTTCGACACCGCCGGGGCCGCCGCGCTGGGCGCCGCCCCCAACATGCGCCGCAGCTTCGGCGACAGGCGCAACGTGGTGAACACGCTGATGACCGCGCTGCTGTGGATCATGGCGATCATCGCCTCGGTGCCGCTGTTCTCGGTGCTCTACATGCTGATCTCGCAGGGCGGGCAGCGGCTGAGCCTCGACCTGTTCACCCAACTGCCTCCCGCGGGCTTCATGCAGGGCGGCGGCTTCGGCAACGCGGTGCTCGGCACGCTGGTGATGGTGGCCATCGCCTGCCTGATCGCGGTGCCCTTCGGCGTGATGGGCGGCGTGTTCCTCGGCATGGTCGCGCCCGACAGCAGGCTGGCCGCGGCCGTGCGCTTCGTCGCAAAGGCGCTGACCGGCTTCCCGTCGATCCTCGCCGGCGTGTTCGTGTTCGGCTTCCTCGTCATCCGCATGGGCACCTACTCCGCGGTCGCCGGCGGCATCGCGCTGGCGGTGGGCATGCTGCCGACCGTGATGCTGACCGCCGAGCAGGCGGTGCGCATGGTGCCCCAGCGCATGAAGGACGCGGCGGTCGGCATGGGCTGCACCCAGGCGCAGGCGGCGTGGAAGGTGGTGCTGCCCACCGCCCTGCCCGGCATCATGACCGGCGTCATGCTGGCTGTGGCGGGCGCGGCGGGCGAATCCGCGCCGATCCTTTTCACGGCGCTGTTCTCGAACTTCTGGATGGAAAGCCTGTTCGAGCCGACCGCCTCGCTGTCGATCCTGATCTTCAACTTCTCCGGCATGCCCTTCCCGAACCAGATCCAGCTCGCCTGGACGGCCTCGCTGGTGCTGGTGCTCATCGTCCTCGTCTTCAACATCCTCAGCCGCCTGTTCGGCGCGCCGAAGCTCTGACCCGGAGGTCGCCATGTCCCTCGCAGAAGCGCTCGACCACGCGCCCGCGACCAACCTGCGCGAAGGCGGGAACTACGCCATCCGCGCCGACGTGAAGAAAATCTACTACGGCGACTTCCTCGCCGTGCGCGACGCGGCCATCGGCATCGAACGCGGCAAGATCACCGGCTTCATCGGCCCCTCGGGCTGCGGCAAGTCCACGGTGCTGCGGTCGCTGAACCGCATGAACGACCTGATCGCAGTGTTCCGTCTCGAGGGCAGGGTCGATTTCATGGGGCAGGACATCTACGCCAAGGGGATCGACCCGGTGGCGGTGCGCCGGCACATCGGCATGGTGTTCCAGCAGCCCAACCCGTTCTCGATGTCGATCTACGAGAACGTGGCCTTCGGCCTGCGCCTCAACCGCTTCAAGGGCGACATGGACGAGCGCGTCGAGAACGCGCTGCGCAAGGCCGGCCTGTGGAACGAGGTGAAGGACAAGCTCAAGCAGTCCGGCCTCGCCCTTTCCGGCGGCCAGCAGCAGCGGCTGTGCATCGCCCGCGCCATCGCCACCGAGCCGACCGTGCTGCTGATGGACGAGCCCTGCTCGGCGCTCGACCCCATCGCGACGCGCATTGTCGAGGAGCTGATGCTCGAGCTGAAGGCGACCTACACGGTGGCCATCGTCACCCACAACATGCAGCAGGCGGTTCGCGTGGCCGACACCACCGCCTTCTTCTCGGTGGACATCTCGAAGGGCGGGCGCACCGGCTTCCTCGTCGAGGTGGGGCCGACGAAGGAGATCTTCGAGCAGCCGAAGCAGAAGCTGACGCACGACTACGTCAGCGGCCAGTTCTCCTGAGGGGACGGTTCGACATGCGCCTCGCCCTGTCCGCCGCCCTTGCGGCGCTGCTGTTCGCCATGCCCGCCGCGGCCGATGGGCCGGTCGCGGTCCATGGGGCCGGCGCGACCTTCCCGGCCAATCTTTACGACGCATGGATCGACCGATTCCACCGCGGCAATCCCGACGTCCGCGTGTCCTACGACTCGGTCGGCTCGGGCGAGGGCGTGCGGCGCTTCTCGGCCGGCGACGTCGATTTCGGCGCCTCGGACCGGCCGATGCGCGACGATGAACTCGCCGCCCTCGACCATCCGACCATCCATGTGCCGACCACCGCGGGCATGGTGGTGATCGGCTACAACACGCCGGGCCTCGGCGGCCGCCTGCGCCTGTCGCGCGAGACGCTCGGCGCGATCTTCGCCGGCAAGATCACCAGCTGGAGCGATCCGGCCATCGCCGCAGACAATCCCGGCTACCAGTTCCCCAAGCGCGACATCGCCAAGATCACGCGACGCGACGCCAGCGGCACCACATACATCTTCACCTCGTTTCTCGAGCGCGCCAGCCAGACATGGCGCGACTCGCGCTATGGGATCGGCACGGTGCTGGACTTCCCCGGCGACATGGTGGCACCGGGCAATGAGGGCGTCTCGGCGCGGCTCGCGGTCACCGAATGGTCGCTCGGCTATGTCGAGTACTCCTTCGCGCAGCAACTCGGCCTCGGCACCGCGGTCATCGAGAACCGGCTGGGCGAGTTCGTCGCCCCCAGCCAGTCGACCGGCCAGGCCGCGCTGGCCGGTTCCGCCGAGCAGCTGCCCGAGGACGGACGGCTGACCGTCGCCGATCCGGACAACGCGCCGGGGGCCTACCCCATCATCGGCTACACGTGGATCCTCGTGAACCCGGAGATGCCCGATCCGGTCCAGCGCGAGGGCGTGCGCCGCTTCCTCGATTTCGGGCTCGGGGCCGGCCAGTCCGAGGCCGCGCCGCTCGGCTACCTCCCCCTGCCCGGGCCGGCGCTGGAGCGGGCGCGCGCCATCCTGTCAGCCCTCGATTGATCGCGGCGGCGCCGAAGGCGGGGGCGGTCCTCGACCTCGCCGCCATCGCCGCGGCGCTGTCGGCGTTGGCCGCGCTGGACCCTTCGGCGGGCGCGGGCGACGAGCCCTTCGACGCCGAGACCGCGCGCCGCATGGCGGAGGGCTACGCCCATGTCGATGCGCTTCTCGCCGCCGGTCGCGACCCGCTCGCGCTCGGCGGCGCGCAGGACCTGCTCGAGCTCAACCATCTGGTCCTGTGCGGGACCTCGCCCGCGCGACGGGCGGCCTACGCCGCCCATATCGCTGCGACGGAGACGCGGTTCTACGAGGACCGCATCGCCGGTGCCGCGGCGCTCTACGACTGGCTGTCGCGTCAGTCGCGGCGACCGGCGGACGCCTTCGCCGCGCGGCTCTGGACACGCATGATCAGCTGTCCCCAGCCCTTCATCGAGGGCAACCAGCGGACGGCGACCCTCGCCGCCAGCTTCGCGCTCGCACAGGCTGGCCTGTCGCCGCTCGTCGCGACGCAGGCGACCGCCATGCGCTTCGCAAGGCTGGGCGCGCGCTGTCGCGCGATCGACAGGACCGCATGGCGCGCGTGGATCGACCTCGTCCTTGCGGCGCGCGCCGTCCGGACGCTGGTCCGTGCGGCATCGTCCGACGAATTCCTGATCCACGCCCGCCCCGGAACCGGGCTTCCGCCCTGACCGGCCCTGCCTGACGGCATCCGTCGCGCAATGGCGCCGCGAGGCGCCGTGTCGCCGACGCCGGTCGGCCGGTCCGCTCGGCGCCCCCCGCCAGCGGCGCGGCGTCCCCCGGCCGGGCGCCGCCGTGGCGCGTTGCGCTGCGGTCCGGGACGGAGACGGGCGGTCGACTCCGGTCTTGTGGCGGGTCGCCCCGCTGCTGTAATCGCTCGCGGCGAGCCGGGCGGGCCCGTCCGGGGCCGCGGCCGTCACGGCGGCCGGGCCATTCGCGACCCGCGCGCGGCCGGGCGCCGGGATCGAGGCGCTCCGGCGCTGCGGGCAAGCCCGCCGTCGGACAGGCATGGCGTGCCTGCAACGGCGACACGGCATAGCGGAGGCGTTCGTGGCGACGGCGGCAGTGTTCGACATCGGCAATGTGCTGGTCCGCTGGGATCCGGCGCAGCTCTACGGCCGCCTGATCGGGGACGAGACGGCGCGCCGACGCTTCCTTTCGGAGATCTGCCCGCCGCACTGGAACGAGACCTTCGACCGCGGCGCGTCGATGGCCGAGGGCGTGGCCGCCCATGCCCTGCGCCATCCCGCCCATGCCGACCTGATCCATGCGTGGTGGCAGCGCTGGCCCGAAATGCTCGGCCCGGCGATCGAGGGGTCGGTGGCCTGCCTGCGCGCGCTGCGCGCCCGCGGCACGCCGGTCTATGCGCTGTCGAACTTCGCCGCCGACACCTTCGAGATTGCCCGGACCCTCTATCCGTTCCTCGACGATTTCGACGGGCGCGTGATCTCCGCCCATGTCGGCGCCATCAAGCCGGAGCCCGAGATCTACGCCCGGCTCGAGGCCATGGCCGGGCTGCCGCCCGAGGCGCTGTTCTTCACCGACGACAGCGCGGCCAATGTCGCCGCCGCCCGCGCGCGGGGGTGGCGCGCGCATCTGTTCACCGGGCCGCGCGGGCTGATCCGCGCGCTCATCGACAACGACCTGCTGGCGCCGCACGAGGCGCCGCGGCTGGAGGACTGAGATGACCGACGCTTCGCGCGCGACCTTCTGGCAGGGCATGATCGGCATGGCGGCGATCGTCGCCGCCTCGAACGTGCTGGTGCAGCACCCGGTGGGGCCGTTCCTGACCTGGGGGGCCTTCACCTATCCCTTCGCATTCCTCGTCACCGACCTCGTGAACCGGCGCGCGGGGCCGGCGGCGGCGCGGCGCGTGGTGGCCGCGGGCTTCGCGCTGGCCGTGCTGCTGTCGGTCTGGCTGGCCACGCCGCGCATCGCCATCGCCTCGGGCGCGGCCTTCCTCGCGGCGCAGATGCTCGACGTGGCGGTGTTCGACCGGCTGCGGCGCGGCGCATGGTGGCGCGCGCCGCTCGTCTCCTCGGCGCTGGGCTCGGCGGTGGACACGGCGCTGTTCTTCACGCTCGCCTTCTCGGCCACCGTCACGCTCGGGTTTCCGGTCGAGGACTGGGCCACGGCACCCGCGCCCCTGCTGGGCCTCGGGCCCGCGGCGCCCTTCTGGGTCAGCCTCGCGCTGGGGGATTTCGCGGTGAAGATGGCGATGGCCCTGCTGGCGCTCGGCCCCTACCGCCTCGCCCTCGGCGCACGCGGGGCTTGATCGGCGGGGCGAGTCGGTCCAGCATCATAGTGGTCGTCAACAAACGAAAGGAGGTGGTCCGATGTCAGTGACTTCGCAGCGTCCGGCACGGAATGCGCAGGTCGTGATCGGGAAGGGGCAGCCTCCTTTCGCGTGAACGCCGCGCCGGGCCGAGGCCATGCACCGGCCGGACGCGCAGGAGATCACGGAAGGCCGCCCCGACGGGCGGCCTTTTCCATTGTGGGGGCCGCTGCGGTTCGATGGACCGCGGCCGCCCCGGGGCCGGGATGGGACGGCGGATGCTTCGGGTGAGCGATGCCGTGGAACTGGCGGAGTGGGAGCTGAGCGAGACCTTCGCCCGCGCCTCCGGCCCCGGCGGGCAGAACGTGAACAAGGTCGAGACGGCGGTGATGCTGCGCTTCGAGGCGCTGCGCTCGCCGCATCTGCCCCCCGACGCGAAGGAACGGCTGCGCCGGTTGGCCGGCCGGCGCTGGACCGCGGACGGCGCGGTGGTGATCCGCGCGGAACGCTTCCGCGAGCAGGCCCGCAACCGCGAGGACGCGCGCGAGCGGCTGGCCGAACTGGTCCGCGCCGCGCTGGTGCGCCCCGTGGTGCGGCGGCCGACGCGCCCCACGCAGGGTTCGGTGCGCCGACGGCTGGCGGCCAAGACGCGCCGCGGCGCGGTCAAGGCGCTGCGCGGCGGGCCGGACGACGGGGAGGGCTGACGGCGCGCCCTGCCCTGCCCCGGCCTCACCGCGCCGCGGCGAAGGCCGGCTGCAGTTCGCGCAGCAGCTTGCGCAGGATCGCCTCGGCATAGGCGTCGAAGCCGTCCGCGATCTCGACGAAGGCCCCCGGCCCCTGGATCAGCACGTCGCGGTAATAGGCGTAGGGGTCCACATCGGCCCCGAGGATCACGAGGCCGTTGATCGTCAGCCCGTCCAGCAGCCCGCGGGCGCGGTACCAGTCCGGCCCCACCCCGTCGTTGTTGGCGCCGTCGCCCGACACGTCGACAACGCGCCGGTCGCAGGCCGCGGGGTTGCGCGCGTGCAGTTCCGCCGCGAAGGCGGCCGCCCGGCCCAGCGCCGTCGGCCAGTGGTCGTAGCGGCGCGGCGCGGTCTCGATGGCGCGCGCGAAGGCGTGGATCGCGTCCCGGTCCCCGAGCCAGGTCCAGGGCGCGATCACCTCCTGGTGCTGGAAGCCGCTCCAGGCGAAGGCCGAGGCCATGATCCCGATGCCGCCCCCCGGGGCGATGGCGTCCACCACCTCCGGCTCGCGCAGGGCGGCGGCCAGCCCGTTCATCTGCATGGCGTATTCGCGCGCATCGACGCTGGACGACACGTCGATGGCCAGCACCAGCGCCGTGGCGCAGTCCCGCGCTGCGGCCGGCGCGGCGGCGGCGGCCAGCGCCAGCGCGGCCGCCGCGACCGTGCGGGTCGCGCGCCTCACCACGTCCCGGTGTTGGCCATGCTCGCCCACGGCTCGGCCTTCGGCAGCGACCCGCCCTTCTGCAGCAGCTCGACCGAGATGCCGTCGGGCGTCTTGACGAAGGCCATGTGGCCGTCGCGCGGCGGGCGGTTGATGGTGACGCCCGCATCCATCAGGCGCTGGCAGGTGGCGTAGATGTCGTCCACCCCGAAGGCGAGATGGCCGAAGGCGCGGCCCAGCCCGTATTCCTCGTCCGAGCCCCAGTTGTAGGTCAGCTCGATGGGCCGGTCGTGCTGGCCCGGCGGGGCCAGGAACACCAGCGTGAACTTGCCGGCCTCGCTGTCGTGGCGGCGCACCTCCTCGAGGCCCAGCAGGTCGCAGAAGAAGCGCTTGGCCGCGTCGATGTCGCGCACGCGGATCATGGTGTGCAGGTACGAGACGCCCACGGGCTGTTCCTCCTGGGGATCGGTGGCGCTAAGCCTAGGGGCGACTCGCCTTCAGGGAAAGCCCATGCGCCTCACGCCCGACGCCGCCGCCGAGATCGAGGCCCTGCGCGACGCGGCCGCGCCCACCGTCCGCGCCGTCGCGCCGGGGCTCGAGGCGCGGCTGCACGCGGCGATCCCGGTGCTGGACCGGGGCTTCCTGCGCGTCGTCGACTACATGGGCGACGACGCCGCCATCGTGCAGGCGGCGCGCGTCAGCTACGGCCGCGGCACCCGCACGGCGCGCGACGACCGCGGGCTGATCCGCTATCTCATGCGGCACTGGCACAGCACGCCCTTCGAGATGTGCGAGATCAAGCTGCACGTGAAGCTGCCGATCTTCGTGGCGCGGCAGTGGATCCGCCACCGCACCGCCAACGTGAACGAATATTCCGCGCGCTACTCGATCCTCGACCGCGAGTTCTACACCCCCGCGCCGGAGCACCTCGCGGCGCAGTCGACCGCCAACCGGCAGGGCCGCGGCGACGTGCTGGAGGGCGCGGCGGCCGAGGCGGCGCTGGCCCTCTTGCGCGACGAGGCGGGCCGGGCCTTCGACGCCTATGACCGGCTGCTGGGCGAGGACGGCGCGGGGCTGGCGCGGGAACTGGCGCGCATGGCGCTGCCGCTCTCCACCTACACGCAATGGTATTGGAAGACCGATCTGCACAACCTGCTGCACTTCCTGCGCCTGCGCGCCGACCCCCACGCCCAGTACGAGATCCGCGCCTACGCCGAGGTGCTGTGCGACCTCGTGCGCGCCTGGGTCCCCCATGCCTGGGAGGCGTTCGAGGACTACCGCCTCGGCGCCGTCACCCTCAGCCGCCCCGCCATGGACTGCCTGCGGCGCATGCTGGCGGGCGAGG
Source organism: Rubrimonas sp. (assembly GCA_036770645.1). Lineage (GTDB taxonomy): Bacteria > Pseudomonadota > Alphaproteobacteria > Rhodobacterales > Rhodobacteraceae > Rubrimonas. The sequence goes on along the minus strand of DAIPIU010000009.1, from coordinate 46,236 downwards.
CGGTGACGCAGGCGACCAGCGGCCTGTCGCCGGGCGAATGGCGCGAGTTCGAGGCGGCGCTGGCGCGCGGGGACGGCGCGGCCGGTTGACGCCGCCGCGGCGCCCCTGTATCCGACGCGCTCCCGTCGCGGGGCCCCTCCGGCCCCCGGCACCGTGCAATCCGTGATCGAGGCGACCCGATGTCCCGTCGTTGCGAGCTGTCCGGCAAGGGCGTGATGACCGGCAATCACGTCAGCCATTCCAACATCAAGACCCGCCGGCGCTATCTGCCGAACCTGAACGCGGTCACGCTTCAGTCCGAGGCGCTGGGCCGCAGCTTCCGCCTGCGCATCGCCGCGGCCGCGCTGCGCACGGTCGACCATCGCGGCGGGCTCGACGCCTTCCTGATGAAGGCGCGCGACGAGGATCTCAGCGACCGCGCGCTGGCCATCAAGAAGGCGGTGGTCGAGGCGCAGGCCGCGGCCTGACCGCCGGCAACGGGGCGCGACCGGCCATGGACCGCGTCCCGGTCACCGTGCTGACCGGCTTCCTCGGGGCGGGCAAGACCACGCTGCTGAATCGGCTGCTGGCGGAACCCGCCTTCGGCGACACGGCGATCATCGTCAACGAATTCGGCGAGACCGGCATCGACGGCGACCTCGTGACCGCCGCCGACGACCGCGCCTTCGCCATGACCGTGGGCTGCCTGTGCTGCACCGTGCAGGGCGATGTGCGCCTGACGCTGCTGCGCCTGCACGACGAGGCGGCGCGCGGCGTCGGGCCCGCCTTCTCCCGCCTCGTCATCGAGACCACCGGTCTGGCCGATCCCGCGCCTGTGCTCCAGGCGCTGATGCTGAACGACGAGGTGCGCGCGCGCTACGCGCTGAACGGCGTCGCGACGGTCGTCGATGCCGTGACCGGGGCCGATGCGCTCGACCGCTTCCCCGAGGCGCGGCGGCAGGCGGGCGTCGCCGATCTGATCCTGCTGTCCAAGACCGACCTCGCGCGCGACCCCGTCTCGCTGCGCGACCTGTCGGCGTTGCGCGCGCGGCTGGCGGCGATGAACCCGAACGCGCGGGTCCGGGACGCGGCCGGGGCGGACGCGGCGGACCTGTTCGGACTCGCCGCCTTCGACCCCGCGCTGAAGGCCCCGGACGTCGCGGCATGGCTGCGATTCGACCCGCCCGGCCACGGCGCGCGCCACGCGCACGACCACGGCCAAGGCCACGCGCACGGCGACGGGCACGGGTACGGCCACGGGCATGACCGCAACCGCCATGGCGACGACGTCACCGCCTTCTGCTTCGAGGCGGCCGCGCCGGTCTCGGAGGCGGCGCTCGAATCCGCCATCGGCGCCCTGCAGATGAGCTTCGGGCCCGACCTGCTGCGCCTGAAGGGCCTCGTTGCGCTGGAGGACGACCCGGACAGCCCGCTCGCGCTGCATGTGGTGCAGCATGTCGCGCATGGCGGCGCGCGGCTGCCGGCCTGGCCGCGCGGCGTGCCGGCCTCGCGAGTGGTGGCGATCCTGTGCGGACCGGGCCGCGACGCCTTTCCGGCGCTGTTCACCGAGTTCCTGCCGGCGTTCCGACAGGGTTGAGAGGGCCGGGGCCGGCGGCGGATCGGTTGCCCGGGGCGACCATTCCGCCGCAGCCCTTCGGCCCACTTGTCCCCGCCGGCACGACGCCCTAGACCACGCGGCGACCATTGGCCGAAGCCCTGACAGGACGCGACGCGCATGACCTATGTCGTCACCGACAACTGCATCCGGTGCAAGTACACCGATTGCGTGGAGGTGTGCCCCGTGGATTGTTTCTACGAGGGCGAGAACATGCTCGTGATCCATCCCGACGAATGCATCGATTGCGGCGTGTGCGAACCGGAATGCCCCGCCGACGCCATCAAGCCCGACACCGAGCCGGGTCTCGAGAAATGGCTTGAAATCAACACCAAATACGCCTCGCTCTGGCCCGTCATCACCGTCAAGAAGGACCCCCTGCCCGAGGCCGACCGCCATGACGGCGAATCAGGCAAGTTCGAGGCGTATTTCTCGCCCGAGCCCGGCGCGGGCGACTGAGCGCGTTTGATCCCGATCAAGGTCTTGAATCGGCACTCGATTTGAAGTCGCGGATCCGGGCCGTGCAGCGCCGCATCGCGGATGTGGCGCGCTGCAGCATTTTCGTGTATGGTGTCCTTCGACCTGCATGGACGCTGTGACGGTTCGCTGACGACTCTCTGGACGGCACGGCGCACAAGTCCCCCAGCGCGGCCACACGGCCTGACCCCGGCAACCGGGGCGGGACCGATGGCGTCGGCGCTGTGCGCAGGCGGATGGGTCGGCGACGATGACGGGAGACGGAATGACCAAGAAAATCTCGCCCAAGCGCTCCGAGTTCCACCCTGACGATTACGTGGTGTATCCCGCCCACGGCGTGGGCCGCATCATCTCGATCGAGGAACAGCTGATCGCGGGCACGACCCTCGAGCTGTTCGTGATCTCGTTCGAGAAGGAGAAGATGACGCTGCGCGTGCCGACGGCCAAGGCCACCTCGGTGGGCATGCGGTCGCTGTCCAGCCCCGACATGGTCGAGAAGGCGCTCGAGACCCTCAAGGGCCGGGCGCGGGTCAAGCGCGCGATGTGGTCCCGCCGCGCGCAGGAATACGAGCAGAAGATCAACTCGGGCGACCTGATGTCGATCGCCGAGGTGGTCCGCGACCTGCACCGCGCCAGCGACCAGCCCGAGCAGTCCTACTCCGAACGCCAGCTCTACGAGGCGGCGCTGGAACGGCTGACCCGCGAGGTCGCCGCCGTCCAGGCCATCGACGAGACCAGCGCCGCCGAGCGCGTCGAGACCGCTCTGGTCCGCCGCGCCGCCTGACGCCGCCCCCGCGCGCCATGGGCCGCGTCCCCGCCGGGGGCGCGGCCTTTTCATTGGCCGGGCGCCGCGCTGAAGCGCCAGCCCGACGAACGGACGCGGCCGGCCCCGTTCATGGAAAATTAGCCAAGAACAGAATGTTCACCAAGAAACGTCAATGATTTCAAAGGTCCCGACTGCGGACAGGCCATGATCCGCGCGCCCGTCCCTATCCGCTCCGCGCGACGGCCGACCTAACGCGCCGCGGCGGCGGCCAGCAGCCCCAGCGCCAGCGCCTCGCCCGCGACCTGCCCGGCGCCCAGCACATCGCCGGTGACGCCGCCCACCAGCCGCTGCGCCAGCAGCGCCGCGCCCGCCATGGCCCCCAGCGCCGCGGCCAGCGCCGCGACGCCCGCCCCCCCGGCCAGCGCCAGCGCCAGCGCCGCCGCGACGCCCAGCGCCAGCGCGGCGGTCGCGGCGCGCGGGCGCCCCGCCCGCGCGGCCAGCCCCGCCCCCGCGGGGCCGAGGCGCAGCGCAGCGGCCATCCCCGCCCGCGAGACGGCGCCCGCCGCCGCGGCCGCCGCAACGGCCTCGCCGGCCGGCAGGGCCGCCAGCGCCCCCGCCCGCGCCAGCAGCGCCAGCGCCAGCGCCGCCGCGCCGAAGGCACCGGTGCGGGGATCCTTCATGATCTCGCGCCGCCGCTCGGGGCCGGCCAGAGCGCCGAAGCCGTCGGCGCAGTCCGCCAGCCCGTCCTCGTGCAGCGCCCCCGTCAGCGCCATCCCCAGCGCCAGCGCCACCGCCGCCGCCCAGAGCGGCGGCGCCCCGGCCGCGGCCAGCCCGGCGAAGACCGCGCCGACCGCGGCCCCGAGCCCCGCCCCGACCAGCGGATGCGCCCACATCGCCGCGGCGGCACGCGCGCCCGCCCGCGCGTGATCGACCGGGACCGGCAGGCGCGTCAGCAGGCTGGCGGCGATCAGGGTATCGCCGATGGCCAGCAGGGGCTGGCGCGGCGGCGGTGCGTCGGTCACGGGCGGCTCCGGGCGGGAGGAGGGCGCGGGCGGGGTTGCGCCGCGCGGGCGGGTCGGGTTGAACCGGAGGATCCTAGCGCCCATGCGCAGCCGGCGGAACGCCGGCCGCGCGCGACGACCGAAAGCCCCGCCCATGACACCGCCGCCGCCCGCCGCCGCGCCCGCCAGCCTCGCCGAGTTCCGCGCCGCGCTGATGGCCCTGCCCGGCCCGGACGCCGCCGCGCGGGACGCCGCCCGCGACCGCGACGCGCAGCTGACCAAGCCGCCGGGGGCGCTGGGGCGGCTCGAGGCCGTCGCGGCCTGGTGGTGCGCCTGGCGCGGGGTCGCGGCGGGGCGGCTGGAGCGGCCGCAGATCGTGGTGTTCGCCGCCGATCACGGCGTGGCCGCTCGGGGCGTCTCGGCCTTTCCGGCGGCGGTCACGGCGCAGATGCTGGGCAATTTCCGGGCCGGCGGCGCCGCCATCAACCAGATCGCCGCGGTGCTGGGGGCACGGCTCGATGTGGTGGATGCGGGCGTGGGCCGGCCCACCGGGGACTTCACCGAAATGCCGGCGATGGACCACGCCGATTTCCTCGCCGCGCTGCAGGCGGGCTGGGCGGCCGTGGACCCGCAGGCCGACCTGCTGATCCCCGGAGAGATGGGCATCGGCAACACCACCGCCGCCGCGGCGCTGGCCTGCGCCCTGTTCGGCGGCGCGCCGCAGGACTGGACGGGCCGCGGCACCGGGGTGGACGATGCGGGGCTCGCCGCCAAGGCCGCGACCGTCGCCGCCGGGCTAGACCGGCACCGCGCCGCGCTGTCGGCTCCGCTCGAGGTGCTGCGACGCCTCGGCGGGCGCGAGATCGCGGCGATGGCAGGGGCGATCGCCGCGGCCCGGGTGCAGCGCATCCCCGTGGTCTTGGACGGCTTCATCTGCACGGCGGCGGCGGCGGCGCTGGCGCGCGTCGCGCCAGGGGCGCTGGACCATTGCCTCGCCGGCCATGTGTCGGCCGAGGCCGCGCATGGGCGGCTTCTGGCGGCGCTGGGCCTGTCGCCGCTGCTCGACCTCGGCATGCGGCTGGGCGAGGGCTCGGGCGGCGCGACGGCGGCGCTGGTGGTGAAGGCTGCGCTCGCCTGCCATGCCGGCATGGCGACCTTCGCGGAGGCCGGCGTGGCGACGGCGGAGGCCGGGGCTCAGGACGCGCCGGAACCGGCCGCGAAGTAGCGGCGCAGGATCGCGCCATAGACCCGCGCCAGCGCCGCGATCTCGGCCGCGTCGGCGCGCTCGTCCACCGCGTGCATGCCGCGGCCGGTCAGGCCGACCTCGACCACCGGGCACCAGTCCTTCACGAAGCGGGCGTCCGAGGTGCCGCCCGCGGTCGAGAATGCCGGCCGCGCGAAGGTCTCCCCGGCCACGGCCTCCGCCACCAGCTCGGTGAAGGGCCCGGGCGGGGTGAGGAAGCTCTCCCCCGACACGCTCGCCGCCAGCGCGGCGCAGGCACCGAAACCGGCGGCGGTCTCGTCGGCGACCGCGCGCAGGCGCGCCAGCAGGCCGGCGCTGTCATGGGCGTCGTTGAAGCGGATGTTGACCCGGGCGCGCCCTTCGGCCGGGATCACGTTCGAGGCCGGGTTGCCCACGTCGATCGAGGTGATCGCCAGCGTCGAGGGCTGGAAATGGGCGGTGCCGCCGTCCAGAGGCTCGGACGCCCAGCGGTCGAGGATACGCGCAAGCGCGGGGAGCGGGTTCACGGCGCGCTCGGGATAGGCGGCGTGGCCCTGCCGGCCGACGACCAGCAGCTCGACCGTCATCGAGCCGCGCCGGCCGATCTTGATCGCGTCGCCGAAGCGCTGCGCCGAAGTGGGCTCGCCCACCACGCAGGCGTCGAGCGTCTCGCCGCGCGCCCTCATCCAGTCGAGGATGGCGCGGACGCCGTCGCGCGCCTCGCCCTCCTCGTCGCCGGTGATCAGCAGCGCGACCGACCCCGCGGGGGGCGTGTCGGCGACGAAGGCGGTCGCGGCGGCGACGAAGGCCGCGACGCCCGACTTCATGTCGACCGAACCGCGCCCCCACACCGAACCGTCGACCAGCGCGCCGGAGAAGGGCGGATGCGTCCAGGCGCCGGCGTCGCCCGCGGGCACCACGTCGGTGTGGCCGCAGAAGCCGAACACCGGCCCGCCCCTTCCCCAGCGGGCGTGCAGGTTGGCGACGCCGCCCCGGTCGACGCGGCGGCAGACGAAGCCGAAGGGCGCCAGCGCCGCGGCCACCAGATCCATCGCCCCGGCGTCGGCGGGCGTGACCGAGGCGCGGCGCACCAGATCCACGGTCAGGGCGACGGGGTCGACGGGGGCGGGACGGGGCGCAGTCATGGCGGTCAGTCGAAGAAATGGGTGACCTGGGCGACGACGACCGCATTCTCGGCCGCCGCGCGCGCCATGAGCGTCCGCTCGTCCTCGGCGATCTCCTCGCCCGCCGCGGCGCGCTCCGCGTCGGTGCCGTAGCTCTGGACCTCGAGCGGGGCGAGGCCCGCGACCTTGAGCACCTCGACAGTCTCGCGCACGGCCTCCTCCTCGGTGCGGGCGCTGGCATAGCACAGAAGGCCCGCGCCGGTCGCGCCGTCGGGCAGCCCGTCCTCGGCCTTGCGGCCCACCTCGACGAGCAGGGTGAAGACCGCGGGCGCGGCGGCGGCCATGGCGGTCAGTCGCGCAGAAGGTCGTTGATCGAGGTCTTGGACCGGGTGCGCGCGTCGACCCGCTTGACGATCACCGCGCAGGACAGGCCCGGCCCCGGCGCGCCGTCCGGCAGCGCCTTGCCCGGCAGCGTGCCGGCGACGACGACGGAATAGGCCGGCACCTCGCCCATGAAGATCTCGCCGGTGGCGCGGTCGACGATCTTTGTGGACTGGCCGATGAACACGCCCATCCCCAGCACCGCCCCCTGGCGCACGATCACGCCCTCGACCACCTCGGACCGCGCGCCGATGAAGCAGTCGTCCTCGATGATGGTGGGCGCGGCCTGCATGGGCTCCAGCACGCCGCCGATGCCGACGCCGCCCGACAGGTGCACGTTGGCCCCGATCTGCGCGCAGGAGCCCACCGTCGCCCAGGTGTCGACCATGGTGTTCGCGCCGACATGCGCGCCGAGGTTCACGAAGCAGGGCATCAGCACCGCGCCGGGCGCGATGTGGGCCGAGCGGCGCACGACGCAGCCCGGCACGGCGCGGAAGCCCGCCGCCTTCCACGCCGCCGCGTCCCAGCCGTCGAACTTGGACGGCACCTTGTCCCACCACGACGCGCCGCCGGGCGCGCCCGCGATCATCCCCATGGGCGTGAGGCGGAAGGACAGCAGCACGGCCTTCTTGAGCCACTGGTTCACGGTCCAGGCCCCGTCGCCGCCGCGCTGCGCGACGCGGGCCGCGCCGCTGTCCAGCAGGTCCAGCGCCGTCTTGACCGCCTCGCGCGAGGCGCCGCGCGTCTCTGGCGTCAGGGTCTCGCGCGCCTCCCAGGCGGCCTCGATGGCGGTCTCCAGCGCCGCATGCGTCATCGCCCCGCCCTTCCCTGTCATGTCGCGTTCAGCCGGGCCGCGCTATACGACGCGGCCGGCCCGCGCGCAACGCGGGGCCGAACAGGACGGAAGGCGACCCATGACGGACCGCGCGCGCCATTCGGTGTTCCCCCCGGCCGAAAGCGACGTGGCGGCGGCCGACCGGCTGCCCCGCACGCCGCAGACCGACAACCCTGCCTACCGGCTGGCCTTCCATGATCAGGATTTCCTGATGCGCGAGGCGCTGCGGCCGGTGCGGCTGCAGCTCGAGCTGCTGAAGGCCGAGCTGGCGATGGCCGAGCGCGGCATCACCTCGACCGTGGTGATGTTCGGCGGCGCGCGCATCCGCCGCCCGGGCGAGCCCGCGCCGGAGGGCCAGGCCCCGCTGCGCCGCTACTGGGACGAGGCGCGGCGCTTCGCGCAGATCGCCGGCCGGGCCTGCGTGGCGCGCGGCGGGCGGGAGTTCGTCGTGGTCACCGGCGGCGGGCCGGGGGTGATGGAGGCGGGCAACCTGGGCGCGGCCGAGGTCGGGGCCCCGAGCATCGGCCTGAACATCGTGCTGCCGCACGAGCAGGCCCCCAACCCGCACGTGACGCCGGAGCTGTCGTTCAACTTCCACTATTTCGCCATCCGCAAGATGCATTTCCTGATGCGCGCGGCAGCGGTGGCGGTGTTCCCCGGCGGCTTCGGCACGCTGGACGAGCTGTTCGAGACGCTGACGCTGATCCAGACCAAACGGATGGAACGCCTGCCGGTGCTGCTGTTCGGCGAGGCGTTCTGGCGGCGGGTGGTCGATTTCGGCGCGCTGACGGAGGCCGGGCTGATCGCCCCGCAGGACATGGAGCTTTTCCGCTTCGTCGACGACGCGGAGGCCGCCTGGGGGCAGGTCGCGGCCTTCCACGGGCTGGATCCGGCAGGCCGCGCCTAGGGCGGGGGTTGTCGGCGCCGGATCGGGGCAGGCGCGCGGATCCTGCGGTGTCCCCAGACGGGACATCTGAAATCATTGATGTTTCTTGGCAAACTTTCCGTTATCGGCAAAGTTTCCGTTAAGGGACACGGGCCCGCCCCCCGGGTGCCGTCGATTGGGTGGCGCCTCGGCGCCCGAGCCGCTTCGACCTGCCGGCAGGGCGCGGGCGGGACGCGGCGTCGCGCGGTGTCGCACGAGGGACGGGCGATCATCGGGCCGCGGCCTCGATCCACGGGCCTTCGCCAACGGCGTCGCGCCCGACCGCTCCCGGCCGGGCGGACCGACCGGCTGCGGGCGGAATGTCCCGACACCCGCCGGCGCCCTCCGCGTGCCGACGCCGCGGGAAGGCCGGAGGCCCGGCGCAGGTCCCGCAACCGGGACCGGCCCTGCGGCGCGATCCGCTGCCGGTCCGGATCGCGACCGCGAGGCCCTGCGGCGCCCCCGGCCGGCCGCCGTCCCGAGGCCCGGAATCGGCGGCTCCGGGCGGTCCGGGGACCGGGCGCGGCTCTCGCCCCGAGGCGCTCTCGCAATGAACGCGGGACGATCCGGGGGCTGGCCTGCATCCGTCCGCGTGCGCCTGAAGCGGCCGTTTCCGCGGTTGGGACCCCTGCGGTTGCGCACCGTCGCCGCGCACACCAATCAGTCGGTTGTTGCCGGGAAATCGGCCGGATAACGGTCTGTCGGGGATTTATTCAGGGGACACCCATGGCGGCTTTCGTTTCGATCTTCGATGCGGTGGTGGATGAGGGCGACGGCGTCGCGGTGTTCACGCTGCGCCTGTCCGAGGCGGTGGCGTCGGCGATCAGCATCGACGTCGATTTCTTCAACTTCGGGGCCGACAATGGTTTCGACTGGAGCTACCCGGGCGTCACGCGCGTCACGTTCAACCCCAACCAGACCACGCGCACCGTCTCCGTGCCGCTGATCGCGAACGGGTTGGCGGAGCTTCCCGAGAGCTTCGGGGCCTTTCTCGTCAACCCGCTCGGCGGGATCCAGATCGGCCGCAGCCGCGCCGTCGCCACCATCATCGACGACGACCGCACGGGGCGGGCGCCGGTGGCGAGCGTCGCGGATGTCTGGGTGGACGAAAGCGACGGTTTCGCGCGCTTCGCCATCACGCTGGATCGGGCGGCGACGACGCCCGTGACCGTGAACTACCGCACGGTGGCGGGCTCGGCGACCGGCGGCGCCGACTTCGCCGGGACCAACAGTTCGGTGACCTTCGCAGCCGGAGAGACGGCCAAGACCGTCTCCGTCGCCATCGTGAACGACTCGGCGGCCGAGGGGCTGGAGCAGTTCTTCTTCGACCTGACCGGGATCAGCGGCCCCTCCGGCACCGTGATCGGCGACGGCAGGGCGGTCGCCACCATCGGCGTCAGCGACGGCGCGACGGTCGCGACGCCGACGCTGATCGTGGACGACGTGGTGGTGGGCGAGGGCTCGGATCTCGGGCTGGCGACCATCGTGTTCCGGCTGAGCGCGCCGTCGGCGGCGGACACGTCGGTGACGGTCGGGATGTTCGGCTGGGATGCTACGCCGAGCGGATTTGACTATCACAGTTACGCCGATTTCACCCTCAGTTTCGCGGCGGGACAGACGCTGCGCACGCTGAGCGTGCCGATCTCCGAGTTCCAGGGGGCGGAGGGTCTCGAACGTTTCGGTATCCGGCTGAGCACGGGCGTTGGCCTGCGCATCGACGATCCGTTCGCGATGGTCACCATCGTCGACAACGACACCACGAACCGTGCGCCGGTTGCGACGGTCTGGGATGTGAACGTCGACGAGAGCGACGGCTTCGCCAATTTCCACATCACGCTCGACCGCGGCGCGGCCGTGCCGGTGACGGTGACCTACCGCACGGTGGCGCGCACGGCGGACGCCGCGGACTTCACGCCCGCCACCGGCTCGGTGACCTTCAACCCGGGCGAGACCGCCAAGACCGTCGCCGTCGCCATCATCAATGACACGCTGGCCGAGGGGATCGAGCAGTTCGATTTCGAGCTGACCGGGATCAGCGGCCTGTCGGGCGCGCAAATCGGCGACGGCCGCGCCACCGCCACCATCGGCCTGAGCGAAGGGCCCGCCAGCGCGACGCCGGTGCTGATCGTGGACAATCAGATCGTCAGCGAGGGCGACTCGCGCGGCTTCGTCGACATGGTCTTTCGCCTGAGCGCCCGCTCGACCGCGCCCGCTTCGTTCACATTCAACACCTTCGACTGGAATGCGACCGCGTCGGGCTTCGACTATTTCGGCTATGGCTCCACAACGCTGACCTTCGCGGCCGGCGAGACGCTGAAGCGCATCGCGATCCCCCTGTCCGAGTTCCAGGGGATCGAAGGCGTCGAGCATTTCGGCCTCAGGCTCTTCGACGGCATCGGCCTGCGCATCGACGACCCGCTTGCGATGGTCACGATCATCGACAACGACGACAGCAGTCGCGCCCCCATCGCCAGCGTCTTCGACCTGTCGGTGGACGAAAGCGACGGCTTCGCCGCCTTCTCCATCATCCTCGACCGCAGCGCAGCCGTCCCGGTGACGGTGAACTGGCGCACGGTCGCCGGCACGGCGGGGGCGGCGGATTTCGCGGGAGGCTCGGGGTCGGTGACCTTCAACCCCGGCGAGACGGTCAAGACCGTTCCCATTGCCATCGCGAACGACACGCTGGCCGAGGGGATCGAGCAGTTCGGCTTCGAACTGACCGGGATCTCCGGCGTCTCGGGGGCGCAGCTCGGCCAGCGCGCCGCCACGGCGACCATCGGCGTCAGCGACGGCGGCACCGTCGCTACGCCGGTGCTGCTGGTCGAGGACCTCGTGGTCGGCGAGTTCTCGCCGACCGGTTTCGTCCCGGTGGCGTTCCGTTTGAGTCGGCCATCCGCGGCCGTCGCGTCGGTGACCTTCGAGACCTTCAACTGGACCGCGACCGGTTCGGGTTTCGACTATTTTGGCTATGGTGCCACGACGATCTCCTTCGCACCGGGCGAAACGATCAAGACCATCCAGATCCCGCTTTCCGAGTTTCAGGGTGTCGAAGACCCTGAGCAGTTCGGCATCCGGTTCTCCAACGGGGTCGGCCTGACGGTCGCCGACCCGCTGGCGATGGTCACGATCATCGACAACGACCGGACCGACCGGGCCCCCTTCGTCAGCGTGCGCGACGTGGCGCTCGATGAATCCGACGGCTTCGCGAATTTCGCGGTGATCCTCGACCGCGCGGCATCGACGCCGCTGACCGTGTCCTACCGCACCGTGAACGGCACCGCGGTCGCGGGCAGCGACTACGTCGCGCAGACCGGCGCGCTGGTGTTCCTGCCGGGCGAGACGGCCAAGACCGTGCGGGTGCGGGTGATCGACGACACGGTTGGCGAGGCGCCGGAGACCTTCTCCCTCAAGATCACCGGCCTGTCGGGCGTGGGCGGCGCCGCGGTCGCGGACGGCGTGGGCGTGGCCACCATCGGCCGCAGCGACGGCGGGGCCGCCGCGACCCCGGTGCTGTCGGTGGCCGACATCACGGTCAGCGAGGGCGATGCTCTGGGCCATGCCGAGTTCAGGCTGACGCTGAGCGCCCGTTCGACAACCGCCACCTCGGTCACCTACTTCACATCGAGCGGCACGGCGACGGGTTCGGGCTTCGACTACCTCGGCTACAGCGCGACGGCCGTCACGTTCGCGCCCGGCGAGACGGTCAAGACCGTGAAGGTTCCGCTAGCCAACAACTCCACCGTCGAAGGCCCCGAAACCTTCTTCCTCAACCTCTCCAACCCCGTCGGCCTGACGCTCGCGCGCACGCAGGCGACCGCCACCATCGTCGACGACGACCCGACGCGCATGTCCATCGCCGCGCGCAACCCGGAACTGAACGAAGGGAACGCCGGCACGCGGGGCTTCACGTTCGCCATCGCGCGCGAGGGGGTCGTGTCGGCCTCTCAGGTGGTGTCCTGGGCCGTGACCGGCTTCGCGGGCGAGGGCGCGGGCGCGGCCAATGCGGCGGATTTCGCGGGCGGCGTCCTGCCCGGGGGCAGCGTGACCTTCGCGCCCAATGAGACGCTGCGCACCATCACGGTGCAGGTGGCCGGCGACACGGCGGTGGAGAACAACGAGAACTTCCGCGTCACCCTGTCGAACCCCTCGGCCGGCGTGGTCCTGACCAACGCCTCCGCCAGCGCCACCATCCTGAACGATGACGTCCCGCCCCCGGCGGCGGTGCTGTCCATCGCCGCCATCACCGCCGAGGCGGTGGAGGGCAACGCCGGGACCACCGCCTTCAGCTTCGCCGTGACCCGCGCGGGCTCCACCGCGGGGGCCGCCTCGGCCAGCTTCGCGGTGACGGGCAGCGGGGCGTCGCCCGCCACCGGGGCCGACTTCGCCGGAGGGGCCCTGCCCACGGGGACCGTCAGCTTCGCCGCGGGCCAGACCAGCGCGACCGTCACGGTGCTGGTGGCGGGGGACACCCTGGTCGAGCCCGACCAGGGCTTCACCGTCACCCTGTCCAACCCGTCCGCCGGGGCCGCCATCGGCACGGCGAGCGCGAGCGCGCTGATCCTCGACGACGAGCCGCGTTCGCTGACGGGCGGGTCCGGCCCGGACGGCTTCACGGGCTTCGCGGGGAACGACACGCTGCGGGGCAATGGCGGCGCGGACACTCTGGTCGGCCGTCTCGGCAATGACGTGCTGGTCGGCGGGGCCGGGAACGACACGCTGATCGGCGGGCTGGGGGCCGACAGGCTGAACGGCGGCGGGGGGGCCGACCGCTTCGTCTATCTCGACCTCTCCGACAGCACGCCCGCCTTCGCCGGGCGCGACCGCATCCTCGACTTCAACGCCGCGGCCGGCGACCGCATCGACCTCAGCGCCATCGACGCCAACCCCTTCGTCGCCGGCGATCAGGCCTTCACGCTGGTCGCGGGGGATTTCACGGGTGGGACGGGTCAGATCAGCGTCGCGAATTTCGGAACCGAGCAACTGGTGCGGCTGGACGTGGACGGCGACGGGGTGACCGATTTCGCCCTGACCGTGGTCACCACGACAGCGCTGACCGCGACGGCGTTCATCCTGTGACCGCGCGCCGGACCCGATGCGGGTTCGGCGGATCGCGGCGGCGCGGACGGCGCAAGCGGCGCGGGCGATCATGCGGGATGGGTCGGCGCCCGACCGGGCGCCCGCCTGTCTGCGGGTACGCGCGCGCGGGATCCGCGACGGCGTGCAGGGAGGATCCCGTCCTGCCCCGAGGACCGGCGGCGCGCCGACGCGCGCCGCCCCGGGCGCGCCCGCGACAGGCGCGCCGCCACCATCGCCCCGGGCCCGGCCGCGTGCCGGTCACGGGTCCCGAGACGACGGGTCCAGCGCGTATTCCAGCAGCAGGCTCCGCTGCCAGAAGGCGAAATTGTCGTCGGACACCAGCAGCATCCGCAGCCCGTCCGGCGCGCGCCAGAGCGCGATGCCCTCCATGTTGTCGAGGCCGCCGCCCCGCTGGTCGAACACGGTCTGCGGTCGGAAATCGGGCCTTTGCGCCAGCGGCGCCCGCCGCACCCTCGCCGCGAAGCCGCCGAGCAGGCTGGCGTCGCGCTCGAGCACATAGAGCCAGCCATCGGGCCCGACCGCCGCGTCCGTGACCAGATGCGGCGGCAGGCGCGGCCAGGCCCCGGTCTCGGCGTCCCAGGCCTGCGCGCCGGGGGGCAGCCGGTGCACCGGGAAGGGGCGGTCCAGCGCGCCCGATCGTTCCGGGATGGCGTAGAGCGCGCCGTCGGCGTCGGCCGCCAGCGCCTCGAGGCCGCTGTTGCGCTGGAGCCGCGCGAAGCCGGGCGCGGCGGGGGCGGCGGTCGGCTGCGCGCCGGGGGTGGCAAGGCGCCAGACCGCGGGCGCGTCGCCCTCGAAGGCGATCCAGAGCGCCCCGTCCGGGGTCCGCGCCAGGCCCTCGCTGTCCAGACCCGGGGCCGGGCGGCCCCGCAGGTCGCGCAGGCCATGCGCGCGGGCGTCGGCGATGCCGGTCAGCGCGCCGCCCGCGCGCGTCAGCCGGCCCGTCACCAGCAGGGCCCGGTCGCTCAGCAGCGTCACGCCCTCCCCGTCCGGGGCGACTGCGATGGCCGACAGGCCGCCGAAGCGCGGATCGTCCGCGCGCAACGCCAGCGCCGCAAGCAGGCGCGCGCGGCCACCGGGCTGGGCGACCGCCACGGGCCGCGCGACGATGGCGAGCGGCGCGCCCTCGACTGGGGGCCCGCCGTCCCGAGGCCGCGGCACGGGCGCGCGCAGCGGGGCCTCGGCCCCCGTCGCCGCGGTTCCCGCGAGCGCGCCGGCGAGAACGGCGAGCGCCCTGCGTCGGGACGGATGGGGAATGGGCATCAGGACGCGCGGACGCGCGCCGCCGGGCCCGCGCCGGAAGCGGCGGCGGCGCCCGCCCGCGCCCCGCCGCACGGGCGCGGACGAATCCGCGGCGAGTCCGACGGCGTCACGGCGCCGCCAGCACGGCGGCGCAGGCGGCGGGCAGGTCGGCGAGCGCCGCCGCGCGCGGCGGCGGCGCGGGGGGGACCGCGGGGCGCGGGTTCAGCGCCTCGTCGGAAAACCACCAGTCGAGCGTCGCGTCGCAGCCGTCGCCGGGCGGGATCGGCGCCTGCGCCACGCAACCCGGGCCGCCCGCCGGGCAGGCGAGGCGCACATGCATGTGGCTTTCGTGCCGCCAGAAGGGACGCACCTTGCGCAGCCATTCGCGCCCAGTCGGCGGCGCGGCCCGGCACAGGGCGGCCTTCATGGCGGCATTGACGAACAGCCGCTCGACCGCCGGATCCTCGGCCGCAGCGCGGATCAGCGCCGCCTGATCGGGCGTGAAGGCGGGCGACACGGCGATGCGGTCGGCGGCCACCATCGACACGGCCGTCAGCCCCTCGCGCTCGGCCGGCGTGAAATCGGCCCGCGCCGGGCGCATCAGCCACACGTCGACGTCGAGCCCGTTCTGGTGCGAGCGGTGGCCGGAGGTCATCGGCCCGCCGCGGGGCTGCGCGAGATCGCCCACCAGCACCCCGGGCCAGCCCAGCGCCAGCGCCGCCCCGCCCAGCCGCGCGACGAAGGCGACGGTCTCGGGGTGCGCCCAGAAGCGGTTGCGGCTGAGGCGCAGCGCCTGCCAGCCGGGGCCGCTTTCGGGCAGTGCCACCGCCCCGGCGAGGCAGCCCCCGGCGGCGGCGCCGATCGCGGCGGCCAGTCCCGCCGCGGGGCTGGAGGCCGCCCCGAAGGCCCGGCTGGCCGGTTCGGCCGCCGCCATGGCTTGCGTCGACGCGGCCAGCGCCGCGGCCAGCGCCATCATGCGCATCGACCGGCCTCCGAACCCGTGAGCTGCCCTGACGGGCGCGACGTTGCGTCTTTTTGACAGCCGCGTCGCAAAAGGCAACCATCCGCGCACAGAGGTCGCAGGGACACCCCATGGAAAGCTTCGCGTTGCCGGGGGGCAAGGTCAGCCACATCCGCTGCGGCGACTGTCCGATTCGCGAGCGCGCCGTCTGCGCCTATTGCGGCGGGGACGAACTGCGCACGCTCGACGCCATCAAGACCTACCGCGATTTCGCGGCGGGGCGCGAGATCCATGCCGCCGGCGAGGACAGCGCCAGCGTCGGCAGCATCGTGCGCGGCGTGGTGAAGCTGACCAAGACGCTGTCCGACGGCCGCACCCAGATGGTCGGGCTGCTGTTTCCCGGCGACTTCGTCGGCCACCCCATGCGCCCGCGCGCCGAGTTCGACGCGACGGCGGCCACCGACGTCACGCTGTGCAGCTTTCAGCGCCGGCCCTTCGAGGCGCTGCTGAAGGAAAAGCCCCAGCTCGAGCGGCGGCTGCTGGAGATGACGCTGAACGAGCTCGACGCCGCGCGCGACTGGCTGCTGCTTCTGGGCCGGAAAACCGCGCGCGAGAAGCTGTCGAGCTTCCTGCTGATGCTGGGCCGCCGCGCCGCGGGCAATGGCACGGACGGCAGCGCGTCGATCGACCTGCCGCTGACCCGCGCCGAGATCGCGGAATATCTCGGGCTGACGATCGAGACCGTCAGCCGCCAGATGACCCGGCTGCGCGGCGACGGCGTCATCGTGTTCGACAGCACCCGCAGCATACGCCTTCCCGACCTCGACCGCCTTCTCGACGAGGCCGGCACCTGAAGCGCGGGCGGCCAGTCAGATGGCGCGCGCGGCGACCAGACCGTTCCAGATCCGGTCGCAGAACAGCCCGGCATCGGCAAGGGCGCCGGCCCCCGCGAAGCCGCGATCCGCGAATTCGGCCCGCGCGGCGGGAAGGACGGCGACCTCCATCCAGTCGAGATGCCGCCGCAGGGCGTCGAAGAAGGCCCGCAGCATGAAACCCAGGGCGTCGGGGTTCACGACGCGGCCGGCCTGCGACAGCGCCTCGAGTTCCTCGGCCAGCTCGATGGCGCGGCCCGCGGTCTCGCGATGTTCGCGCCGGGCGATCGCGATGGCGCGGCGCACCGGCGCCTCGGCGGGGGCGCGCGATTCGAGCATCGGGAACAGGGCCTGCTCCTCCAGCGCCCAGCGACGGGCCGCCATCATGCGCAGCGAATGCGCCGCCAGCGCCGCGGCGCGGCGATCCACCGCCTCCGGCAACCCGTCGGCGAGGCTTTCCAGCAGGTCGGCGAGCGCGCGCTGCGTCGCATGGTCATGGGCGAGGTAGGCGAGAGGGTCGCCCAGCGGCCCGAGATCGCTCGGCGCGACCGGAAAGACCACCGATTTTCCAGCATCTTGGCTCATGGCATCGCTCCGCCGTCCGGGGGTGCGGACATGGGGTTGGACTTTGGGCTGCGACGCCGTTGCGCGCTTTGACCCACGTCAACGTCGGTCGCGATGCGCTACCATAATGCCGAAGGGGTTCTGTGATTTGCGCCGCCCGGCGCGGCGCGGCATCCCGGGTCAACCGAGTGAACGAAAAAGGGGCGCGAGGGCGCGATGATAACAATGCAAGCGGTCAAGCTGGCCCTGTTCGGGCTGGCGACGGTGGTCGCGCTGATCGGCGCGGGACGCGCCCATGACGAGATGTTCGCCATCCACATGCTGATGTTCGCGACCGCCGCGGCCGTCATGTTCTTCCGCAGCTTCAAGCAGCGCGAATGGGCGCCGCTCGGCGTCGGGCCTGCGGGCCCCGCGGAAGAGCGCTTCGAGCTCGGCGTGGTGCGCTTCGGCGTGATCATGACGGTGTTCTGGGGATGCGTCGGCTTCCTGATGGGCGTGATCGTCGCCTCGCAGCTCGCCTGGCCGGTCCTGAACCTCGATCTGCCCTGGACGACCTTCGGCCGGCTGCGGCCGGTGCACACCTCGGCGGTGATCTTCGCCTTCGGCGGCACCGCGCTCATCACCACCTCGATGTACGTGGTGCAGCGGACGTCGAACGCGCCGCTGTGGTCGCGCAACCTCGCCTGGTTCGTGATGCTGGGTTACCAGTTCTTCATCCTGCTGGCCGCCACCAGCTACGTCCTCGGCGGCAGCCAGGGCCGCGAGTACGCCGAGCCGGAGTGGTACATCGACCTCTGGCTGACCGTCGTCTGGGTCGCCTACCTCGCGCTGTTCCTCGGCACCGTCATGACCCGCAAGGAAAGCCACATCTACGTGGCCAACTGGTTCTATCTCAGCTTCATCGTGACCGTCGCGATGCTGCACGTGGTGAACAACCTCGCGGTGCCGGTTTCGTTCTTCGGGTCCAGGTCCTACTCGCTGTTCTCGGGCGTCCAGGACGCGCTGACGCAGTGGTGGTACGGCCACAACGCGGTCGGGTTCTTCCTGACGGCCGGCTTCCTCGGCATGATGTACTATTTCGTGCCGAAGCAGGCGGAGCGCCCGGTGTTCAGCTACCGGCTCTCCATCGTGCATTTCTGGGCGCTGATCTTCATCTACATCTGGGCCGGCCCGCACCACCTGCACTACACCGCGCTGCCGAACTGGGCGCAGACGCTGGGCATGGTGATGTCGATCGTGCTGTGGATGCCCAGCTGGGGCGGCATGATCAACGGGCTGATGACGCTGTCGGGGGCCTGGGACAAGCTGCGCACCGACCCGATCATCCGCATGATGGTGGCGGCCATCGCCTTCTACGGCATGAGCACCTTCGAGGGCCCGCTGATGGCGATCCGCGCCGTCAACAGCCTCAGCCACTACACCGACTGGACCATCGGCCACGTCCATTCCGGCGCGCTTGGCTGGGTGGGCATGATCAGCTTCGGCGCGATCTACTACCTCACGCCGCGGCTCTGGGGCCGGGAGCGCCTCTACAGCCTCGCGATGGTGAACTGGCACTTCTGGCTCGCGACCGTGGGCATCGTGCTCTACGCCGCCGCGATGTGGGTGTCGGGCATCATGCAGGGCCTGATGTGGCGCGAGACCAACGAGCTCGGCTTCCTCGTCTACAGCTTTGCCGAGACGGTCGAGGCCATGCACCCGTTCTACGTGATCCGCATGCTGGGGGGCCTGCTGTACCTCGTCGGCGGGCTGCTGATGGCGTGGAACGTCTACAAGACCATCAAGGGCGACCTGCGGCAGGAGGCCGGCAACTACGCCGACCAGAGCACCCGCGCCGCCATGCCGGCCGAGTGAGGGAGGGAACGCCATGTCGCTCTGGAGACATCACGAGAAGATCGAGAAGAACGCCACCCTGCTGCTGGTCCTCAGCTTCGTGGTGGTGACGGTCGGCGGCCTCGTCGAGATCGCGCCCCTGTTCTACCTGCAGAACACCATCGAGAAGGTGGAGGGGATGCGCCCCTACACCCCGCTCGAGCTGAAGGGGCGCGACATCTACATCCGCGAAGGCTGCTATCTGTGCCACAGCCAGATGATCCGGCCGATGCGCGACGAGGTCGAGCGCTACGGCCATTTCAGCCTCGCGGCCGAGAGCATGTACGACCACCCGTTCCAGTGGGGGTCCAAGCGCACCGGGCCTGACCTGGCGCGCGTCGGCGGCAAGTACTCGAACGAATGGCATGTGCAGCACATGGCCGACCCGCGCTCGGTGGTCCCCGAGTCGGTGATGCCGCCCTACGCCTTCATGGCGCAGCGCGACCTCGAGTTCGAGTACGTGGCCGACCACCTCAAGACCAACCGGATCGTCGGGGTGCCCTACACCGACGAGATGATCGCCAACGCCCGGCGCGACCTGGTCTCGCAGGCCCGCCCAGACGCCGATCTCGCGGATGTCGACGGGCTGCGCGAGCGCTACGGCGAGTCTGTGGTGGCGGCGAACTTCGACGGCGACCCGTCGAACGTGACCGAACTCGACGCCATCATCGCCTACATGCAGGTGCTTGGCACGATGGTCGACCTGTCGACCTTCGACGCCACGGCCGCCGACCAACTGCGGTGAGGGGGCGATGAGCGTCTACGACCAGATGCGGCACTTCGCCGACACCTGGGGGATGCTGTTCATCTTCGGCGTGTTCATCGTCGTGGTGGCCCGGCTGTTCCTGCCGGGCGCCCGCGAACGCGCCGACGAGGCTGCGCAGATCCCCTTCAAAGACTACGACAAGGAGCCTTGAGATGGCCAAGAAACGCATCGACGAGGCGACCGGCGTCGAGACCACGGGCCACGAATACGACGGCATCTCGGAACTGAACAACCCGATGCCGCGCTGGTGGGTCTCGGTGTTCTACGCGACGATCATCTGGGGGATCGGCTACACCGTGCTGTTTCCGGCATGGCCGCTGCTGACCACCCACACCACGGGCTGGCTCGGCTACACCTCGCGCGGCGAGGTGTTCGAGCGCATCGCGGCCCACAGCGAGATGCAGTCGCAGTGGCGCGACCGCATCCAGGCGGCGTCCTTCGAGGAGATCAAGGCCGACCCGGACCTGTTCTCCTTCGCGCAGGCGGCGGGCGCGGCGAACTTCGCGCTGAACTGCTCGCAGTGCCACGGCGCGGGGGCGGCGGGCAACACCGGCGGCTTCCCCAACCTCAACGACGACGACTGGATCTGGGGCGGCGATCTCGACAACATCTACCTGACCATCGCCCATGGCGTCCGCAACGAGGACGACGGCGACGCCCGCTATTCCGAGATGCCGCGCTACGGCGCCGACGAACTGCTGGCGAAGGAGGAGATCGACGCGGTCGTTCAGCATGTCCTCGCCTTCACCGGGCGCGAAACCCGCCCCGACCTGCTGGAAGCAGGCGCGGAGATCTACGCGGACAACTGCGCGGCCTGCCACGGCGACGAGGGGCTGGGGGGCCCCGAGGTCGGCGCGCCCAACCTCGCCGACAACATCTGGCTGTATGGCGGGTCCGAGGCGGAGCTGACCGCCCAGATCTGGGCGCCGCGGCAGGGCGTGATGCCGCCCTGGATCGGCCGTCTCGGCGAGACGTCGGTGAAGGAACTGACGGTGTACGTGCACTCGCTGGGCGGCGGCCAGTAACCCTCTCCCCCGCCCCACGAGGCTGACCGGGCCGCCGCGTTCCCATCGGGACGCGGCGGCCTCGGTTTTCCATGGGTCCCTCGGATCGCGGCCCCGCCGGGGCGGGCGCCTCGAAAGCGGGCGCTTGGACCCATGTTGCGGCGCAGCGATGGGCGGCATGTAAAGTTTGACCGCCCTGCCGGCGGGATTTACAAAAAATTCATCGATTTCGCCGCGCGGGGGATCATCGCCATGGCAGCCACGGACGCATTGGGCACCCCCGCGCAGCTGCGCGATCCAAACTACATGCCGCCGCTCGCGCGCGCCGTGCCGCTGGGGATCCAGCACGTTCTGGCGATGTTCGTCAGCAACGTCACCCCCGCGATCATCGTCGCCGGGGCCGCGGGCTTCGGCTTCGGCACGCCGGGGGTGGGCGATCTCGTCTACATGATCCAGATGTCGATGCTGTTCGCCGGCGTCGCCACGCTGTTCCAGACGGTGGGCATCGGGCCCGTCGGCGCGCGCCTGCCCATCGTGCAGGGCACGAGCTTCGCCTTCCTGCCCATCATGATCCCGCTGGTGGCCGGCAAGGGCGTCGACGCCATGGCGGCGGTGATGGGCGGCGTCATCGCGGGCGGCCTGTTCCACGCGACTCTGGGCCTGTTCATCGGGCGGCTGCGCTTCGCCCTGCCGCCGCTGGTCACCGGCCTCGTGGTGGTGATGATCGGGCTGGCGCTGGTGCGGGTCGGCATCCAGTACGCGGCCGGCGGCGTCCCCGCCATCGGGACGCCCGCCTACGGCTCGGCCGCGAACTGGTCCGTGGCGCTGACCGTGGTGGTGGTGACGCTGGCGGTGAAGTTCTTCGGCCGCGGCATGTGGTCGGTCTCGGCGGTGCTGATCGGCCTGCTGGCGGGCTACGCGCTGGCCTTCTCCATGGGCATGGTGAATTTCGCCAATGTCGGCCGCGCCGCCTGGGTCGCGGCCCCCGAGCCCTTCCGCTTCGGCGTCGAGTTCACCGTGGCCGCGGTGCTGGGCTTCTGCCTGATGGGCGTGATCTCGGCGATCGAGACGGTGGGCGACGTCTCGGGCATCGCGAAGGGCGGCGCCGGCCGCGAGGCGACCGACCGCGAGATCACAGGGGCCACCTACGCAGACGGCCTCGGCACCGCCGCGGCGGGCCTGTTCGGCGCGCTGCCCAACACCTCGTTCAGCCAGAACGTCGGACTGATCGCCATGACCGGCGTGATGAGCCGCCATGTCGTGACCTGCGGCGCGGTGTTCCTGATCCTGTGCGGGCTGGTGCCCAAGGTCGGGGCCGCCATCTCGACCGTGCCGATCACCGTGCTGGGCGGCGGCGTCATCGTGATGTTCGGCATGGTCGTGGCCGCGGGCGTCAGCATGCTGTCGGACGTGACGTGGAACCGGCGCAACATGGTGATCTTCGCCGTGTCGCTGTCGCTGGGGCTGGGCCTGCAGCTCGAGCCCGGCGCCTTGCAGCACCTGCCCGACACGCTGAAGGTGCTGCTGAGCTCGGGGCTGCTGCCCGCCGCCTTCCTCGCCATCCTGCTGAATCTCGCCCTGCCGCAGGAGGTGACGCAGGAGCAGACCGAGGAGATCTCGGGCGGCATGGCGGGCCACGCCGCCGAGTGAGGCGCGGGGGGCGTCGCGCCCCCCCCTCCGCGCGACGTTGCGCCGCCGCGACGGACGCGTTCCGCGATGCAACTTTGCACTCCGTTGACCGGGATCAACGCGGGGGGCGTGCCCGCTGCGCCAGAAAAGGCGCATCCAAGGTTCAGGAAAACGGGACGCAAGCCATGAACGTCGAAGCGCCGAAAGGGCTAGCAGCCGAGGTCCAGGTCGAGGAGCCCAGGCTCTACAAGGCGCGCGAGCCGATCTTCCCCAAGGCGGTCAAGGGTTTCTACCGCTCGCTGAAGTGGCGCATCCTCATATTCGCGCTGGCGGTCTACTACGTCACGCCGTGGATCCGCTGGGATCGCGGGCCGCACGCGCCGGACCAGGCGGTGCTGATCGACCTCGCCGGCCGCCGGTTCTATTTCTTCTTCATCGAGATCTGGCCGCAGGAATTCTACTATCTGACCGGGCTGCTGATCATGGCCGGGGTCGGGCTGTTCCTCATCACCTCGTCGGTCGGGCGGGCCTGGTGCGGCTATTTCTGCCCCCAGACCGTGTGGACCGACCTGTTCATGTGGGTCGAACGCTGGACCGACGGCGACCGCAACGCCCAGATCCGCCTGCACGCGCAGGGCTGGACGGCGGACAAGCTGCGCCGCCGCGTCGTGAAGCACGGCATATGGCTGGCCATCGCGGTGGCGACCGGCGGGGCCTGGGTGTTCTATTTCGCCGATGCGCCGACGCTGCTGGTGCAGCTCGCCACCGGCCAGGCCGCCTCCGTCGCCTACGTCACCATCGCGGTGCTGACCTTCACGACCTACGCGCTCGGCGGCCTGATGCGCGAGCAGGTCTGCATCTACATGTGCCCGTGGCCGCGCATCCAGGGCGCGATGCTCGACGAGAACTCGCTGACCGTCACCTACAACGACTGGCGCGGCGAGCCGCGCTCGCGCCACCGCAAGAAGAGCCTCGCCGAGGGCGCGCCGGTCGGCGACTGCGTCGACTGCAACGCCTGCGTCGCGGTCTGCCCGATGGGCATCGACATCCGCAACGGCCAGCAGCTGGAATGCATCACCTGCGCCCTGTGCATCGACGCCTGCGACGCCACGATGCGGAAGGTCGGCCTGCCCACGGGCCTGATCTCGTACAACACCTTCAAGGACTACGACCGCCAGAAGGCCGGGGACACCGCCGCGACCCCCGCCATCGCGCGGATCCTGCGCCCGCGCACGCTGATCTACTTCGGCGTCTGGGGCGTGATCGGGCTGGCGATGCTGGCCACCCTGCTGGGGCGAGAGCGGCTGGACCTGAACGTGCTGCACGACCGGAACCCGCTGTTCACCGAACTGTCGGGCGGCGAGATCCGCAACGGCTACACCGTGAAGGTGCTGAACATGATGGCCGAGCCGCGCAGCTTCCGCCTGGCCATGGACGGGCTCGAGGACGGCGCCTTCACCATCGCGGGTTCGGACGACGCGCCGGGGCGCGAGGCGGTGATCGAGGTGAACCCCGACGTGCTGCGGCAGGTCCGCGTGCTGGTGACGGCCCCGCGCGACGGCGAGCGGCGGTCCTTCGACTTCACGATCGAGGAGCTGCGGCCGGACGGCGGCATCGGAGAGACGGACCGCGTCGAGGCCACCTTCTACGGCCCGGAACGCTGAGACAGGAAAGGGCGAGCCATGCGCAGATCGCAGGACACCGACTATCGTCCCGGGGGCTCGCCCTGGACCGGCCGCAGGATGCTGCTGACGATGCTGGCTTTCTTCGGGGTCATCATCGCCGTCAACCTGACGATGGCGACGCTGGCGGTGGGCAACTTCCCCGGCCTCGTGGTCAAGTCCGGCTTCGTCGCCAGCCAGGACTTCAACGAAAGCCGCGCGCTGCTGGAGGCGCAGGCGGCGCGCGGCTGGCGCGTGGAGGCCCGCGCGGTGGGCGGCGCGCCGGCCCTGTTCTTCCGCGACGCCGAGGGGCGGCCCATCGCGGGCCTGAGCGTGACGGCGAAGGCGATGCGGCCGACCGAGGGCCAGCTCGACGCCGATCTGGCGATGACCGAAGCCGCGCCGGGCCTCTACGTCGCGGCGGAGCCGCTGCGGCAGGGACGCTGGCGCATCGCCTTCACGGCCGACGGCGTCGGGCCGCGCTTCGCGGCGACCGCCGACCTTTTCATCGCCCCCGGCGCCTGACCCGGACGTGACCCCATGACCGCCATCTGCTGCCCCGCCGACGCGGCGCTCGGCACCGCCGGGGCCGCCCCGGGCGCGCCCGCGGGGGAGTTCGACCTCGCCGCGCAGCAAATCGCGCCGGGTGTCCGCCTGCTTCAGGTGGTCGCGCCCGCGATGCATTGCGGGGCCTGCATCGCCGCCATCGAGCGCGGCCTGAAGCGCGTCCCGGGCGTGCGCGACGCCCGCGCCAACCTGACCGCCCGGCGCGTGAGCATCGAGTTCGACGCGGCCGCCACCTCCGGCGGGGCGGTGGCCGAGGCGCTGGCGCGGCTGGGCTACGAGAGCCACCCGCTCGACGACACCGACGCCGCGGACGCGGCCGACCGGCGCGAGACGCGCGACCTGCTCACCCGGCTGGGCGTGGCGGGCTTCGCCTCGATGAACATCATGCTGCTGTCGATCTCGGTCTGGGCGGGGGCCGAGGGCACGACGCGCGACCTCATGCACTGGATCTCGGCCTTCATCGCGCTGCCCACCGTGGCCTATGCGGGGCGGCCCTTCTTCGCCTCGGCCCTGTCCGGCCTGCGCGCCGGGCGGCTGAACATGGACGCGCCGATCTCGATGGCGCTGATCCTCGCCTGCGTCATCTCGCTGTCCGAGACGCTGCGCGGCGGTGCCGAGGCCTATTTCGACGCCGCCGCGACCCTGTGCTTCCTGCTGCTGGTCGGCCGCTACCTCGACCGGCTGATGCGGGCGCGGGCGCGCTCCGCCGCGGGGCGGCTCGCGCGGCTCCAGCCGCGGGGCGCGACGGTGCTGACGGACGCGGGGCCGGTCTACCGCGCGCTCGAGGAAATCGGCCCCGGCGACCTCGTGCGCGTCGCCCCGGGCGAGCGGGTGGCGGTGGACGGCACGGTGCGCGAGGGGGCGAGCGACCTCGACCTCAGCCACATCACCGGCGAGGCCGCGCCCGAGGCCGCGGGGCCGGGCAGCCGCGTGCAGGCCGGGGCGCTGAACCTGTCCGGGGCGCTGACGCTGGAGGCGACGGCGGTCGGCGCGCGTTCGACGCTGGGCGAGATCCAGCGCCTGATGGCCGCGGCCGAGGAGCGCAAGAGCCGGGTCGCGCGTCTGGCCGACCGCGCCGGCGCGATCTATGCGCCGCTCGCGCACCTCATCGGCCTCGCGACGCTGCTGGGCTGGCTGGCGCTGGGCGCGAGCTTCCGCGACGCCGCCTTCCACGCCGTGGCGCTGCTGATCATCACCTGTCCCTGCGCGCTGGGCATCGCCGCGCCGATGGCGCAGGCCACGGCCGCCGGCGCGCTGTTCCGGCGCGGGATCATGCTGAAGGACGGCGGCGCGCTCGAGCGGCTGGCGCTGGTGGACCGCGTCGTGTTCGACAAGACCGGCACGCTGACCCTCGGCCGGCCCGCCATGCGCGCCCCCTCCCCCGCCGCGCCGCGCGCCGCGCTGGCCGCGGGCGCGGCGCTGGCAGCCGAGAGCCGGCATCCGCTGGCGCAGGCCTTCGCGGCCTGGGCGCGGGGCGCGGGCCTTGCCGGACCGGCCGCGACGGCGGTGACCGAACGCCCGGGCATGGGCGTCGAAGGGATCGTCGGGGGGCGGACCGTGCGCCTCGGCCGGGCGGGCTTCGCCGGGGCCGACGAGGGCGCGGCGGCGCCCGACGCCACCATGGCCTGGCTGCGCGTCGACGATGCGCCGCCCGTCGCGCTGGCCTTCGACGACATGCCGAGACCGGGCGCGGCCGAATGCGTGGCTGCGCTGCAGGGCGACGGGCTGGCGGTGGAGGCGCTGTCGGGCGACAGGCCGGGCCCCGTCGCCGCGCTGGCGGCGCGGCTCGGGATCGCGCGCTGGCGCGCGGGCGCGACGCCGAAGGACAAGATCGAGCATCTGCAGGCCGCGGCGGCCGAGGGCGGGCGCGCGCTGATGGTCGGCGACGGCGTGAACGACGCGCCGGCGCTGGCCGCGGCCTCGGTGTCGATGGCCCCGGCCTCGGCGGCCGATGTGGGCCGCGCCGCGGCCGATCTGGTGTTCTTCGGCGACGACCTGCGCGCCGTGGCCGACGCGCGCCGGCTGGCGCTGCGGACGCGGCGCATCATCCTGCAGAACTTCGCCATCGCCGCGGTCTACAACCTGATCGCCATCCCGGTCGCCGCGACCGGGCATGCGAGCCCGCTGGTCGCGGCCGTGGCGATGTCCTCCTCCTCGCTGGTTGTCACGCTGAACGCCCTGCGGCTGCAGCGCATGCCCGCCACCGCCGAAGCCCCGCGTCCGGCGCGGCCCGCCGAGGCCCTGCGCGAGCGGGCCGCATGACGGGCCTGCTGTTCCTCATCCCCATCGCCCTGTTCCTCGGCGGGCTGGGGCTTCTGGCCTTCCTCTGGGCGCTGCGCAGCGGCCAGTACGACGACCTCGACGGGGCCGCCCAGCGCATCCTGAACGATGACGACGAGGACGAGGACGGCGGCCCGGACGGCACGCGGCCGCGGCGCTGAGCCTACTCTGCGGCGCTGCGACCCGCCTGGCCCTGGCGCACGCCACGGCTCCAGTGCAGCAGCGAGCGCAGCTTGGCCGGCGCGACGGGCTTGGTCAGCAGCTGCGCCCCCAGCCGCGCGGCCTCGCGCGCCACGAGATGCGTGCGGTCGGCGGTGATCAGGATCGCGGGCAGGCCGGGATCGAAGGCCGCGCGCAGGGTCTCGACGGCCCCGAGGCCGGTCTCGCCATCGCCGAGGTGATAGTCGACCAGCATCACGTCGGGCGCCATCCCGAGCTGCTCGGCCACCGCCACCGCCTCGGCCGAGGACGACGCCTCGAGCACGTCCACCCCCCAGCGCGCCAGCAGCGCGGCCGTGGCGGCGCGCACGGTGGGGTCGTCCTCGACCACCAGCGCGATCATGCCCGCGGCGCCGTCCGCCAGCGCCAGCGCGGCCGGCGCCTCGGCGCGGGCCTCGACATCGGCCGCATGTCCCAGGGGCACGGTGACGGCGAACATCGAGCCGCCCCCTTCCGCGGAGCGAAGGTCGACCGCATGGCCCAGCAGGCGCGCGGCGCGGTCCACGATGGCCAGCCCCAGGCCCATGCCGCGCTCGCCGCGCGGGTTGCGGCCGTCGATGCGATGGAATTCCTCGAAGATGCGCCGGCGCTCGGCGGCGGGGATGCCGACGCCGCTGTCCCAGACCTCGATGCGCACCCGCCGCCCCCGGACGCGACAGCCCAGCACCACGCCGCCCGCCACCGTGTATTTCAGGGCGTTGGCGACCAGGTTCTGCACGATGCGCCGCAGGTAATGCGGGTCGCTGCGCACCACGGCGCGCGACGGCGCCACGCGGAACCGCAGGCCGCGGCTGGCGGCCACCACGCGGAACTCCTCGGCCACGGGCTCGAGGATGCGGGCGATGGGGAAGTCGCTGAGCTGCGCGTCGCCCCCGCCCGCATCCAGCTTCGAGATGTCGAGCAGCGAGTTCAGCAGCGCCTCGACCGA
Source organism: Rubrimonas sp. (assembly GCA_036770645.1). GTDB lineage: Bacteria > Pseudomonadota > Alphaproteobacteria > Rhodobacterales > Rhodobacteraceae > Rubrimonas. The sequence continues at coordinate 18,252 of DAIPIU010000009.1, read as the reverse complement.
GGTGAAGGCGCTGTCCACGCGCTGGACGATCGCGGCTTCTGCAGCCGGCAGCCTGCCCGCGGACAGGGCCGAGATGAACAGCTTGGCCGCGTTCAGCGGCTGCAGCAGGTCGTGGCTGGCGGCGGCGAGGAAACGGGTCTTGGACAGGTTCGCGGCCTCCGCCACGTCGCGGGCGCGGCGCATCTCGGCCTCGATGGCGCGGCGCTCGGCGATCTCCTGCACCAGCTTGTCGTTCACCTCGACCAGCGCGGCGGTGCGCTCGAACACGCGCCGTTCCAGCGTTTCCTTCACGGCGGTGATCTCGGCCGCGGCACGGCGTTCGGCGGTCACATCGGCGAGGCTGAGGACGAAGCCGCCCGAGGGCGTCTCGCGCAGGCGGGCATCGAGCACGGCCCCGTCGGCCCGGTCGATCTCGACGGCCAGCGGCGCGCGCGGCGATCCCGCCGCCACCCACAGCGCGATGCGCCGGCCGGCGTCCGACCCCGCGATCAGCCCGGCCTCGGAGATGCGCTGGGCGATCTCGGCGAAGGCGGCCCCCTCGCGCAGGTCGGACAGGCCCAGCCCGAGCAGCCCGCGGAACGCCTCGTTCCACGCCTGCAATGTCGCGTCGTGGTCGAATGCGCCGACGCCGAAGGCGAGGTGTTCGAGCGCGGCGCGGGCCACCGACTCGCGGTCGGGGGCGCGGCGGGTGCGGTCGCGCCGGCGGGCGTGGACGGTCTCGGTCACATCCTCGAAGGCCAGCGCGAAGGCCCCGGCCCCGGCGCGCCGCTCCGAGATCTCGACCCAGCGGTCGCCGACCATGGGCGCCACGGCGGGCGACGCGGCCCGGCCACGCGCCGCCACGCGCGCCTGCGCCCAGGTCGCGCGCGCCGGCGCGTCCGGTAGCGCCAGCTGCGTGCTGCGCGAGATGGCGCGGATCAGATCGTCGAACTTCGCCCCCGGCAGCAGGCGCTGGGCCGCGTCGGGAAACAGCGCCATCAGGCGGGCGTTGCAGGCCAGCAGCCGACCCTCGTCGGTGAACAGCGCCAGCGCCACGCCCGAGGCCTCGAGCGCGGCCTCGACGTAGCGGCGGATCCAGGCGAACTGTTCGGCCGTTCCGGCATCGCCCGCGCGCGGCCCGTCCTCGCCCGCCAGTGCGCCGGAATGACGCTCCATGCGGGCGCGCAGCGCGTCGTTGACCTGACGAAGGCGCTCGTTGTCCGAAATGATGTCGTCGACGCGCCGGCCTGTCATGCGGGGCGCCGCATCCCGTCCGCGGTGCCGGTCCGACGATCCGTCATCGACGCCCCCGCATCAAAGGAGGCGTGCCGCCCCGGACAGGAACCGAGGCGTCCGCCGCGATCCGTCCTTTCAGACTATCGACGGCGGATCAGCCTTTCAATATCCCTGCATAGCTCGCCTTCTGGGCTATCAGCACGGCCTGGGTCCGGCTTGCGACGCCCAGCTTGCGCAGGATGGCGGTGATGTGCGCCTTCACCGTGGTCTCGGCGATGGCGAGATCATAGGCGATCTGCTTGTTGAGCTTGCCCTCGCAGACCAGCGCCAGGATGCGCAGCTGCTGCGGCGTCAGTTCGGTCAGCCGCCCGATCGCGTCGTCCAGCGCGTCGTGCTCGGGGTCGCCGCCCGCCGGCGGGGTGAAGTCCGGGGGCGTGTACACCCCGCCCTCGAACACATGCCGGAAGGCCGCGACCAGCGCATCGCCCGGCGTGTCCTTGCGCACGAAGCCCGCCGCGCCGGCCCGCAGCGCCTGCGCCACGATGCGGTCGTCGGTCAGCCCGGAGACCACGACGACCGGCGTGCGCGGCGTCGAGGCCTTGAGCCGCACAAGCCCGTCGACGCCGGTCACGTCGGGCAGGTTGAGATCGAGCACCACGGCATCGACCTCGAGCCCGTCCTCGAGCCGCCGCAGGCCGTCGCCCAGGGTGTTCGCGGCCTCGACCGCCTCGAGCCCGAGGCCGCTTTTCAGCGCCATCGAGATCGCCTCGCAGAACAGGGGATGGTCGTCGATCACCAGGATCGCCCGGGGCGACGCCTCGGCCGCCTGCGCCCCCGCGCCCTCGCTCGTCATGGTCAGCCCGGTCCCCGTCCTCAGCCCTGCGCGCAGACCATAGGACGGGCGCGCGCGGCGCGCGTCCAGACGAAAGCAGGGGGCGCCGGGCGGGTGCGACACGGCGCCCCGACGCGGGGGCCCCGGATGCCCCGCGGTTCAGCCCTCCGCGGCGGCCCGGGCCTCGAGCACGTCGAAGGGCACGCCCGGTTCGTCCTTCGCGGCGCGGATCACCAGCGATGTCTTGACGCTGGCCACATTGGGCGCCGCGGTCAGCTGGCCGGTGAGGAAGGACTGGAAGGTGGACAGATCCGGCGCCACGCATTTCAGCAGGAAGTCGATCTCGCCGTTCAGCATATGGCATTCGCGGACGAGGGGCCAGCCGCGGGCTAGCGCCTCGAAGGCCACGAGATCGGCCTCGGCCTGCTTGGCGAGGCCGACCATGGCGAACACGCCGACCTCGAAGCCGAGGCCGCGCGCATCGACGCGGGCGTGATAGCCGCGGATCAGCCCGGTCTCCTCGAGCGTGCGGACCCGGCGCAGGCAGGGCGGCGCGGAGATGCCGACGCGACGGGACAGCTCGACATTGGTCATGCGCCCGTCGGCCTGGAGCTCGGCGAGGATTTTTCGGTCGATCGGGTCGAGTTTGCCGATGCTCATCGCGGATCCGGAGGTAGGATGCGGCGTGCCGCGCCCGCCCTGAGTATCGGGACGGGGCGGTCTTGGCAATTATGTTGCGTCGGCGGGCAACAAATGGAAACCGGGCTTGCGGCGGGGGGCGCCCCCGCGATCTGGGCGATCACGGATGGGCGGGCGGGCAACGCCGTGCAGGCCCGCGCGCTGGCGCAGGCCGTGGCGCGGCGCACGGGCGGTGCCGTGACGGAAAAGACCGTGCTGCCGCGCCCGCCCTGGGACCGCCTGCCCGCATGGGGCTGGGACTGGGCGACCCGGGCGCTGGGCGGCCCGCGGCCCGGCGGCTGGCCGTTCGGCGCGCTGCAGGACGGGGGCGCGGCGCTGGCAGGCCCGCCGCCCGCGCTGGCGATCGGCGCGGGGCGGCGGTCGGCCCCTGTCGTCGCGGCCCTGCGGGCGATGGGCGCGGGCGGGGCGGTGCAGATCCTCGCGCCGCAGATGCGGCTGTCGGCCTTCGACCTCGTGGTCGCCCCCGCGCATGACCGGCTGGCCGGGCCCAACGTGCTGACGACGCTGGGCGCGCTGAACGGTCTCGACCCCGCTTCGCTGGCGGCGGCGGCCGATCCGTGGCGGCGCCGGCTGGGCCATCTGCCGCAGCCGCGGGTGGCGGTGCTGCTGGGCGGGCCGTCGCGGTCGGCCGGGTTCGGGGCGCGGGCGCTCGAGCGGCTGGCGGACGGGCTGGCGCGGCTGGCCGTCGACGGGGCGGGCCTCATGGTCACGCCGTCGCGGCGCACGCCGCGGGCGATTGTGGACCGGCTGGCGGACACGCTGACCGGCGTGGGCGGCTGGGTCTGGGGCGGGCGGGGCGATAACCCCTACCCCGGCATCCTGGGGCTGGCCGATGCCGTGGTGGTGACCGAGGATTCCGTGAGCATGGCCAGCGAGGCCGCCGCGACCGGCAAGCCGGTGTTCGTGGCGGCGGTGGACAGGGTCGATCCCAAGATCGCGGCCTTCCACGCCGCGCTGCGCGACCATGGGGCGTCGCGGCCCTTCGCGGGAGAGCTGGCCGAGTGGCGCTATCCGCCCCTGCGCGAGACCGAGCGCGTGGCGGATCGCGCCGCCGCGCTGCTGGTGCCGGCCTGAGGGGGGCGCGCGGCCGTCGCCATCGGCGCGCGGCCTGGGCGACAGCGACGGTGGCGCGCATGACCGGGTGATGGAGCGCTCCCTGGCCCCGTCCGCTCCCTGCCGCGCGGCGCGGCGGGTAACGCCGCGGCGCCCGGCGACGAAGGACGCGGGGGAGCGGGCGGCTTTCGCCGCGCGGGGCTGCGGCCTATGTCTATCGGCGACGTGCGAGGGAGAGCAGAGATGGCGGCGGACGGGGCAGGCGGGCGGCGGGTGCGGGTGCTGATCATCGGCTCGGGTCCGGCAGGCTATACCGCGGGGGTCTATGCCGCGCGGGCGATGCTGGCGCCGGTGCTGGTGCAGGGCATCCAGCCGGGCGGGCAGCTGACCATCACCACCGATGTGGAGAACTGGCCGGGCGACGCCAGCGTCATGGGCCCCGACCTGATGCTGCGCATGGAGCACCACGCGCGCGAGATGGGCACCGAGATCGTGCAGGACATGATCCAGTCGCTGGACCTGTCGCGCCGGCCGTTCCGCGCCGTGGGCGATTCGGGCGATGTCTGGCTGGCCGATGCCGTGATCCTCGCGACGGGCGCGCAGGCCAAATGGCTGGGGCTGCCGTCCGAGGAGAAGTACAAGGGCTTCGGCGTGTCGGCCTGCGCCACCTGCGACGGGTTCTTCTACCGCGGCAAGGACGTGGCGGTGATCGGCGGCGGCAACTCGGCGGTGGAGGAGGCGCTGTACCTCACCAACCACGCCCGCAAGGTGACCGTGGTGCACCGGCGCGAGGGGTTCCGCGCCGAGAAGGTGCTGCAGAATCGCCTGTTCGCGCACCCCAAGATCGAGGTGATCTGGAACCACGCGGTCGACGAGGTGCTGGGGACCGACGCGCCCCCGGGCGTGACCGGCCTGCGCCTGCGCGACACGGGCACCGGCGCGCCGCGCGAGATCGCGGTGGACGGGGTGTTCGTGGCCATCGGCCACGCGCCGGCCTCGCAACTCGTGGCCGGGCAGGTCGAGACCCATCATGGCGGCTATGTCGTGACCGTGCCGGGCTCGACCGCGACCGCGATCCCCGGCTTCTTCGCCGCGGGCGACGTGACGGACCATGTCTACCGGCAGGCGGTGACCTCGGCCGGCATGGGCTGCATGGCCGCGCTCGAGGTCGAGCGCTTCCTCTCGGCCGAGGCGGCGCCGGCGGCGCGCGCGGCGGAATAGGCCGCCGCGGCGACCTGCGCGGCGAAACGGGGCCGGGCGCCCGCGGCGCGTGACCGCGGGCCGCGGGGCAGCTATATCGCGCCGCAGCGCAGCCGCGCCAACCGACACGGAGGGATGCCATGACCATCGCCATCGGCGACAACCTGCCCGCTGCGACCTTCAAGACCATGACGCCGGAGGGCCTGAAGGACGTCACGGCCGCCGAGGTCCTCGGCAAGGGCCGCGTCGCCCTGTTCGCGGTGCCGGGCGCCTACACCCCCACCTGCCACAACACCCACATGCCGTCCTTCGTGAAGAACGCCGAGGCGCTGAAGGCCCGGGGCGTCGCGACCATCGCCTGCGTGTCGGTGAACGACCCGTTCGTGATGGGCGCCTGGGGCGAGGCCACCGGCGCGAGCGCCGCGGGCGTGCTGATGCTGGCCGACCCGGCCGGGGCCTTCACCAAGGCGGTGGGCCTCGATTTCGACGGCTCCGGGGCCGGGCTGGGGCTGCGGTCCAAGCGCTACTCCATGCTTGTGGACGACGGCGTGGTGACCATGCTGAACGTCGAGGAGAGCCCGGGGCAGGCCGTGTGCTCGACCGGCGACGCGCTGCTGAACGCGCTCTGACCGACTGACGCGGGCCGCCGGCGGTGCGGATCGTCGGCGGGCGCCTGCGCGGCCGGGCGCTGGCCGCGCCCGGGGCGGCGGGGGGCGGGGCAGCGCATCTGCGCCCGACCTCCGACCGCGTGCGCGAATCGATCTTCAACCTGCTGGCCCATGGCGGCTGGGCCGACCCGCCCGCGCCGCAGGGCATGCGGGTGCTGGACCTGTTCGCGGGCACCGGAGCGCTGGGCATCGAGGCGCTGTCGCGCGGGGCGGCGCATTGCTGCTTCGTGGACGACCACGGCCCGTCCCGCGCCCTGATCCGCCGCAACATCGACGCGCTGGGGCTGGGCGCGGCGGCAGCCATCCTGCCGCGCGACGCAATCCGCCCCGGTCCCTGCAGGGCCGCGCCCTTCGACCTCGCGTTCCTCGACCCCCCCTACCGCACCGGCCTCGGGGCGGCGGCGCTGGCGGCGGCGCTGGCCGGCGGCTGGCTGGCCGAGGACGCGCTGGCGGTGCTGGAGACCGCCTCGGACGAGCCAGAGCCGACCCTGCCCGGCTTCGCCGTCGCGGACGACAGGCGGTACGGCGAGACGCGGGTGCGGGTGTTGCGCCGCGCGGGGTGAGGGCCGCGAGACCGAAGAGCGGACGGCGTTCCCGATCTCGCGGGCCTGCCGGTCGGCGCCGAAACGCCATGGCTGCCGATCGGCGCGCAACCGGGCGCCCATTCCGGCCCCGCCCCTGCGGGCGGACGGATCGGGCGGGTCCGCACCGGCCGGGGGCGGGCTTTCCGAACACCGGGGCCGATGCCCGGGCGTCGCCGCAACCATGGCGCCGGGTTCGGACGGGTCCTGCCCCGCGCCGTGGCGGCGGGGCCGGCCGCGGGCAGGGCCGCCGGCGTCGCGCGGCCCGCGCTGGGCGGGGACCGCCCCCATGCGGCGAAGGGTCGATGCCCGTTTCGGGGGCGAAGGTCGCGGCGCGGCCTGCGGGGGGCTGCGCGATCCGGCCATGCAGGCGGGGGACCGCCGCGCCGGGGCCGACCCCGGAGCCGAAAAGGCCGCTTCGCGGGGAATGGAAGGCGGGCCCGGGCGTTTTCCCCGTGCAAGCGCCGATGCGGCGCTCCGCTGCAGGAGACAGTCCCGATGATCCCGAAGTCCCGCCCGGCGACGCGCCGGAGGTCGCCCTCCCTGCGCCTGCTCGCCCCCATCGCCCTGCTGGCGCTCGGCGCCTGCGCCCAGGTCCAGGCGGCGCGCGATGCAGGCCTCGCGCTTTTCGCGGACCGCGGCATGCCGCAGACCGCGCGGCTGACGACCCCGCCCGCGCCGGCCGCCCGCCCCGCCGCGCAGATGGCGGCGAGCTTCGACGCGCGCGACCTGCTGACCGGCGAGACCCGGCGCTTCGCGGTCGCCCGCACGCGCGACGGCGTGCGCGTGCGCCAGAGCGACGGCTGCGTCTGGACCCGCAGCGGCGACTGGTTCTCGCCGTCCGACAGCTGGGCGGGCTGCGGCGACAGCGCCAATTGGCACACCGGCCAGGCGCAGGTCCGCCAGCTCGCCTCGATCTGGCCGCTGCAGCCGGGCGCCGAGGGCCGCTGGACGCGCAGCGCCACCTCGCACACGGGCCGCAGCCTTGCCCGCGACACCGTCTGCCGCGTCACCGGCGCGGAGGCCGTGATCCGCGAGGAGCGCGCGCCGACCCCCGCCCATGTCGTGACCTGCCGCGACGACAAGCGCACCCGCACGACCTGGTTCGCCCCCGGCGAGGGGCCGGTCGCCTTCCGCGTCGTCCATGACGGCAACGGCGTCGAGGACGCCTGGGTGCGGCTGTGACCCGCCCGGCCCGCCAGAGGAGAACCCCGATGCCCGCATCCGCCAGCCTTCCCGGCACCGTAGGGGCCTTCGCGCTGCGGCAGCACAGGGGCCGCGGCCCTCGCGCCCTCGACTGCTGGATCGCCCGGCCGGCGGCGCCCCGTCCTGACGCGCCGCCCCTCGTCGCCATCCACGGCATCGGCCGCGGCGCGCGCGAGATGGCCGAGATCTTCGCCGTCCGGGCGGCGGCGCAGGGCCGCACCGTGATCGCGCCGCTTTTCGACGAGGAGCGCTGGAACGGCTACCAGCGCGCCGTCGCCCCGCGCCGTGCCGACCGCGCGCTGCTGGCGCTGCTCGACGAGCTGACGACCGAAGGGCTCGTGGCCTCCGGTCCCCGCGACCTTGCCGGCTATTCCGGCGGGGCGCAGTTCGCGCACCGTTTCGCGATGCTCTACCCGCGCCGGCTGCGCCGCCTTTCGGTCTGCGCGGCGGGGTGGTGGACCATGCCGGACGGCGCCGCGTTTCCCTATGGCCTGTCGGGGGAGTGGGGCGCGCGGCTCGCCGCCGGGCTCGACCGGTTCCTCGCCCTCGACATCCGCGTCTCGGTCGGCGGCGCGGACGATGTCCCCGACCCCGCCATGCGCGCGTCCCCCGCGCTCGATGCCGCCCAGGGCGGCGACCGCGTCAGCCGCGCCCGTGCGTGGGTCGCGGCACTGCGGGCCATGGCCGCGCGCCGCGGCATCCCCGACCCCCGCCTGTCGCTGACCGTGCTGCCCGGCGCGGGCCATGATTTCTCCGCCTGCGCCGAAGCGGGGCTGGTCGACCTCACCCTCGCCGAAACCGTCTGATCCCGAGAGGACATCGCCATGACCATCCATTCCCCCCTCGCCTTCCAGATCGCCGACCGCGCGAAATGGGCATTCGCCACGCGCCGGGCGCATCGCGGCGACGCGGCCGGCCTCGATCATGACCTCGCGGCCGCCCGGGCGGGCGATCTCGTGCTCGGCCGCGTCGAGCGGATCGGATCGCACAAGTCCATCCAGCTGTCGGAGGGCCGACCCTCCGCGCTCTACGAGGGCGATCTCGTGGTGCTCGCCTGCGGCGCGCGCTATGCGGCCGACCAGTTCGAGGGCGTCGCCGAACTGCAGGCCGAAGGGGCCGACATGCTGGCGGGCGGCGGCATCCTCGGGCGGATGCGCGCAGCCAACGGGCGGATGGCCGCCCCGACCCGCGTCACGCCGCTCGGGCTGCTGGCCGACCGCGACGGGGCGGCGATCAACCTCGACCGCTACGCGCTGTCCCCCGCGCAGCGGCCCGCCGGCCTGACGGCGCTCTGCGTGGTCGGCGCGTCGATGAATTCGGGCAAGACCGACGCGACGGCGAGCCTTTCCCATGGCCTCGTGCGCGCCGGGCTGCGGGTGGCGGCGATCAAGGCCACCGGCACCGGCGCCTTCGGCGACATCAACGCCTACCGCGACGCCGGCGCACAGGTGGCGCTCGACTTCAGCGACGCCGGCATGGCCTCGACCTATCGCGAGCCCCACGCCCGCATCGCCGCGGCGCTCGACACGCTGCTCGCCGCGGCGGCCCGGGCGGGAGCCGATGTCGCGGTGGTCGAGCTGGCCGACGGCGTGCTGCAGTCCGAAACCGACGCGCTGCTGGCCGACCCGGCCACGCGCGGCGCCTTCGCGGGCTTCCTCTACGCCGCGCCCGATGCGCTGGCCGCCGTCGGGGGCGCCGCGGTTCTGGGACGCCACGGCATCGTCCCCGTCTGCCTGACCGGCCTGATCGCTCGCGCGCCGCTTCTGGCGGCCGAGGCGGCGGCGGCGACCGGGCTGGCGACGCTGTCGCGCGAGGCGCTGCGCGACCCTGCGGAGGCCATCGCGCTGCTGCACCGGGTGGAAGCGGCGCGGACGATCGCGGCATGAGCCGCGCGCCCAGCCTCGCGGGGGATGGACGGGCGCGGCGGCTCGCGGCGCTCGCCGGGCTGGGCCTCGCGCAGGCCGCGGCCGCCGCAGCCGCCGCCATCGCCACCCGCGCGCTGTTCCTGCGCTGGCATGACGGCCTGGACCCCGCGCCCGCCCTCGCCGGTCTCGCCGCCGCGGCCGGGGCGCTTGCGGCGCTGCGCGCGGCCGAGCGCATCCTCGCCGAGGATTTCGGCCAGCGCTACGCGGCGGCGGTGCGGCGGGCGGTGTTCGCGCATCTGGCGCGGCTGCCGCTCGCCGGCGTCGAGGCGCAGCGGACGGGCGGGATGATGCTGCGCTTCACCGGCGATCTGTCCGCGCTGGCGGGCTGGGCCAGCCGCGGCGCGGCGCGGCTCGCTGTCAGCGGTCTGGCGCTGCCGCTGACGCTGACGGCGCTGGTCTGGCTCAGCCCCGCCGCCGCGCTCGGGGCCGCCCTGCCGCTCGCGCTCGGCGCGGCGGGCATGGGGCTGGCCGGCGCGGCGCTGGGCGCACGGCACCGCGACCTGCGCCGGCGGCGGGCGCGGCTGGCCGCCGACATGGGCGAACGGCTGCGGCTTGCGCCGCTGCTGCGGCTGATGGGGCGCATGGGACTGGAGCTCGACCGGCTCGACGGCGCCGCCGACGGCTTGCGCCGCGCCGCGCTGGCGCGCGCGCGGCACCGCGGGCTGCTCCGCGCGGCGCCCGATCTGGCGGGCGCGGTCGCCGCCGCGGGCGCGGCGCTGGTCTGCTGGCGGGTCGGGGCGACGGCGGCGGAACTGGCGGGGGCCTTCGCGGCGCTGGCGCTGGCGGTGGGGCACATGCGGGCGCTCGGCGGCGTGTGGGACCGCCGCCATGCCGCCGTCGCCGCGCAGCGGCGCCTGGAGGCGCTGCTCGCGACACCGGCGCTGCCGCGATCGCGGCACGGGCGGATGATCGGGCGCGCCCCGGCGCTGCGCCTGCAGTCGGTCGCCGCCGGACCGCTGCACGGGTTCGATGCCGTGCTGAAGCCCGGCGAGAAGGTCGCCCTGATCGGCGAGGCCGGCACCGGCAAGACGACGCTGCTGCGCCTTGCCGCGGGACTGGCCGCGCCCGCGGCCGGTCGGGTGCGCGTCTTCGGCGCCGATCCGATCGCCATGGCCGCGCGCGAGCGGTCGGGACGGATCCATTTTCTGGACGCCGAACCGCCGGTCCTGACCGGAAGCCTGCGCCGCGCCCTGTGCTTCGGACTGCCACGCCGTCCCGACGACGCCGCGCTGACCGCGCTGGCGCGGCGCCTGGGCCTCGACCGCGCGCTCGCGCGGCTGGGCGGGCTGGACGGCGCCATCGGCGAGGGGGCGCGCGCGCTCTCCCATGGCGAACGCGGGCTGATATCGCTCGCCCGCCTGATGCTGTCGCCCGAGGCCCTCGCCCTGCTCGACGCGCCGGACGCGCATCTGGACGCCGAGGCGCGCGCGCTCCTCCGCGCCGAGATCGCGCGCAGGCCGGGCGCCGCGCTGGTGGCGGCGCGGCACCCCGACGTCGCCGCTGCCTGCACGGCGCACTGGGCGCTGCGCCGCGGCGGCGACGACCCGCAGGTTGCCCGGGGCCCGCGCGGGGCCGCCGAGGGCGCCGACCGGCAGTCCGGTTTCGATCGGTCGCCCGGAATCAGCCGCATCAACGGTTATCTGCCCAGATGATTCAATGATCTCAATGGTCCCGATGCGGGACCGCGCATGATCCGCGCGCCTCGGCCGGCCCCCGTTTCCGAAGCGCTGCCGCCCCAACCGAAGCGAGACAGGCGCGGGCGACCCCCATCGGCGGACGCGCGCCGCCCCCGCGCAGCGACCACGGGGCGGGCGACCGGGGTTCGCGGGGGCCGATGCAGGCGGGGGCCTGCGATACGGGTCCGCGCCGCGCGCTCAGCCCGGCGGGGTCTCCGCGATGGCATCCGCGCCGAGGCCGCGCAGCATCGCCCGCAGCGCGGCGGCCCCCGCCCCGAGCATCGCAGGGTCGGCGCTGCGCGCGACGAGGGTCGCCCCGAGGCCGCCGCGGTAGAACGGGTAGCTGCCGAACGCGACGCCGGGATGCGCCGCCGCCACGGCGCCGAGCCCTTCGGCGAGCTCGCCCTCGGGCATGGCGACGCGGAAGCTCCACGCCAGGACCGGCGGCCCGCCCGCGAGGGTCGGCAGCACGCCCTCCAGCATCGCCGCGAAGATCGCGGGCACCCCGGCCATGACGAACAGGTTGCCGAGCCGGAAGCCCGGGGCCTGGCTGACGGGGTTCGCGATCAGCGCGGCCCCGTCGGGGATGCGCGCCATGCGCAGTCGCGCGGCGTTCAGCGCCCCGGGCTCGGCGTAATACGCCTCGAGGATGGCGCGCGCGTCCTCGCGCACGCCGATGCCGACGCCGAAGGCCCGCGCCACCGCGTCGGCGGTGATGTCGTCATGGGTGGGGCCGATGCCCCCAGACGCGAACACATGGTCGTGGCGCGCCCGAAGGTCGTTGACGTGCCGCACGATCTCGTCGCTGTCGTCGGGGCAGACGCGGGCCTCGCGCAGGGCGATCCCGATGCCGGTCAGCGCCTGCGCCAGCCTGTGCGTGTTTACGTCATGCGTGCGGCCGGAGAGGATCTCGTCGCCGATCACGAGCATGGCGGCGGTGGGCTGGTTCACGGCGGCCTCCCGTTGCGATGCGGCCCCCCGTTTCCGCGCCGCGCGCGGGGGAGGCCCCGGCGCGCGGCAGGGACGGCGCGTGGCGCGGGACCGCGCGCCGCCCCGCGGCTCAGGCCAGCGGCGCGTCGGCCGCGACGCGGCGGCGCTCGATCTCCTGGCGATAGATCGCGGCGAAGTCGATGAGGTCGAGCATCAGCGGCGGATAGCCCCCGTCGCGGGTGACATCGGCGAGGATGCGCCGCGCGAAGGGGAACAGGATGCGCGGACACTCGATCATCAGCAGCGGGCGCAGATGGGTCTCGGGCACGCCGGTCACCGTGAACAGGCCGGCATAGTCGAGTTCCGCCACGAACAGCGCCGCATCGCCGTTCGTCGCCTTGGCGTTCAGTTTCAGCGTGACCTCGAAGCGGTTGTCGCCCTTCGGGCTGGCGTCGAGGTTGACGCCGACCTTGATGTCGGGCCTGCCCTCGGCAGCCCCGCCCTTCATCGCCGCGACGTTCTCGAAGGACAGGTCGCGCACATACTGGGCCATCAGGCCGATCTGGGGATTGAGCGCCTGCGGCGGGGCCTCGCCGCCATTCGTGGTCGCATCGGTCATCGCGGGCTCCGCCGGTTCGGGACAATCGCGCGGCTGCGGTAGCATGCGCATGCGCGCGACGGCAATCGCGGCGACGGCTGGCGCGCGTCAGGGCGGGGGGTCGCGCCGCGGGGCGGGTTCGTCGTCGATTTCGCGGTATTCGACTTCGATGGCGTCGCCGTCGGACGCGCCGCCGCCCGGCGGGCGCCGGCGGAAGCCGTCGGGCCGCCCCGGCCCGCCCGATGCCACGACGACGATGCGCGTCATCCGCGGCGCGAGCCAGGCCGCCAGCGCGCCGCGCGCTGCGGGCACCAGCAGCGCGAGGCCCAGCGCATCGGACAGGAAGCCGGGGGCCATCAGCAGCGCCGCGCCCGTCACGGCGAGCGCCGCGCCGAGCGCGGCGACCGACGGGTCCTCGCCGCGCGCCGCCTGCCGCTGCGCCTCGAGCAGCGCGCGGATACCCTGCGCGCGCAGCAGGACGGCGCCGGCGATGCCCCCCGCCAGCACCAGCGCCAGCGTCGGCCACAGCCCGATCCTGCCGCCGACGACGATGAACAGCGCGATCTCGAGGACCGGCAGCGCGACCAGCGCGACGAAAATCCACATGTGGCAGTCCCCGCCGGGGCGCCCGCCGATGGACACCGCCCTCCCGCGACCATACATAGCGAAGCACGACGCCGTGCGCCAAGGCCGCGGCGCGTCCCGGGAAAAAGGGTCCGGCCGCATGCCGACGGGCGTCATCGAGCTGATCATCCTGGCCGGCATCGCGGTGCTGCTGCTGTTCCGGCTGCGCAGCGTGCTCGGCACCAAGACCGGCCTCGAGGAGCAGCAGCTGCGCGCGCCGCGCCCCGAACCGATCCGCGCCAACCCGGTCAAGGCCCAGCCCGCGCCCGCCGAGGATGGCGTGGACGAGGAATGCCTGGCCGTCGCCGACGGCGACGCGGAGGTCGCGGAGACCCTCGCCGCCATGCGGCGGGCCGAGCCCGGCTTCGCCCCGGCGGCCTTCATGCAGGGCGCGCGGCAGGCGTTCGAGATGCTGCTGATGGCTTTCGAGCACGGCGACAAGGAGACGCTGAACCGCTTCCTCGCCCCGGACGTCTACCGGGGCTTCGCCGAGGCGATCGACGAGCGCGCGGCCGCGGGCTACCGCGTCGACAGCCGCTTCGTCGGCGTGCGCGAGGCGCGCATCGTCGCGGCCCGCTTCGAGCCCTCGGACGGCGCGGCCGAGATCGCGGTCCGGTTCTCGGCCGAACTGGTGACCGCCGTCTACGACGCGTCCGACGCGCTGGTCGAGGGCGATCCGAACGACATCCGGCGCGAGACCGACGTCTGGACCTTCGGCCGCCGCATGGGCGTCTCCGACCCCAACTGGCGGCTGGTCGCGACCGGCGAGTGACGCCGCATCCCCCCGGGCGGCCGTGACCCGGCGCCGGGGCCGCGGCCTGTCCGACGAGGACCGCGCGCTCTGGGCCCGGCTCGCCGCCACGGCGCGGCCGCTGCGACCCGCGCGCCGGGAGCCCCCGCAGGACCCCGCCGCAGCGGCCCCGGACCGTGCGACGCCGGACCGTGCGGCGCCGGGGTCCGGGAGCGGCGGCGATCGCGCCGCCGGCAGGCCGGCGCCCCCGGCGGCGGCCGCGCCCTCCCGGCCGCCCGGGACCATGCAACCTGCGGCCGCCCCGACCCGAGACGGTCCGCCCCCCGCACGCCAGCGCCCGACCGTCCTGCGACCCGATGGCGCGCCGGAGCCGCGCGTCGCGTGGCGGACGGCGCCCGAGGACAGGCCGCGGCCGGCCTCGGCCATCACGCCCGGGCTGGACCGCGGCACCGCCCGGCGCCTGGCCCGCGGGCGGCGCGAGCCGGAGGCGCGGCTCGACCTGCACGGGATGACCGCCGACCGCGCCCATGCCGCGCTCAACCGCTTCGTCTCCGAGGGCGTGGCGCAGGGGCTGCGCTGCGTGCTGGTGGTGACTGGGATGGGGCGCGGCCCGGAGAGCGGCCACCGCGGCGACGGGGTGCTGCGGCGCGAGACGCCGCGCTGGCTGGGCGTGGCGCCGCTGGCCGGCCATGTCGTGGGCGTGTTCGAGGCGCATTCGCGCCATGGCGGCGCAGGGGCGCTCTACGTCTATCTGCGCCGGCGGCGGTGACGCCTCAGCTCAGGCCCAGCACATCGGCCATGTCGTAGAGGCCGGGCGCGCGATTCTGCGCCCAGCGCGCCGCATGCACGGCGCCGCGGGCGAAGATCATGCGGTCCGTGGCAACATGGCGCAGGCCGATGCGTTCGCCCTCGGTCGCGAACATCACCTCGTGCTCGCCCACCACGTCGCCGCCGCGCAGGGCGGCGAAGCCGATGCCGCCGGGCCTGCGCGGGCCGCTCATGCCGTCGCGGCCCCGTTCGGCGAGGTCCTCCAGCGCCGCGCCCCGGCCCGCGGCCGCCGCCTGCCCGAGCATCAGCGCGGTGCCCGAGGGCGCGTCGCGCTTGTGGCGGTGATGGGTCTCGACGATCTCGATGTCCCAGTCGATGCCCAGCGTCGCGGCGACCCGCCGCGTCAGACCCGCCAGCAGGTTGACGCCCAGCGCCATGTTGCCCGCCTTCACGATGGCGGCATGGCGCGCGCAGGCCTCGATGCGGCGAAGCTGGTCCGGCATGAAGCCCGTCGCCCCGATCACATGCGCGAGGCGCGCCTGCGCGGCGATCTCGGCATGTTCGGTCGCCGCGTCGGGCGCGGTGAAGTCGAGCACGGCATGGGCCGTCGCGAACAGCGGCAGCGGATCGTCCGAAACGGCGAGGCCGAGCGGCCGGCCCAGGCCCATCGCCGCGCCCAGATCCTCGCCGGCCCAGGCATGGCCGGGCCGAACCGTGGCCCCGACGAGGGTCATGCCGTCCGCCTCGATCACCGCGCGGCACAGCATCCGGCCCATGCGGCCGGCGCAGCCGGTGACGACGACGTGCAGGGTGGCTGGCGCGGGCGTGTCGGTCATCGGCGGCCTCCGGAGCGGTGCTGCGGGCTGCATCGCACGCGGCGGCGGGGAACGCCAGCGGCAGGCGCGGAAGGCGAGAATTCGCACAAAATTATACAGAAAAAACAGCAACCAGTCGTTGACGTTTGGGATCTAGCACTTGGGGCGTCGGCCGCAGAGCGCGACGCAAGGAGCATGAAACATGAAAATTCTTCCCTTTCTGAAGAAGCTGCGGCGCGACCAGCGCGGCATCTCGGCGATCGAATACGCCATCCTGATCGGCGTGGTGGGCGTCGGCCTCGTGGCCGTGCTCAGCCAGGCGGGCACCGGCATCGGCGCCTACGTCACCAAGCAGATCTCGACGCTCGACAAGAACACCAAGGCGATGCCGACCAAGTGATCCGGCGGCCCGGATTCGGGCCGTCCCATCCGGCCCTTCTCGAACGGAAAGGCGCGACCGCGTGACACTCTGGACCCTGCCGCCGCTGGCCATCCTCGCGGCCGCCGCCCTGTGCGACCTGCGCTGGCGGATCATCCCGAACCCGCTTCCGGTGGCGCTCGCCGCCGGCGGCGCGGTCGCCGCGGCGGCGGCGGGCTGGCCGGCGGGGGCGTGGTCGGCGCTCGCCGCCGCCCTGGTGTTCGCGGGCGGCGCGGCGCTGTTCGCGGCCGGCGCGCTGGGGGGCGGCGACGTCAAGCTCGCCGCCGCCCTCACCCTCTGGCTGCCAGCGCAGGCCGCGCCGGCCTTCCTCCTGCTGATGAGCCTCGCGGGCGCGGCGCTGGCCGTCGCGGTCGTGGCGCTGTCGCTGGCCGCCGCCCTGCGGCGCGGGGCGCGTCCGGCCGAGGCCTGGCGCGCCGCCGTCTCGAACCCCGCGCCCTATGGCGTGGCCATCGCCGCGGGCGGCGCGGCCGTCCTTCTTGCCGGAGGCTGAAGCGCCATGGGCCTGTTGTCGAAGATCCTCATCCTGATCGGCATGATGGCCGCGGCCGCCGTGGCCTTCGTCATGCTGTCGCCCCCGGCGGCCGAGCAGGCGGCGGAGCGCCCGATGCGGATGATCCGCGTCGCGGCCCAGCCCCTGCAGATCGGCACCTTCCTGGACGACGGCAAGGCGCCGCTGCGCCCGTTCCCCGAGGACGAGGCAGACCCGGCGGCCGTCAGCGACCGCGAGCCGGAGCTTGTCGGCGCCGTCATCATCGCGCCCGTCGCCGAGGGCGCTCCCGTGCCGCGCGCCGCGCTGCTGGCGCCCGGTCAGGAGGGCTTTCTCGCCGCGGTCCTGAGGCCCGGGCACCGCGCCGTGTCGCTTGCGGTGGACGCGGTGTCGGGCAATGCCGGGCACATCTTCCCCGGCGACCGCGTGGACCTGCTGCTGACCCAGCAGATCGAACTGGCCAATGCCGCCGAAGCGACGCCCTCGCGGCGCTGGGCCAGCGAGACCATCCTGCGCAACGTGCGCGTCATCGCCGTCGACCAGAAGCTGGGCGGGGGGATCGGGCACCGGAGTTCGGCCGATGGCGCCGCAGTCGAGGCCTCGATCGCCCGCACGATCACCCTCGAGGTGTCGCCGGAGGGGGCCGAAACCATCGCGGTGGCCCGCAACATCGGTGCGATCTCGTTGACGCTGCGCAGCCTGATCGTCGAGGGGCCGGACGGCGCGCCCCTCGATGCCGAGCCCGACGGCACGGCCCGCCTGCCGACCTGGGCCGGCGACGTGTCGGCCGTCACCCGCGCGACCTCGGGCCAGCCCGAGGCCGCCCCCGAAACCGCCCCCCCCGCCCCCGTCCGCCCCATCACCGTCCTGCGCGGCGGCCAGCAGGAGCGCGTCACGCAATGAGAGCACCCGCCTTCCCCATCGCCGCGGCCGTCGCCGCGATCCTGCCGGCCGCGGCGCTCGCACAGGCGGCCGCGGGCGTGGCCCTGTCGGTCGGCCAGGGGACGCTGGTGACGCTGGACCAGCCCGCGGCGACCGTGTTCGTCGCCGACCCGGAGGTGGCCGACGTCCAGATCGCCGGGCCGCAGTCGATCTTCGTGTTCGGGCAGCGCACCGGCCGCACCACGCTGTTCGCGCTCGACGCCGACGGGACGCCGCTCGCGCAGCGCGAGATCAGCGTCGAGCACGACCTGGGGCAGCTGCGCCGCGTGCTGTCGGCGCGCTTTCCCCGCACCCGCGTCGCGCTGACCTCCGGACCGCGCTCGGTGATGATCGAGGGCGCGGTCGAGACGGCGCAGGAGGCCGAGGCCATCGCCGCAACCGTGCAGGGCGCGCTGGCAGAAGGCGAGCGGCTGGTGAACCGGCTGACCGTGAACGCGCCCGCCCAGGTCAACCTGCGCGTGCGCGTGGCCGAGATCTCGCGCAACGTCGACCAGCAGCTCGGCTTCAACTGGCGGGCGCTTTTCAACGCCGGCAACTTCACCTTCGGCCTCGTGACCGGCAGCGGCCTGGTCATGAACCCAGGCCTGCTGGCCAACGGCGGCGGCCTGATCGGCGGCGGCTTCAACGACGGGAACGTCAACGTCAACGTCCTGATCGACGCCCTGAACGAGGAGGGGCTGGCGCGCACGCTGGCCGAGCCGAACCTGACCGCGATGTCGGGCGAGACCGCGAGCTTCACCGCGGGCGGCGAATTCCCCGTGCCGGTGGCGCAGGACAACGACACGCTGACCATCGAGTTCAAGCCCTTCGGCGTGATCCTCGACTTCACGCCCACGGTGCTGA
>DAIPIU010000070.1:10897-14894 GCA_036770645.1 Rubrimonas sp. | reverse complement strand
ACGTTGCGCGCCGCCCGCCCGATGGTCTGGATCAGCGAGGTCTCGGAGCGCAGGAACCCCTCCTTGTCCGCGTCCAGGATCGCGACCAGCCCGCATTCGGGAATGTCCAGCCCCTCGCGCAGCAGGTTGATGCCCACCAGCACGTCGAAGGCCCCCAGCCGCAGGTCGCGCAGGATCTCGATGCGCTCGATGGTGTCGATGTCGGAGTGCATGTAGCGCACGCGGATCCCCTGCTCGTGCAGGTATTCGGTCAGGTCCTCCGCCATGCGCTTGGTCAGCACCGTCACCAGCGCCCGGTGGCCGGCCTGCGCCACGCGGCGGATCTCGTCCAGCAGGTCGTCCACCTGCATCTTCACCGGCCGC
The DNA here is from genome assembly GCA_036770645.1 of Rubrimonas sp. Taxonomy (GTDB): domain Bacteria; phylum Pseudomonadota; class Alphaproteobacteria; order Rhodobacterales; family Rhodobacteraceae; genus Rubrimonas. Next base: position 14,531 of record DAIPIU010000070.1, on the reverse strand, counting down.
ACCTCCACCGGCGGGTCGATGAGGCCGGTGGGGCGGATCACCTGCTCGACAAACACGCCGCCCGAACGCTCCAGCTCCCATTTGCCGGGCGTGGCGCTGACGAACACCGACTGGGGCCGCATCGCGTCCCACTCCTCGAACTTCAGCGGGCGGTTGTCCATGCAGGAGGGCAGGCGGAAGCCGTATTCGGCCAGCGTGAACTTGCGCCGGTAGTCGCCGCGATACATGCCGCCGATCTGCGGCACGCTGACATGGCTCTCGTCCGCGAACACCAGCGCGTTGTCGGGGATGTATTCGAACAGGGTCGGCGGCGGCTCGCCCGGCTTGCGGCCCGACAGGTAGCGGCTGTAGTTCTCGATGCCGTTGCAGGCCCCGGTCGCCTCCATCATCTCGAGGTCGTAGTTGGTGCGCTGCTCGAGGCGCTGCGCCTCCAGCAGCTTGCCCTCCGCCTCGAACTGCTTCAGCCGCACGCGCAGCTCCTCGCGGATCTCCTGCATCGCCTGCGCCAGCGTCGGGCGCGGCGTCACGTAGTGGCTGTTCGCGTAGACGCGGATGCGTTCCATGTTCGCGGTGCGCTCGCCGGTCAGCGGGTCGAACTCGTGGATCGCCTCGAGGTCCTCGCCGAAGAAGGACAGCCGCCACGCCCGGTCCTCGAGATGCGCGGGCCAGATCTCGAGGCTGTCGCCGCGCACCCGGAAGCATCCGCGCTGGAAGGCCATGTCGTTGCGGCGGTACTGCTGGGCCGTCAGTTCGCGCATCACGTTGCGCAGGTCGTAGGCGAAGCCGCGCTGCAGATCCTGCGTCATGGCCCCGTAGGTCTCGACCGCGCCGATGCCGTAGATGCAGGAGACCGAGGCGACGATCACCACGTCGTCGCGCTCCAGCAGCGCCCGGGTGGCCGAATGGCGCATCCGGTCGATCTGTTCGTTGATCTGGCTCTCCTTCTCGATGTAGGTGTCGGAACGCGGCACATAGGCCTCGGGCTGGTAATAGTCGTAGTAGCTGACGAAATACTCCACCGCGTTGTTGGGAAAGAAGCTCTTGAACTCGCCGTAAAGCTGCGCCGCCAGCGTCTTGTTGGGCGCCAGGATGATGGCGGGGCGCTGGGTCGCCTCGATGACCTTGGCCATGGTGTAGGTCTTGCCGGTGCCGGTCGCGCCCAGCAGCACCTGGTCGCGCTCGCCGGCCTCGACGCCTTCCGCCAGTTCGGCGATGGCGCGCGGCTGGTCGCCCGCCGGCTGGAACTCGCTTTCCATCACCAGCCGGACGCCGCCTTCGAGCTTCTCGCGGCGGCGCTTCTGCGGGTCGGTGACGAGGATGTCGACGGTCATGGGGGTTCTCCGGCTGCGGTCGCATCCTAGACCCCGGCGCGGGAAAATCGAGCGCCCGCGGCGGCGTGGCGGCTTGCGCTGCGCCCGCGCCCTGCACCATCTGTCGGGTGCTACAAACCGGGGTGCCGCAGATGCTCGCGAAGATCTACCAGCCGACCAAAAGCGCCATGACCTCCGGCCAGGCCATGACCCAGAACTGGGTGCTGGAATACCTGCCCGAGGCCCCGCGCGCCATCGACCCGCTGATGGGCTGGACCGGCAGCACCGACATGGCCAGCCAGGTGCGCCTGAGTTTCGAGACCCGCGAGGCCGCCGTCGACTATGCGCGCCGCCACGGCATTCCGCACCAGGTGATCGAGCCCAAGAAGCGCAGGCCGGTGATCCGCCCCAAGGGCTATGGCGGCAATTTCGCCACCGAGCGGCGGCAGGCCTGGACCCATTGACGGCAGGGTGGGCGCGGAAAAACCGCGCCGACCAACCCGCCGCCCGTTGACCGAAGGCCCGGGCTGGGCGAACCGTTGCCGCAAGCTCCCGTAGCTCAACCGGATAGAGCGGGCGACTTCTAATCGCCAGGTTGCAGGTTCGAGTCCTGCCGGGGGCGCCACCCGGCGCGCCGCTATTCGGCGGCGGCCGCCAGAGGGGTGGGATGCGCGAAGGCCGTCTCGCGGCCCGGCTCGGGCCACCGCGGCACCATGGCCGCGAGGCCCAGCGCGCCCGTCGCCAGCCCGCAGGCGAACAGGTAGACGAAGCCCGGTTCGATCAGCCACAGCGCGCCCAGCGGCACCGGCAGGGCGACGGCGGCGATGTGGTTGATGGTGAAGGCCACGGCCGCGGTGGGCGCATGGTCGGCGGGGTCGGCGATCTTCTGGAAGTAGGTGCGCTGGGCGAAGGCCATCGCGAACAGCATGTGGTCGGCGACATAGAGCGCCAGCGCCAGCCACAGCGGCCAGTCGAGGAAATACACCCCCGCATAGGCCCCGAACACCAGCGCGAGGCCCAGATGCTCGACGGCGATGGCCGCCCGCTCGCCGAAGCGGGCGATGGCGCGGCCCACGACCGGGGCGGTGAGCATGTTCGCCAGATAGGTCACGAGGAACAGCGCCGTGACCTCGTGCAGGCGGAAGCCGAACTTCTCGACCATCATGAAGGCCGCGAACACCACGAAGATCTGCCGCCGCGCCCCGGAGGTGAACACCAGCGCGTAATACAGCCAGTAGCGCCGGCGCAGCACGAGGCGCCTGCCCTGCGCGTGCGGGGCGCGGAAGCGCGGATAGGCCAGCCCCGCGAACAGGGCCACCGCGATGCACAGGCCCCCGCCCGCCCAGTAGAGCGTGCGCAAGTCGAGCCAGCCCGCCCAGCCCGCCAGCGCGATGGTCCCGTAGACCGCGAGCGAGGCCCCGGCGCCGGCGCCGACGATCAGCCCCATCGCCTTCGGCGCGCGGTCCTTCGCCAGCCATTGCAGCTGCAGCGACTGGTTCGCCGTCTCGAACCAGTGGAAGCCGACAGAGCTGAGGAAGGTGGTCAGCATCAGGCCCTGCCAGGTGGGCAGCTCCGCCACCATCGCCGTCCCGGCCCCGAGAGCCGCCAGCGACAGCAGGGCGAAGCGCTGCTCGGGGATGGCCGCGACGAGGAACACGACGAGGAAGGCGAGGAAGCCGGGAATCTCGCGCACCATGTGCAGCGCGCCGATGTCCAGCCCGTCGAAGCCCGCGGCCTCGACCGCGAAATTGTTCAGCGCCGCCATCCAGGTCGCGAAGGCCAGCGTCATGCCGACCGTCATCAGGATCAGCAGCGCCTCGGGCCTGCGCCAGGCGGGCAGGGCGGCGGCGTCGGACAGGGGCATGGCGCGGTCGGTCATCGGCCGGACATAGCGCGGCCGCGGTCCGCGCGCGAGTGGCGCCGCCCGGCCGGGCGGCGCCTGTGGCGGAAACGGTCCGTCAGCCCCCCGTGGACCCGTGCATGTGCCCGCCGCCGACAGCCCGGACCGGGACGCGCAGCGTGACATCGCCTGCGGCCTCGAAGGTCAGCGTCAGGTCGATGGCGTCGCCCGCGGCCAGCGGCGCGGTCAGGCCCATCAGCATGACGTGCAGGCCGCCGGGGCGCAGTTCGGTCGGCGAGCCGGCGACGACCTCGATGCCCTCGATGCGCGTCATGCGCGCCACGCCCTGCGCGTCGAGCGTGTGGGTGTGCAGTTCCACCCGCTCGGCCGCGGGGCTGGCGGCGGCGATCAGGCGGTCGCTGCCCTCGGCGACCGACAGGCTCATGTAGGCGGCCGAGGCCCCGCCGGGCGCGGCCGCGGCGCG
>DAIPIU010000070.1:0-10797 GCA_036770645.1 Rubrimonas sp. | reverse complement strand
GCGGCCGGCCGGCGAAGGCCCGCGTCGCGCGCCTCAGCCCAGCGCGGCGATGCGCCGCCGCGTGGCCTCGCGCAGCAGGCGCGGGGCGGCCTGCGGCTGCGGCGGCGGGTCGCCGCCCGATCCGGCCAGCCGCGCGGCCAGCACGGCGCGGCGCGCGAGCATGTCCTCGATCTCGGGCAGGCGCGCGGCGCGGGCGGCCTCGAGCGCCGCGGCCATGGCCTCGAGCCGCGGCAGGTCGCGGGCCAGACGCTCCGCCTCCGGGCCGCGCCGCCCTCGGCTGCGCGCGGGCGCTGGCGGCAGGCGGGCGGCCAGCGCCGAAAGCTCGGCCCGCAGCAGCCAGGCCGCATCGAGCCCGGCGCGCCGCTGCGCGTCCTCCAGCGCCTCGGCAAGCGCGCGGTCCAGCCTGCGCAGGGCGCGGGCGTCGGCGCGGCGGGGAAACAGCGCGTCGCCCACCCGCCGGTAGCCGTAGATGCAGATCGGCGAGGCCATGAGGAAGTTCTGCGGCGACACCCAGACCAGGAAGGCCGCGCAGCCCATCATCACGGCGACGGTCGCCGTGAACAGCCGGTCGATGACCACGGCGCGCAGGCTCGGCGGCGGGGCGGGGGGCCGCGGCAGCGGCGCGGGCGGGACATATTCGAAGCGGTCGGGCAGGGCGATCGCGGCCAGCCGCGCCAGCGCCGCGCGGGCGTCGAGCGGCGGCGGCGCGGCGCCGGGGCTGCCCGGCGCGGGAAACAGCGGCGCGCCCGTCTCGCGCTCGATCCGGCACCAGGGGCAGGCCGGCGCATCTGCCGGGCGCCAATGCCGCGGGTCGGCCGCGCAGCCCGAGAGCCCGGCCTCCATCGCCGCGAGCGCCTCCGCCCAGTCCGCGGCGGTCGGCCGGCGGCCCGCGGCCTCGGGCGCGAAGGCGCGCTCGAACAGGTCCGCCACGGCCCAGGGCAGTGCGTCGAGCCCGAGGGCCCCCGGCGGCGGCTTCAGCGGCGATGTCCGGCGGCGGGTCCAGGCGAAGGCGTGGCGCGCGATGGCCTCGGCCACCGGCAGGTCCGACGCGTCGCGCGACACGCCCGCGAAGGGATGGCGGCCAAGGAACAGCAGCTGGAACAGAGCCACCGCCAGCCCGAAGGCGTCGTGGTCGGGGCTGCGCGGGGTCTCGTCGAAGCGCAGGCCGATCAGTTCCGGCGGCGTGTAGTCGGGCACGCCCACGCGGCAGAGGTGCAGCCCGTCGCCATCGGCCACCTGGAAGCTGTCGGCGTCGATCAGCGACACCAGCGCGTCGCGCCCGATCAGGAAGCCCGAATGGTTCACGTCGCCGATCACCACGCCCGCCTCATGGGCGGCCGCCACGGCCCGGGCGGCGTTGAGCGCGGCGCGGACGATGAAGCGGTAATCGGCCTCGGGGAAGACGCGCTTGCGCGCGCCCGGGGCGTAGAGCTCGTGCAGCGGCTCGGCTTCGGTCACCCGGCGCATCAGGAAGCCGGCGAAGCGCCCCTCCGCGCCGCGGATCTCGGCCAGCGGAAAGGCCACAAGCGGCGACCCGTCGCCAAGCCGCGCGCGCAGCATGGCGGCGATCTTGGCCTCGCGCGCCGCCGCCCCCTCCGGCGCATAGAGCTTCGCGGCCAGCGCCGGCGCGCCGGCCACGGCGAACACCTCGCCCTCGCCGCCGCGGCCGATGCGCCGCCCGAGGCGCAGCGGGCGGCCCTCGGCCACCAGCCCGCCGGGCGCGCGCCGGGCGCGGGGCGGCGCGAGGGGGGCGGCGACGGTCATGCCGCGGCCTCCGCCGCCGTCTCATCTCCTGCGGCCTCCGCCGCGGGGCGCAGCGCCGCCAGCAGCAGCGTGCGGTCGTCGTCGGTGCGCGCGGCCACCGCCGCGCCGCCCAGCCAGTCGGCCAGCGCAAGCGACAGCGCCCGGTCGCGGCCCGGCGGCCGGTCCGCCAGCGGGGCGGCCATGCGCGCGAAGAACGGGCCGTGCGGGACGCGGGCGGCGAAATCCAGCACAAGGCGCTCCAGCCCGTCGGTCAGCAGCGCGAGCCCCGTCGCCGTCCCCTCATGGCGCGCGCTGCGGATGGCGGGAGCCTCATCCGTCAGGAACAGCGTCTCCCCGGCATGGGCCCCGCCCTCGGGCCAGGACAGCGCCGACCACGCCCCCGCCGCGTCGCGCAGCGCCGCCGCGCCGTCGCCGACATGGGCCGCCAGCGTCAGCCGCCCGTCGCTGGCCGCGACCAGCGCGGTCGTGGCGAGATCCCGCGGCGGCAGGCCCCGGGCGGCGGCGGCGGCGCGCAGCCGCGCGGCGGCCGCGCCCATCCAGGCGGCCGGGTCGGCCGCGGCCAGCGGCGCGCGCGCGAGATCTGCCCGCGCGGCCGCCACCAGCGCCCGCACGGCCAGCGCCGCCCCCGCCCCGCCGCGGGGCGCGCTTCCCGCCCCGTCCGCGACCGCCGCCACCAGCGCGCCGCCCGCGAACGCGGCGCGCAGCGCGTCCTGCGCGCGTTCGCCCCGGCGGGCATGCGCCTCGCCGCGGCGGGTGGCGGCGGCGATGGTCCAGCCGGCCACGGGCGCCTCAGCCCGCCACGGCCCAGCCGTCCGGCGCGGTGGGGTTCTGCAGCGGCGCGGCATCGTCGGTGCACGACCGCGACACGGCCGACAGCGAGTTCGACAGCCAGGCGAACAGCTCGCGGAAGGCCAGCCCCTTGAGCATCAGCGGCTGGCGCACCGACAGCGATTTCAGCACCGCCATGTCCGCGCCCTCGACGCCCACGGCGTGGAACATGAATTCCTTGTTCGCCTCGCCCTCGGCGATCCGGCGCGTCGCCTCGCCCACCGGGTCGGTCGGCGCGCCGTCGGTGATCAGGAACACCCAGGGGCGGTAGAACGGCACGCCCGCGGCCCGGTAGGCCTGCTTGCGCCCGCGCAGCAGCTCGATCGCGCGCAGGATTGCCGCGCCCATCGGCGTGTTGCCCGAGGGCTCCAGCAGCGGCGGCTGGAACTGCTCGGCCGTGACATAGTCGTGCCGCACGCTGACCGGGCCGAAGGTGACCAGCGCGATCTCGACGCGCTTCATCGCCAGCGCGTCGGAGGCCAGTTCCTCGTGGAAATGCAGCAGGCCGCGGTTCAGGGCCTCGATCTTCTCGCCCTCCATGGACAGCGAGGTGTCGAGCAGCAGCACCACCGGGCAGCGCGGTTCGGGATTGTCCACGAACTCGTCCACGCCGCCGAAGGGCTGCTGGGTCAGGCTGGTCATCGGCGCACCTCCCGCGTCTTTCGCAGGCCAGATAAGGCGGCGGCCCCCGGCGTCACGCGCCCGCCGTCAGGCCCGCCGCCGCGCGCCCCCGCCGATGCGGCCCGCCAGCCGCGGATCGGCCTCGAACAGCGCGGCGAGCTGGTCGGTCAGGGCGCCGGCGAGCTGCTCGACATCGGTGATCGTGACCGCCCGTGCATAATAGCGGCCCACATCATGGCCGATGCCGATGGCCACCAGCTCGACCGCGCGCGTGCGCTCGATCATGGCGATCACGTCGCGCAGGTGGCGCTCGAGATAGGTGGAGGGGTTCACCGACAGGGTGCTGTCGTCCACCGGCGCGCCGTCCGAGATCACCACGAGGATGCGGCGCTGCTCGGGGCGGCCCAGCAGGCGCTTGTGCGCCCATTCCAGCGCCTCGCCGTCGATGTTCTCCTTCAGCAGGCCCTCGCGCATCATCAGCCCGAGGTTGCGCCGCGCCCGCCGCCAGGGCGCGTCGGCGCTTTTGTAGACGATGTGGCGCAGGTCGTTCAGGCGCCCGGGATTGGCCGGACGCCCGGCCTTCAGCCAGGCCTCGCGCGCCTGTCCGCCCTTCCACTGGCGGGTGGTGAAGCCGAGGATCTCGACCTTGACCTGGCAGCGTTCCAGCGTGCGCGCCAGCACGTCGGCGCTGATGGCGGCGATCGAGATCGGCCGCCCGCGCATGCTGCCGGAATTGTCGATCAGCAGCGACACCACCGTGTCGCGGAACTCGGTGTCCTTCTCGACCTTGAAGGACAGGGGCGTGGTAGGGTTGCTGACCACCCGCGCCAGCCGTCCCGCATCGAGGATGCCCTCCTCGAGGTCGAAGCTCCAGGCGCGGTTCTGCTTGGCCTGCAGGCGGCGCTGCAGGCGGTTGGCCAGCCGGGACACCGCGCCCTTCAGGGGTTCGAGCTGGCGGTCGAGATAGCCGCGCAGGCGGTCGAGCTCGGCCGTCTCGCACAGATCCTCGGCGGCGACGATCTCATCGGCGGCCTTGCTGAACACCTTGTAGTCGCGGCTCGCGGCGCTGTCGGGGGCGGGGGGGGGCGGCGGCGGGGGGCCGTCGTCCTCGGCCTCCTCGCGGCGCGCCTCGTCCTCGGCCTCGTCCATCTCCTCGACCTGCAGGTCGGCGGCGGCGCGGCGGGCCTCGCGCGTCTCCTCCGCCTCGGCGCCGTCCTCCTGCTCGGCGGTCTCGCTGTCGTCGTCTCCGCCGTCGTCGTCGGGGGTGTCGGGGCGCTCCTCCTCCTCGCCCTGCTCCTCGTCGCCGTCGTCCTCGGCGTCCGGGTCCTCGCCCAGCTGGTCGCCGTAGCCCAAGTCCTCGATCAGCTTCCACGCGGCCTTCGAGAACGCCACCTGGTCGTCGGCGGCCGCCGCCAGCGCGTCCAGATGCGCGCCGCCCCTGTCGCTCAGATGCGCGCGCCAGGCCTCGATGACGCCCGCGCAGGCGGCCGGCGCCTTCCGGCCGGCCACCAGTTCGCGCACCATCAGCCCCGCGGCGTCCGGCAGGGGGGCGTCCTTCATGCCGCGCATCTGGGCGAAGCCGCGGCGGCGCGCCTCCTCGGTCAGGCGCGCGTCCAGGTTGTCGCCAACGCCGGGCATGGCGCGCGCCCCCAGCGCCTCGCAGCGCGCCCGCTCGCAGGCGTCGTAGATGGCGCGGGCCTGCTCGCCCGGGGGGGCGTAGCGGGCATGGGCGGCCTCGTCGTGGTGGCGCAGGCGCAGGCCCGCCGCGTCGGCCGCGCCGCGGGCCTGCACCACCTCGTCGCGGGTCAACCTGCGGCTGACGCTCGGCAGGCGCAGCGTGTCGTTGGCCATGCCCGGCGGATCGGCGCTGAAGGTCACGGCGAGGTCGCGCGTGTTGGCGAGCGCGCGCGTGGCCTCGGCCAGCGCCTTCTTGAACGGCTCGGCGGGGTTGTCGGATTTCGGGCTCAAGACGCCGGCCCCGTCCGCGTCGCGATCCACCAGGTCACGCCCTGCCCGTCGCGCACGCCGCCGCTGCGGTCGCCGTAATCCTGATCCGTCAGCGGCATGACCGTCTCCGCCCCCGCCGCCAGCGCGGCGGCGAAGGTTGCGTCGGCGTCGGCGACATAGACGTGCAGCATCGCCGTCTGCGCCGGATGCCCGTCGCTCGCGCGGCCCGCCATCACCACGCTGTCGCCGATGGCCAGCGCGACGTGGCGCACGCGCCCCGCCTCATCGCGGGTGGCCGGCTCGACCTCGGCCGCGCCGAACACCCCGGTCGCGAAGCGCGCGACGGCCTCGGGCTCGGGCACGACCAGATAGACGCTGACCGTCCGGTATCCGGGGGGCGGCGGCGCGGACATGGCCTCAGCCCAGCGACACCGAGGCCGCGCTTTCGGGCAGTTCCTCGCCGAAGCAGCGCTGGTAGAACTCGGCCACGGTCTGGCGCTCGAGCTCGTCGCACTTGTTGAGGAAGCTCAGCCGGAAGGCGAAGCCCACCGAGCCGAAGATGCGCGCGTTCTCGGCCCAGGCGATCACCGTGCGCGGGCTCATCACCGTGGACAGGTCGCCGTTCATGAAGGCCGACCGCGTGAGGTCCGCGACCGTCACCATGCGGCTGACCGTCAGCCGCCCCTCGGCCGTGGCCCAGTCGGGCTGCTTGGCCAGCACGATCTCGGTCTCGGCGTCATGGGGCAGGTAGTTCAGCGTCGCGACCAGCGACCAGCGGTCCATCTGGCCCTGGTTGATCTGCTGGGTGCCGTGGTACAGGCCCGTGGTGTCGCCTAGGCCGACCGTGTTGGCGGTGGCGAACAGGCGGAAGGACGGGTGGGGGTGGATCACCTCGTTCTGGTCCAGCAGCGTCAGCTTGCCGTCGGTTTCGAGCACGCGCTGGATCACGAACATCACGTCCGGGCGGCCGGCATCGTATTCGTCGAACACGATGGCAACGGGGTTGCGCAGCGCCCAGGGCAGGATGCCCTCCTGGAACTCGGTCACCTGCACGCCGCCCTTCAGGCGGATGGCGTCCTTGCCGATCAGGTCGATGCGGCTGATGTGGCTGTCGAGGTTCACGCGCACGCAGGCCCAGTTCAGCCGCGCCGCCACCTGCTCGATGTGGGTCGACTTGCCGGTGCCGTGATAGCCCTGGATCATCACGCGGCGGTTGTGGGCGAAGCCCGCGAGGATCGCGAGGGTGGTGTCGCGGTCGAAGCGGTAGGTCGGGTCGATGGCGGGCACCCGGTCGGTGGCCTCCTCGAAGCCCTTCACGGTCATGTCGCTGTCGATGCCGAAAGCCTCGCGCACGGGGACGTCGCGGGTCGGGCGCATCTCGGGGGCGGCCGCGCCGTCGGGCATGGGATCGATCCTCGCGCTGGGCGGCCGTCTTGTGCGCCGCGTCGGGTCGCACAATAGGCCGCGGGCGAGCGCGCGCAAGGCGGGGCGGTCCGCGCGCCGCCTTGCGCGCCGCATGCCGCCGCCGTCGGGCGCGCCGGCCGGAACGCGCTGTCCGTGTCCCGTCGGGGCCGGCGCGCGCGACGCGGAACGCCGCCCCGCCCGCGAAGCCGGGGCGGGCCGCATCCGACCCGGGCCGTGCCGCCCGCCGGCCTCCCCTGCCGCCGGCCTGTCTCCGCCGCCCTCCGCCCCGCGTCCCCGATCGGGAAACCCCGGCCGGGCGCCCTATCCCGGCATCCTGTCCGGCGCGGCCGGGGCGAGGTCGCGCCGGCCGACGCCGATGGATTTGGCGATGGCGTAGCAGTCGCCGCCGGGCGCGAGGCCGAGGGCATCGAGGCTGCGGCGGGTGATCCGGGCCAGCAGCCGGTCCGCGCCGCAGCGCAGGCCGACATCGACGATGGCCCCGCCCTCGCTGACCGCCTCGACCACGCAGGACAGCACGTTCAGCGCGCTGATCCCCTCGGGCCGGCGGTCGGCCAGCATGACGTCGCGGGCGCGGATGCGCACGCGCAGGGACGCCCCGACGGGAAGCTCGACGTTGGGCGCCCAGAGCGTGCCGCCCGAGACCGCGAGTTCGGTCAGCCCGTCCGGTGCATGGCGGACCACGCGGGCGTCGAGCAGGGCGCCGGCCTCCTGACGGCCCATCAGCGGGAAGGCGTTGGGGTCGGCCATCAGGTCGGCCGGCGGGCCGACGCGCCGGACCGCGCCATCCGCCATGGCGACGACCGTGGTGGCCAGGCGCGTGACCTCGGCGACCGAGTGGCTGACATAGAGGATCGGGATGCGCGTCTCGTCGCGCAGCGCCTCGAGGTAGGGCATGATCTCCGCCTTGCGGGCCTCGTCCAGCGCCGCCAGCGGCTCGTCGAGCAGCAGCACGCGGGGCGCGGCCAGCAGGGCCCGGCCGATGGCGACGCGCTGCCTCTCGCCGCCCGACAGGCGCGCCGGACGGCGGTCGAGCAGGTGCCCGATCCCCAGCAGCCCGACCACATGGTCGAAGGCCGGGCCCGTCGCGCCGCGGGGCGCGAACCAGCGGCCGAAGCCGAGGTTCTGGCGCACGCTCAGATGCGGGAACAGCCGCGAATCCTGAAAGACATAGCCGACGCGGCGCCGGTGCGGCGGCAGGAAGGCGCCGGCGGCCGCGTCGAACAGCACGGCGCCGCCGGCCGCTATGCGCCCCGCCTCGGGGCGCAGCAGCCCCGCCACGGCGTCGATCACCGTGGTCTTGCCCGAGCCCGAGCGGCCGAACAGCGCCGTCAGCCCGGGCGGCGCGTCGAAGCGCGCCTCGAGCCGGAAGCCCGGGAAGGCATGGCGGATGTCGACCGACAGGCTCATGCGGCGATGCGCGCGGCCACCCGGCGCGCCACGAATTCCGAGGCGAGCAGCGCCGTCATGGCGACCGCGACGGCCACCAGCGTCAGGCGGATCGCGCCCGCGTCGCCGCCCGGGACCTGCGTGAAGGTGTAGATCGCGGAAGGCAGGGTCTGGGTCTGGCCGGGGATGTTCGAGACGAAGGTGATCGTGGCCCCGAACTCGCCCATCGCCTTGGCGAAGGCGAGGATCGCGCCCGCGACGATCCCCGGCGCGATCAGCGGCAGGGTGACGACGAGGAAGGTCCAGGCGCGGTTGGCGCCCAGGGTGGCCGCCGCAGCCTCGAGCCTCGGGTCCACCGCCTCGATCGACAGGCGGATGGCGCGCACCATCAGCGGAAAGGCCATCACCGCGGCCGCCAGCACAGCGCCGGTCCAGCGGAAGGCCAGCACCACGCCGAAGGCCTGCTCGAGGAATTGCCCGCCGATCCCGCGCCGCCCGAAGAACAGCAGCAGCAGATAGCCCGTGACCACCGGCGGCAGGATCAACGGCAGGTGCACGAGGCCGTTGAGCACCTGCTTGCCCCAGAACTCGCAGCGCGCCAGCAGATAGGCGACGGCGATCCCGGCCGGTAGGCTGAGCGCGGTCGCCCAGGTCGCGACCTGCAGCGACAGCAGCACCGCCGCCCATTCGGCCTCGGACAGCCCGAACACGGCCCGTCAGTCCAGCACGACGAAGCCCTGCCGCGCGAAGGCCTGCCGCGCGGCGGTCGAGGTCAGATGCGCCGCGAAGGCCGCGGCCCCGGGGTGGGCGCTGCCGGCGAGCACCGCCATCGGATAGACGACCGGCGGATGGCTGTCGGGCGGGAAGGTCGCGACCACGCTCACCCCGTCATCGGCCGCCGCGTCGGTGGCGTAGACGATGCCGAGCGGCGCCTCGCCCCGCGACACCAGCGCCAGCGCCGCGCGCACGTTGTCGGCCTGCGCCACCCGGTCCGCGACGCCCTCCCACAGCCCGAGGCTCCGCAGCGCGGCGCGGCCGTAGCGGCCGGCGGGCACGGCGTCGACATTGGCCATGGCGAGCAGCCCGTCGCCCAGCATCGCCGCGAGATCGGCGCCGGGACCGATCGCCGCCGGCGCCGCGTCGCGGCCATGGGCGATCAGCACGATGGCGTTGCCCAGCAGGTCGGCCCGCGTCTCCTCCCGGATCAGCCCGCGCGCGGAGAGGTGATCCATCCACGGCGCATCGGCCGAGATGAACAGGTCGGCCGGGGCGCCCTGCTCGATCTGCCGCGCCAGCGACGAGCTCGCCGCGTAGGAGACGGCCGCCTCGCCGCCGTCCCAGCCGGCCGCGATCTCGTCGAGCGCGTTGCGCAGGCTCGCCGCCGCGAACACCACCAGGGGCTGCGCCCGCGCCGCCGGGGCGGCGAGCAGCAGGGCGAGGGCGAGGGCGACGGCGCGGCGCATGGCGGATCTCCGGAATGGCCGGCCGAGGCTAGCATCGCGACGGCGAGGCCGCGCAAGCGTTATTCCCGGCCGGAGCCCGCGCTGCGCAACTGCCGCACCGCCGCGATCGCGCCGGCGATCCCTCGGCCGCCACGCGGTGGACCGCGCCGCGGTCGCCTGCGCCGCCCCCCGGACCGCCCGGCATCGCCGGCGTTGCGAATCGCGCATATGTTCCTCTAATGTTCCTACCATGCCGCGCATTCCGCTCTCCTCCGCCTTCCCCGAACCCGCCGGATCGGCGGGCGCCGCGCATTTCTCCGGTGCGCCCGGCCTCGCCCGCTCGGCCCGGACCGAGGCGCTGCGCGCCCGCGCCGATGCGCCAGCCCCGCGGCGGCAGGGGGCGGCGGCAGGCGCGGCATCCGCGGGCGGCGCGCCGGGCGGCCCGGCGCGCTCTGCGGGCCGGGCGCGGATCCCGGACGGGCCCGGCGCGGACGGGGCGGGTGCCGACGGGCGGGGGCTGGGCGGGGACATCGCGGGGCAGGGGGGGGCGGGGCATGGGGGGCGCGGCTGGCCCCTGCCGCCATCCTGCCTGACGGCCGACCGGCTGGGCCTGCCGCCGCCCGGGGCGCGCGTGGCGGTGTGCGGCCTCGTGATCGTGCGCCAGCGCCCGGGCTCGGCGAAGGGCGTCCTGTTCGTGACGCTCGAGGACGAGACGGGCGTGGTGAATGTCGTGGTCTGGGCGCGTGTCTACGAGGCCCACCGGCGCGCCGTGCTGGCGGGGCGGCTGCTGCGGGTCACGGGGCGGATCCAGCGCGAGGGGCCGGTCACCCATCTGGTGGCCGAGCGCATCGAGGACGTGTCGCATCTGCTGGACCTGCTGGCGCGCGCGCCGGAACGCTGCATCGAGCCGCCGCTGGCCCGGGCCGACGAGGTCGCGCGGCCGAACGAGCGCGGCTCGCGCCCCGAGGCGGGCGGGGCGGCGCGCCGGGCGCAGGGCCTGCTCCGCGGCGCCGCGCCGCGCGCCATGCACCCGCGCGAGCAGGCGAAGCTGCTGTTCCGGCGGCCCGACCCCCCGCCCGGCGCGACGGGCGACTGACGCGGCGCGGGCGCAGGGGCCGGACCCGGCCGGCGCGCGGGCACCGCCGCGCCCCCTGCGGCACTGACGCGCCCGACGCGCCCGACCGCGCCCGCATCGCGGTCCGCGCGCGTCGCCGCGACCGGCGCGCGGCCCGCATCCATCGCCGCCCGGGGGCTATGCGCCTGCGCGCTATGCTGTAATGTCGCGCCCGCATGCCTGGATGGGTGGCCGAGCGGTCGATGGCACCAGTCTTGAAAACTGGCGTGGGTCCTCCCACCGTGGGTTCGAATCCCACCCCATCCGCCA
>DAIPIU010000069.1:0-15040 GCA_036770645.1 Rubrimonas sp. | reverse complement strand
GGCACCGCGCCTCCGGCGGCCTTCGGCGCGCCCGGCGCCGTCCGTGGCCGCCCGCCTCTGCGTGCCGGAAGGCGGCGGCGGCGGCCGGCCCGGCCGCCCCGCCGCGGGGCGCGCCCATGAGCGATGTGCTGATCCTCGTCACCCACCTATCGGGGTCCGGGCATCTGGCGCGGGCGCTGGCCATCGCCCGGGCCGTGGCCGAGGCCGGTGGCGCGGCGACCGTGCTCAGCGGCGGGCGGCCCCTGCCGCATCTCGACCCCGGCCCCGTCAGGCTGCTGCAACTCCCCCCGCTGCACGCATCCGGCTTCGACTACGCCACGCTGCGCGCGCAGGACGGCGCGCCGGCCGGCGATGCGGTGATGGCCGCGCGGGCAGCCGCCATCGCCGCCGAGATCGCGGCGCGGCCGCCAGCGACCTTCGTGACCGAACTCTACCCCTTCGGCCGCCGCGCCCTGCGCGCCGAATACGCCCGCGCCGTGGCGCTGGCGCGCGCGGCCGGGGCGCGCGTCGTCGCCTCGGTGCGCGACATCCCCGAGCCGCCGCGCAAGCCCGGCCGGGCCGCCGCGGCCCATGCGGCCCTGCGCGCCGACTACGCCATGGCGCTGGTCCATGGCGATCCGGCCCTCCTGCCCTTCGAGGCGGGCTGGCCCGAGGCCGCCGCCATCGCCGACCTGCTGCGCTTCACCGGCTATGTCGCGCCGCCGCCCGCCGCGCCGCTGGGCGACCCGGCCGAGGTGCAGGCGACCGAGGGCGGGGGGGCGCTGGGACGGCGGCTGCTGGCGGTCGCGGTCGAGGCCGCGCGCCTCGGCGACCGGCCCTGGCGGCTGCGGGTGGGCGGGGCGGACGCCGAGGCGGCGGCGGCCGCGCTGGCGGCGCGCGCCGCCGCCGTCGGCGCGCCCGTCGCCGTGGCCCCGGTCGGCCCCGACCATCGCGGGCGGCTGGCGACCGCGGCGGCGGCCGTGTGCCTGTGCGGCTACAACACCGCCGTCGACGTGATGCAGAGCGGCGTGCCGGCGGTGTTCGTGCCGCTGACAGAGGGCGGCGAGCGCGAGCAGTCCATCCGCGCGGCGGCGTTGGCGCGCGCCGGCGCGGCCGAACTGCTCGATCCGGCCGAGCTCGCGCCCGAAACCCTCGCCGCGGCGGTGGCGCGCGCCGTGGCGCGCGGGCGGCGCGCGGCCCCGCCCGCGGCGCTGGACGGGGCGCGCGCGGCGGCGCGGCTGCTTTTGGAGCGGTGAAGCGGCGCGGGCGGGGCCGCGCGCCGCCCGCATGCGCCCGCGCCCGCCGTCCCGCCGCCGCGGCCCGAGGGGGGCGGCGCGCCCCTGCGCCCGGGCGCCGGGGGCTTTGCTGCGCCTTCGCGGCGGGCTAAGTCGGGACGCGCGCCCGCCCATCCCCTCCGGAGACCGCCATGACCCCGCTTCGCGCCCTCTGGCTCGCGCTCGCCGTCGGCGGCGCGATCGTGCCGTGGATCTACTTCGGGCGCTGGCTCTGGGCGAACGCCTTCGACCTCGGCCTCATGCTCGAGGTCTGGAACGCCACCGACGCTGGCACCGGCCTCGTCTACGACCTCACCTGGTCCTGGCTGGTCCTGGTGCTCTGGGTGCTGGTCGAATCGGTGCCTCGGCGCGACTGGCGCAGCCTCTGGGCGATCCCCGCCGGGGTGCTGATCGGCGTCTCCTGCGCCCTGCCGCTTTACCTGTTCCTGCGCTCGCGCCCGGGCTACGCGCGCTGATGGACCATTTCGAATACCGCGGCGGCCGGCTGCATGCCGAGGACGTGCCCGTGGCCGACATCGCCGCCGCGGTCGGCACCCCCGTCTACGTCTATTCCACGGCCACGCTCGAGCGGCATTACCGCGTGTTCGACGCCGCGCTGTCGGGGATGCCGCACGCCGTCTGCTTCGCGGTGAAGGCCTGCGGAAACCTCGCCGTGCTGCGCGCGCTGGCGCGTCTCGGGGCGGGCATGGACGTCGTCTCCGGGGGCGAGCTGGCGCGCGCGCTCGCCGCGGGCGTTCCGGGGGCGCGGATCGTGTTCTCGGGCGTCGGCAAGACGGTCGAGGAGATGCGCGCGGCCCTCGCCGCAGGGGTCGGCCAGTTCAACGTCGAGAGCGAGCCGGAGCTCGAGGCGCTCGACGCCGCCGCGCGGGCGGCGGGAGTGCGCGCCCCGGTCGCGCTGCGGGTGAACCCGGATGTCGATCCGAAAACCCACGCCAAGATCGCCACCGGCAAGGCCGAGACCAAATTCGGCGTTCCCATCGCGCGCGCGTCCGAGATCTACGCCCTCGCGGCGCGCCTGCCGGGGATCGAGGTGGTGGGCGTCGACGTGCACATCGGCTCGCAGCTGACCGAGCTGGCGCCCTTCGAGGCGGCCTTCGCGCGCATCGCGGACCTGACGCGCGCGCTCAGGGCCGAGGGCCACGCCATCAGGCGCATCGACCTCGGCGGCGGCCTCGGCATCCCCTACATCCGTTCGAACGACGCGCCGCCGCTGCCCTTCGACTATGGCGCGGTGGTGCGGCGGACGGTGGGCGGCCTCGGGGCGGAGATCGTCATCGAGCCGGGGCGCCTGATCGCCGGCAATGCCGGGATCCTGCTGTCGCGGGTGATCTACCGCAAGCAGGGCGAGGGGCGGGAGTTCCTGATCCTCGACGCCGCCATGAACGACCTGATCCGCCCGGCGATGTACGATGCGTGGCACGAGATCGCGCCGGCGGTCGAGCCCGCGCCGGATGCGCCGCTCGCCCCGGTCGACGTGGTGGGGCCGGTCTGCGAGACGGGCGACATCTTCGCCCGCGGCCGCATGCTGCCGCCGCTGGGCCCCGGCGATCTGGTGGCCTTCCGCTCCGCCGGGGCCTATGGCGCGGCGATGGCGAGCGAATACAACGCCCGCCCCCTCGTGCCCGAGGTCATCGTGTCGGGCGACCGCTTTGACGTGGTGCGCCCGCGGCCCACTTATGCTGAGATGCTGGCGCGGGAGCGGATTCCCGACTGGCTCGCCTGACGGGGCGCGCCGCGGGTCCGCCGTCCCGCCAACGCCACGGGAGCGCCGATGACCGACCGCAGCCCCGCCGACGCCGCGCAGGACGCCGCGGGCGCTCTCGCCCGCGCCCGCGCCGCGATCGCGCGCGAGACCCGCCGCGCCCGCGTGGCCCTGGCGCTCGAGCGCGCGGCGCGGCTGCTGTGGCCGCTCTGGGCGGTGGTCGCGGCCTTCCTCGGGCTCGCGCTGCTCGGCGTGCCGCAGGCGCTGCCCTATGCGGCCCATCTGGCCGTGCTCGCGGGTTTCGCCGCCGCCGCGCTGCTTGCGGCGATGCACGCCGTGCGGGGCTGGCGCGCGCCGGGCCGCGCCGAGGCCGAGGCGCGGCTCGACGCCGATGCGCCGGGCCGCCCGGTCGCCGCGCTGGGCGACGCGCTGGCGGCGGGGGCGTCTGATCCCGCGTCGCGCAGCCTCTGGGCGGCGCATCAGGCGCGCATGGCCGTGCGGGCGGCGAAGGTGAAAGCCGCGCCGGCCGACCTGCGCGTGTCGGCGCAGGACCGTTTCGCCCTGCGCCATGCGGCGCTGCTGGCGCTGGCGGCCGGCGCGCTGGGCCAGCTCGGCGACGGCGGGGCGCGGCTGGCCGAGGCGCTGTCGCCCGCCGCCGCCTCGGCCGCGATGGTCGAGCGGCGCGATCCCAGCCTCGAGGCCTGGGCCTCGCCCCCGTCCTACACCGGCGTCGCGCCGCTCTACCTGACCGAACGCGTCTCGTCGCCCGGGGACGGCCCCACGGCCCTGCCGGCCGGGACCGAGATCGTGCTGCGGGTGTTCGATGCGCCGAACCCGCCGGTCCTGTCGGGTCCGGCCGGCGCCGTGGCGGCCGAGGACCTCGGCGGGGGCGTCTGGAGCGCGACCGTGGTGCTGGACGCCGACGGCGCCGTGCGCGCCGAGGCCGAGGGCGTCCCGCTGGGCGACTGGGACTTCGCGGCCATCCCAGACGCGCCCCCCTCGATCGGCTGGACCGCGCCGCCCGAAACCACCGATGCCGGCGCGCTGACCTTCGGGTTCGAGCTGTCCGACGATTACGGCGTGGTGACCGCCGCGGCGCTGGTGGCGCTGGACGGCGCGGCCGAGGCGCCCGGACCGGGCTTTCCCGCCGACAGCCCCATCGAGCCCTTCGCCATCGATCTGCCCCTGCCGCTGACCCGCGCCGCCGAGGCCGCGCGCGAGACGGTCGAGCAGGACCTGACCGCCCATCCCTGGGCGGGGCTTCCCGTGACGCTGACTCTGCGCGCCGAGGACGGCGCGGGCCAGGCGGCGGAGGCGGGCGAGACCTTCGTGCTGCCGGCGCGCCGCTTCTTCGACCCGGTGGCCCGCGCGCTCATCGAGCAGCGGCGCGATCTCGCCTGGAGCATGGCAGGCGCGCCGCGGGCGCATCGCGTGCTCGAGGCGATCACCGCCCATCCCGACGACCTATTCGAGGACGTGACCGTGTTCCTGACGGTGCGCACGGCCATGCGCAGGCTCGGCTATGCGCTCGCCGAGGACCGGCTGCGCGAGGAGGTCCCGGGCGTCATCGACCTGCTGTGGGAGGCGGCGCTGCGCCTCGAGGAGGGCGGCCTCAGCGTCGCCGAGCGGCGGCTGCGCAACGCGCAGGAGGCTCTGGCCGAGGCGATGCGCGACGGGGCCGAACAGGACGAGATCGCGCGGCTGATGGACGAACTGCGCGAGGCGATGCGGCAGTATCTCGAGCAGCTCGCGCAGGAGGCGATGCGCAACCCCGAGACGGCCGAGAACCAGCAGCCCGTCGACCCCGACCAGATGCTGAGCCAGAACGACCTCGACCGCATGCTCGAGGAGATCGAGCGCGCGATGCGCGAGGGCCGCATGGAGGATGCCCAGCGCATGCTGCAGGCGCTGCAGGAGATGATGCAGAACCTGCGCATGGCCCAGCAGCAGGGCCAGCAGGGCGAGGGCCAGGGCGACCAGGCCATGCGCGAGCTTCAGGACATGATCGGCGAGCAGCAGGGCCTCGCCGACCGGTCCTTCGACGCGCTGCGCCGCGGCCAGCAGCAGGGCCAGCAGGGGGAAGGGCAGCAGGGCGAAGGGCAGCAGGGGCAGGGCCAGCAGGGCCAGGGGCAGGGCGAGGGCGAGGGGCAGGGCGACGGTCGCCGCCCGGGAAGCGGCCGCGGCGACCTCGGCTCGATCGCGCGCGACCAGGAATCGCTGCGGCAGATGCTCGACCAGCTGCGTCAGGGCCTGTCGCCGGGCGGGCAGGACGGGCAGGAGGGCGCGGGATCCGAGGCGCTCGACCAGGCCGAGCGGTCGATGGGCGAGGCCCGCGACGCGCTGGAGCGCGGCGATGCGGATGGCGCGCTCCAGCGGCAGGTCGAGGCGCTCGACCGGCTGCGCGAAGGCGCGCGCGACCTCGCCCAGCAGCAGGGCGAGCAGGGCCAGTCCCAGCGCGCCGGGCGCGACGGCCGGGGCGGCGACGTGCGCGAGGAGGATCCGTTCGGCCGGCCCCGCGCCACCGACGGGCCGCTCGACGGCGACAGCGTGCGCGTGCCGGACGGGTCCGTGATGAAGCGCGCGCGCGAACTGATGGACGAGATCCGCCGCCGCTCGGGCGAACGCTTCCGGCCGCCGGCCGAACTCGATTATCTCGACCGCCTGCTCGACCGCTTCTGAGGCGGCCGCGCACCGGGCGGGCGCGGAGGGCGGGTCTGGACAGGCCGTTGCGCGACTTGCGCGGCGCGGGCGTGCGGGCTACCTCGCGCGCCATGGCCGCACCGCGCACCCGCACCCTGCCGCCCGAGGCGCTGACCGTCGGCGGAGCGCCCGAGGGCCTCGACGCCAGCCTCGTGGCGGATCTCGCCCGGCAGGCCGGCGGGCCGCTGCTGCATGTCGCCCGCGACGACCGCCGCGCCGCCGCGATGGCCGATGCGCTGGCGGTCCAGTCCCCCGACCTGGCCGTGCTGCGCTTTCCCGCCTGGGATTGCCTGCCCTACGACCGCATGTCGCCCGCGGCCGAGATCGCCGCGGCGCGCATGGCCGCGCTCGCCCGGCTGGCCGAGGGGATCGACGGCCCGGCGGTGGTCCTGACGACGGTCAATGCCGCCATCCAGCGCCTGCCGGCGCGCGAGGCCGTCGCGTCGGCGGTGTTCGTGGCGGAGGTCGGGCGGCGGCTCGATCTCGACGCGCTGCTCGGCTATCTCGCGCGCATGGGCTTCAACCGCACGGCGACCGTGTCGGAGCCCGGGGATTTCGCGGTGCGCGGCGGCATCGTCGACGTGTTCCCCCCGGGCGCGCCCTCGCCGGTGCGGCTCGACCTGTTCGGCGACGTGCTCGACGGTGCCCGCCGCTTCGAGGCCGCGACCCAGCGCACCGTCGAGAAGGTGCGCCGCATCGCGCTGGTCCCGGCCTCGGAGGTGATCCTCGACGAGGCCTCGATCGCGCGCTTCCGCAGCCGCTATCGCCAGACCTTCGGGGCGGCGGGCCTCGACGATCCGCTCTACGCCGCCGTCACGGCCGGGCGGAAGACGCAGGGCATGGAGCACTGGCTGCCCTTCTTCCACGACCGGCTCGAGACGCTGTTCGACCATCTCCCGGGCGCGCCGGTCAGCCTCGACCACCTCGCCGAGGATGCGCTGCGCGCGCGGCTCGACACCGTGCGCGACCATTACGACGCGCGGGCCGGCGCCGCCGGCGCGGGCAGCATGGGCGCGCCGGTCTACAAGCCCTGCGCGCCGGAGCTGCTCTACCTCGACGAGGCCGCCTGGGTGACCGCGCTGGAGGGCCGCGCCGTGCGGCGGTTCGAGCCCACGCGCCGCCCCCCCGGCCCGGGCATCGTCGATGCCGGCGGCAGGCCGGGCCGAAGCTTCGCGGCCGAGCGCCAGATGGACGGCGTGAACCTGTTCGACGCGCTGGTCGCCCATGTCCGGGCGCGCGCCGCCGAAGGGCCGGTGGTGCTGGCGGCCTGGTCCGCCGGCGCGCGCGACCGGCTGGCGACCCTGCTGGGCGACCACGGGCTGAAGGGCGTGCGCCAGATCGAGGCCTGGGCCGAGGTCGCGCGCGGCGTGCAGGTCATCGTCTGGCCGCTGGAGCAGGGTTTCGAGACCGCCGCCCTGACCGTGATCGGCGAGCAGGACATCCTCGGCGACCGGCTGATCCGCGCCCCGCGCAAGCGGCCCGACAATTTCCTGACCGAGGCCGCGGCCCTGTCGCTCGGCGATCTGGTCGTGCATGTCGAGCACGGCATCGGCCGCTACACCGGCCTCGTGACCATCGAGGCGCTGGGCGCGCCGCACGAATGCTTGGCGCTGGAATACGCCGGCGGCTCGAAGCTCTACCTGCCGGTCGAGAACATCGAACTGCTGAGCCGCTACGGCGACGGGCAGGAGATCCAGCTCGACCGCCTGGGCGGCGGCGCGTGGCAGGCGCGCAAGGCCCGCCTGAAGGAGCGCCTGCGCGAGATCGCCGACAGGCTGATCCGCGTCGCCGCCGAGCGCGCCCTGCGCAAGGCCCCGGCCCTGTCGCCGCCCCCCGGCGCCTGGGACGAATTCTGCGCGCGCTTCCCCTACGAGGAGACGGAGGACCAGCTGCGCGCCATCGCCGACGTGCTGGGCGACCTCGCCTCGGGCCGCCCGATGGACCGGCTGGTGTGCGGCGACGTCGGCTTCGGCAAGACCGAGGTGGCGCTGCGCGCGGCCTTCGTCGCGGCGATGGGCGGGGCGCAGGTGGCGCTGGTCGCCCCCACCACGCTGCTGGTCCGCCAGCACCTGAAGGGCTTCCGCGCCCGCTTCCAGGGCACGCCGCTGACCGTCCGGGGCCTGTCGCGCTTCACCCCCGCGTCGGAGGCCGCCGAGACGAAGAGGGGCATGGCGGCCGGCACGGTGGACATCGTGATCGGCACCCATGCGCTGCTGGCCAAGGGCATCGCCTTCGCCGATCTCGGGCTGCTGATCATCGACGAGGAGCAGCATTTCGGCGTCCAGCACAAGGAACGGCTGAAGGCGCTGCGCGCCGACGTGCATGTGCTGACCATGACCGCCACCCCGATCCCGCGCACCCTGCAGCTCGCCATGTCCGGCGTGCGCGAGCTGTCGCTGATCGCGACGCCCCCCGTCGACCGTCTGGCCGTGCGGACCTACGTCGCGCCCTTCGACCCCGTCACCGTGCGCGAGGCCCTGCTGCGCGAGCGCTACCGCGGCGGCCAGTCCTTCTATGTCGTGCCGCGCATCTCGGACCTTCCGGACGCCGAGGATTTCCTGCGCGCGCAGGTCCCCGAGGTCTCCTACGTCGTCGCCCATGGCCAGATGGCCGCGGGCCAGCTCGACGAGCGCATGAACGCCTTCTACGACGGCAAGTACGACGTGCTGCTGGCCACCACGATCATCGAATCCGGCCTCGACATCCCCACCGCCAACACGCTGATCGTGCACCGCGCCGACCAGTTCGGTCTGGCGCAGCTCTACCAGATCCGCGGCCGCGTCGGGCGCGCCAAGGCCCGCGCCTACGCCTACTTCACCACCGAGCCGCGCAAGCCCCTGACCGAGGGCGCGCAGCGCCGGCTCAAGGTGCTGGGCGGGCTCGACACGCTGGGGGCGGGCTTCACGCTGGCCAGCCACGACCTCGACATCCGGGGCGCGGGCAACCTGCTGGGCGAGGAGCAGTCGGGCCACATCCGCGAGGTCGGATTCGAACTCTACCAGGACATGCTGGAGGAGACGATCGCGAAGCTCCGCGCCGGCGAGATCGAGGGGCTCGACGCCGCCGGCGAGGCCTGGGCCCCGCAGATCAACCTCGGCGTGCCGGTGCTGATCCCCGAGGACTACGTCCCCGACCTCGACCTGCGGCTGGGCCTCTACCGCCGCCTGTCCGACCTGCACGGCCGGCAGGAGCTGGAAGGCTTCGCGGCCGAGCTGCACGACCGCTTCGGCAAGCCGCCGGCGGAGGTCGAGACGCTGCTGCGCATCGTGCGGATCAAGGGCATGTGCCGCCGCGCGGGCGTCGCCAAGCTCGACGGCGGCCCGAAGGGCGCGACGCTCAGTTTCCGAGACGACCGCTTCGCCGATCCCGCGGGGCTGGTGCGCTTCATCGAGGACCAGCGGGGCCTCGCGAGGGTCAAGGACAACCGCCTTGTCGTGCGCCGCGACTGGCCGGATGCCGAGGCGCGGGTGAAGGGGGCTTTCGCCATCGTGCGCGACCTCGCGCGGCTTGCCGATGCGGCCGGCAAGGCCGCCTGAGCCGCCGCGTTCCGTCGCCGCGGCAGGGGCCTCAGAACACCACGACCAGCAGGGCGAAGGCGGCGGCGAAGGCGATCTCGATGCCCAGCCGCTCGAGATGCGCGCGGCGCAGCCGGTCCGCGGCGAAGGACAGCGCGGCGCCGCCCTCGGCCCGCGTCGCGGCGACGCGCAGGCGGCCGTCGGCGATCTGCAGCTGCGAGGGCGCGACCAGCAGCAGGAACACGCCCGCCACGATCGCCCCCAGCGCCCAGGTCGCAAGCTCCGGCGCGCGCGCGGCGTAAAGGCCGCCGATGGTCAGCGTCAGCGCGGCGGACATGGCCACGAGGAAGCGCGGGTTGTGCAGGGTGCGGCGCGAAAGCTCGGCGCGCGCCTGTTCGGCCGAAATCGCGTCGACATGGTTGACGTAGGGGCAGCGCAGGAACTCGACCGTCGAGACGGCAGCCTTGATCGCGACCGCCGCGAGGATCGCCCAGGCGACGGGGTTGTCGCACAGGTCGCGGAACTGGCTGATCACCGTGTCCATCTGCATGGCCGACATCTCCCGATCTGCTGCGCGACACCAAGATAGGCTTCAGGGGCGATCCGCGAAAGACCCGAGCCTTGACCGCGCCGCAACGCTTGGCGATACCGCCCGCATGGTGGTGGGGTCGTGCCCCTGCGCCCCCTCAGCCAGAGAGCCCGCCCGTGGACATTTCAGCCCTGCGCACGCGCAACCCCGAGCATTGGCGGCGCGCCTGCGCCCTGCGGGTGCTGGCCATGGATGCCGTTCAGGCCGCGAAATCCGGGCATCCCGGCATGCCGATGGGCATGGCGGACGCCGCGACCGTGCTGTTTTCCGAACACCTGAAGTTCGACGCGGCCGATCCCGACTGGCCGGACCGCGACCGCTTCGTGCTGTCCGCCGGCCATGGCTCGATGCTGCTCTATGCGCTGCTGCACCTCACCGGCTTCGCCGACATGCCGATGGACGAGCTGCGCCGGTTCCGCCAGATCGGCGCGCGCACCGCCGGGCACCCGGAATACGGCCACGCGAAGGGCATCGAGACCACCACCGGCCCGCTGGGGCAGGGGCTGGCCAGCGCGGTCGGCATGGCCATCGCCGAGCGCGCGCTGAACGCCCGCTTCGGCGAGGTGGCCGACCACGCCACCTGGGTGATCGCCGGCGACGGCTGCCTGATGGAGGGCATCAGCCAGGAGGCGATCGGCCTCGCCGGGCATCTGGCCCTGCGCAAGCTGACCGTGCTGTGGGACGACAACGGCATCTCGATCGACGGTCCGCTGTCGATGGCCGACGGCACCGACCAGCTGGCCCGCTTCGCCGCGAGCGGCTGGGAGACCATCGCCGTCGACGGCCACGACCCCGTCGCGCTGTCGCAGGCGATGGCGGCCGCGAAGCTGTCGCTGCGCCCGACGCTGATCGCCTGCCGCACCGTGATCGGGCTGGGCGCGCCCAACCGGCAGGGCACCTCCGGGGCGCATGGCGCGCCGCTGGGCGAGGCGGAGATCAAGGCGGCGCGCGAGGCCTATGGCTGGACGCACGCGCCTTTCGAGATCCCCGAGGACGTCGCCGCCTTCTGGCGCGGGGTCGGCGCGCGCGGCGCGGGGCTGCGGGCGGAGTGGTCGACGCGGCTGGCGGCCCTGTCCGAGCGCAAGCGCGCCGAGTTCCTGCGCGTGACGGCGGGCGATCCGCCCGCGAAGCTCGAGACCGCCGTCCGGGCGCTGAAGAAGCGCCTGTCGGCCGAGGCCCCCTCGATGGCCACCCGCAAGGCCAGCGAGGTCGCGCTGACCGAGATCAACCCGGTCATGCCCGAGACCATCGGCGGCTCGGCCGACCTCACCGGCTCGAACAACACGCTGACCCCGGGCCTCGGCGCGTTCGGCCCGAACGCGCCCGGCGGGCGCTACATCCATTACGGCGTGCGCGAGCATGCCATGGCCGCCGCAATGAACGGCATGGCCAACCATGGCGGCGTCGCCCCCTATGGCGGCACCTTCCTCGTGTTCTCGGACTACATGCGCGGCGCGATGCGCCTGTCGGCGCTGATGGGCGCGCGGGTGGTCTATGTGCTGACCCATGACAGCATCGGGCTGGGCGAGGACGGGCCGACCCATCAGCCGGTCGAGCATCTCGCCATGCTGCGCGCCACCCCGAACCTCCAGGTGTTCCGCCCCGCCGATGCCGTCGAGACCGCCGAGTGCTGGGAGCTGGCGCTGGCCGCGAAAGCCACGCCCTCGGTGCTGGCGCTGACCCGGCAGAACCTGCCGACCTTCCGCACGGCCCACGCGCAGAAGAACCTCTGCGCGCAGGGCGCCTATGTCGCGGCGGAGGCGACGGGCAAGCGGCGGGCCGTGCTGCTGGCCACGGGCTCGGAGGTCGAGATCGCCATGGCGGCGCGCGCGCTGCTCGAGGCCGAGGGGATCGGGACCCGCGTGGTGTCGATGCCGTGCTGGGAGCTGTTCGAGGCCCAGCCCGAGGCGGTGCGCCGCCGCGTGCTGCCGCGCGGCCCGGTGCGCGTTGCCGTCGAGGCCGCGGTGCGGCAGGGCTGGGACCGCTGGCTGTGCGGCGAGGGCGGCGACGCGCGCAAGGCCGGTTTCGTCGGCATGGACGGCTTCGGGGCCTCGGGTCCCTATCAGGCGCTCTATGCGCAGTTCGGGATCACCGCCGAGGCCGTGGCGTCCCGTGTCCGCGGGCTGCTCTGACCCCGCCGCGCTCTGGTTCGCCACGCCGCGCCTTGCGGCGCGGCCATATCGGCCCGCGGATCGCGCCGCCCATCTCGAACTGCGGGCGGACCCGGAGGTGGCGCGCTTCATGCACTGGTCCGAGGCGCCGGACGACGTCGCCGCGCGGCTGGCGGGAGACCTGCCGCCCGGCGCGCCGCTGGACGGGGGCGGCTGGGTGAACGTCGCGGTCGCGCGGCTGGCAGACGGGGCCGTGATCGGCGACCACGGCGTGAACATCGACCGGCGCACGGCGTGGCTGGGGCTCGCGCTGCTGCCCGGGCTGCGGCGGCAGGGCCTCGGTCGCGAACTGCTCGCCGCCTCGATGCGCTGGCTCGAGACGCGCGGCGTCCAGCGCTTCCGCGCCGAGATCGACTACGGCAACGCCCCCAGCTTCGCGCTGTTCTTCGCCCTCGGCTTCGCGGTGATCGAGGAGGCCGAGGATGATTTCGGCCGCTTCAGCGTGCTGGCCGGCCCGACCGGTTGAGACCCGCCGCCCGCGTCGCAGGCGCGACCGTCGGCGCCCGGACTCGGTGCCTGCATTAACCATTAACGAAAAATGACCAGAATTCTCGTTTGAAAACAGATGTCCCGCATGAGGACATGCCCGCCGCGCGCCCTTTTCCGTTGACGCCGCCCCAGCGCCGCGCATCGGGAGGCCGCGCGGCCGCCCCATCCGATGCGGCCGCGGCCGGGCTTGGACCGCCGCGCCCGGGGCGCTAGGCTCCCTGCCGCATCATCCCGCAAGGACGCCCCATGCCCGTCGTGAACCGTTTCGCCGAGCTTCTGCCCGAGATCGCGGGCTGGCGCCGCGACATCCACGCCCATCCCGAACTGATGTTCGACGTGCACCGCACCGCCGGCCTCGTGGCGCGGCGGCTGCGCGAATTCGGCTGCGACGAGGTGGTGGAGGGGATCGGCCGCACCGGCGTCGTCGGCGTGATCCGCGGGCGCGAGACCGGCTCGGGCCGCGTGGTGGCGATGCGCGCCGACATGGACGCGCTGCCGATCCTCGAGGCCACGGGCGTGCCCTGGTCCAGCACCGTGCCGGGCAAGATGCACGCCTGCGGCCATGACGGGCACACCGCCATGCTGCTGGGCGCGGCGAAGCACCTGGCCGAGACCCGCGCCTTCGACGGCGTGGCGGTGCTGATCTTCCAGCCGGCCGAGGAGGGCGGCGGGGGCGGGCGCGAGATGGTCGACGACGGCATGATGGACCGCTTCGGCGTGCAGGAGGTCTACGGCCTGCACAACATGCCCGGCGCGCCGGTCGGGGACTTCGCCATCCGCCCCGGCCCGATCATGGCGGCGGCCGACCATTTCACCATCGAGGTCGAGGGGCTGGGCGGCCACGCCGCGCGCCCGCATTGCTGCGTCGACACCACCGTGGTCGCGGCGCAGATCGTGCTGGCGCTGCAGGCCGTGGTGTCCCGCACGGTCGACCCGGTCGAAAGCGCCGTGGTGTCGGTCACGACGCTGCACACGGACGGCGACGCCTTCAACGTCATCCCCCAGACCGCGCGGCTGAAGGGCACGGTCCGCACGCTGTCGCCCGCCGTGCAGGACCTCGTCGAGCGCCGCATGGCCGAGACGGTCGAGCACACGGCCCGGGCCTACGGCGCGCGGGCGGTCTTCGGCTACCACCGCAACTATCCCGTCACGACCAACACGCCCGCGCTGGCCGCCTTCGCCGCCGACGTGGCCGCGGACGTGTCGGGCGAGGGGCGCGTCGTGCGCGACGCCCCGCCGCTGATGGGGGCGGAGGATTTCAGCTTCATGCTGAACGCGCGACCCGGGGCCTTCATCTTCGCAGGCGCCGGCGACATCGCCGGCGTGCACCACCCGGCCTACGACTTCAACGACGAGCTGATCCCCGTCGGCTGCTCCTACTGGGTGCGGCTCGCGGAACGGGCCATGCCGCTGCGCGACTGAGCGCGGCGCGCTCAGCGCCGCTCGACCGGCGCCGCGATCTCGTTGCGCCGGAACGGCGGCAGCGTCCAGGGCGGATCGTAGAACCACGCTTCGGCCGGCCCGGTCGCGCGCCAGTCCGACCCCTCGAGCGCGGCCATGAGGTCCGCCGTCCGCGCGGCCACCGCCGCATCGGTGCGCAGGCCCGAGAAGCGCAGCACCGCCATGTCCTGCGCGGGCAGGTCGAGCAGGCGCACGCGCGGGTCCGTCGGTTCCGGGGCCGTCTCGGCCGACACACCCGCCGGAAGGAAGAAGCGCATCGCCATGCCGGCCGAGGCCACGGGGGCCGTCATCGCCAGGCGCTGCGGCTCGTCGGTGGCGACGGGCGCGGTCATGGCGATCTTCGCCTCGCCGCGATTCGCGCCGGAGATATAGCGGAACAGCAGCCCGAAGCCGCCGTCGCGCCCCTCGCCCGTCACCTCGGCGGCAGCACGGGGTGCGTAGCGGCGGATCTCCACCGTCTCGCCGATCCGCCCCGCCGCCTCCCAGGCCGGTTCCTGCGCGCTGCGCGCCCCCACCACCGAACACCCCGCCATTACAACGACAAGCGCCGCCGCGCCGAGCCCGCGCATGGCCGCCTCTCCCCACATACATGCCTTTGATCGGAGATAGGCTGGCCGCGCTGCTTGACACCCGCACCCACGGTCTTTAGAGACCCGCCATCCCGCGCGGGCCAAGGCCGGCGGCGGGAGGCAGTCAGGTTTTGCCGCGCATGATCCGGGCCAGCGCCCCGATCCTCTGGCAGACGCCGCGGCGGGGACAAACCCCGCAACGCGGCGTTTTTGCGCGCAAGGCCGGGTGTCGAACGGGTTGAAACGACGGGAGCAGGCGGCCGATGCCGACGATCCAGCAGCTGATCCGGAAGCCCCGGACGCCGCGCGTCAAGCGCAGCAAGTCCACGCATCTGGAGGCGTGCCCCCAGAAGCGGGGCGTGTGCACGCGCGTCTACACGACGACGCCGAAAAAGCCGAACTCGGCGCTGCGCAAGGTGGCGAAGGTCCGGCTGACCAACGGCTACGAGGTCATCAGCTACATCCCCGGCGAAGGCCACAACCTTCAGGAACATTCGGTCGTGCTGATCCGCGGCGGCCGCGTGAAGGACCTTCCGGGCGTGCGCTACCACATCCTGCGCGGCGTGCTCG
>DAIPIU010000068.1:0-15073 GCA_036770645.1 Rubrimonas sp. | reverse complement strand
CGGGCGACGCGGCCGCGGCGCTGGCGGCGGCCGAGGCGGACGCCGCCGCCGCCCTGCCCCCCGAGATCGTCGTCGAGAGCGGACGCGAGGTCCGCGTGCCGCTCGGGGCCGACCGGGCCTGGACGCTGACGCGCGAGGACGGCCGCCTCGAGGAGGGGCGCGGCCCCTCCGCCCTGCTCGACCTGCCGCCCGGTGTCCACCGCCTGCGCGCAAGCGGGGCCGAGGCGCTGCTGATCGCCGCGCCGCGCCGCGCGCCGTCGGTCGCGGCGCTGGCGGGGCGGGCGCGGATCTGGGGCGCGACGGGCGCGCTCTGGGGCCTGTCGAGCGCGCGCTCGCTGGGGGCGGGCGACTACGACGATCTCGGGGCGGCGGCCGAGGCGCTGGCGGGCCTCGGGGCCGATTTCCTTGGGATCAACCCCGTGCACGCCCGCGGCGCGGCGCATGAGGGGATCAGCCCCTATTCGCCGTCCAGCCGCGTGGCGCTCGACCCCGGCCACATCGCCCCGGACCGCACGACCGGCTTCGCCGCCTGCCCCGCCGCGCAGGCCTATCTGGCGGAGGCGCAGGCGGGACTCGCCGCGGCGCGGACGGGCGACATGGCGCGGCGCGACGTGCGCGACGCCGTGGCCGCGCCCATGCTGCGGGCGCAGTTCGCGTCGATGGGGGCGGCCGAGGCGGCGGCCTTCGCCGACTTCCGCGAGGGCCATGGGGCCGACCTGCACGGCTTCGCGCTGTTCGAGGCACTGTCGCTGCGTCACGGGTCGGACTGGCGCCACTGGCCCGCCGCGCTGCGCCGCCCCGATGCGCCTGCCGTGCGGGCCTTCGCCGCCGAGCGCGCCGAGGAGGTAACCTTCCACCTGTGGCTGCAGTTCCTCGCCGACCGCCAGCTGGCGCGCGCTCAGGACCGGGCGCGGGCGGCGGGCATGGCGCTGGGCCTCTATCTCGACCTCGCCGTGGGCGTGCGGCCGGACGGGGCCGATGTCTGGGCAGATCCGCTCGCCTTCGCCCGCGGCGTGTCGTTGGGTGCGCCGCCCGACCGCTTCGCGCCCGGCGGGCAGGTCTGGGGCCTCGCGCCGTTCTCGCCGCGCGGCCTGCGCGCGCGCGCCTACGCCCCTTTCCGTGCCGCCCTGCGCGCGGCGATGCGCCATGCCGGCATGATCCGCATCGACCACGTCCTGGGCTTCGCCCGCGCCTTCTGGGCGCCCGACCGCGACGGGCCGTGGTCGGGCGCGCCGGGCGGCTATGTCGCGTATCCGCTCGAGACGCTGCTGGCGCTCGCGCGCATCGAGGCGCAGGCGGCGGGCTGCGCGGTGATCGGCGAGGATCTGGGCTCGGTGCCCGACGGGCTGCGGGCGCGGCTGGCCGATTGCGGCCTCTACGGCTGCGCGGTGCTGCAGTTCGAGCGCGACGGGCACGGCTTCCGCCCGCCCCGCCGCTGGGCGGAGGCGGCGCTGGCCAGCGTCGGCACCCATGACACGCCCACCATCCTCGGCTGGCGGCGGGGCCGCGACATCGACTGGCGCGTGCGGCTCGACCGTCTCGACGCGCAGGCCGAGGCCGCAGCGCGGGAGGGGCGGGCGCGGGAGCTCGACGCGCTGGCGGCCCTGCTGCGGGCCGAGGGGCTGGCGGCCCCGGGCGGCGGCCTGCCGAACGACGACCACATCGCCGACGCCGCGCATGCGCTGGTGGCGGGCAGCGGCGCCACAGTCGCGGCGCTTTCGCTCGACGACGCCTTCGCTGTCGTGGAGGCGCAGAACATCCCGGGCACAGTCGACCAGCATCCCAACTGGCGCCGCCGCCTGCCCGTTCCCGTTGAAGGCTGGCCGGCCGCCCCCACCCTCGCCCGCGCGGCGCGCATCTTCGCCGCCGCGCGGCCCAGACCCGAGCCGAGGCCCGCCATGACCCTGCGCATCGTCCCCACGACGCCGATCCCCGGCCAGAAGCCCGGCACCTCGGGCCTGCGCCAGACCACGCCCGTCTTCATGCAGCCCGGCTATCTTGAGAACTTCGTCCAGTCCATGTTCGACGCCATCGGCGGCGTCGCCGGCAAGACGCTGGCGCTGGGGGGCGACGGGCGCTTCTTCAACGACCGCGCGGTGCAGACCATCGCGAAGATGGCCGCCGCGAACGGCGCGGAGAAGCTGGTTGTCGGGCGCGACGGGCTTCTGTCCACGCCCGCGGCCTCCGCCGTGATCCGCGCGCTGAAGACCGATGGCGGCATCATCCTGTCGGCCTCGCACAATCCCGGCGGTCCGGAGGGCGATTTCGGCATCAAGTACAACATCCCCGCCGGCGGGCCGGCGCCCGAGGCCATCACGGCGGCAATCCACGCCCGCACGCTGGAGATCGCGGAATACCGCATCCTCGACGCCCCCGACCTCGACCTGTCGCGCGAGGGCGCGGCCATGCTGGGCGAAACGGCGGTCGAGATCATCGACCCGGTGGCGATCTGGGCCGACCTGATGCGGTCGCTGTTCGACTTCGACGCCATCCGCGCCCTGTTCGCGGGCGGGTTCCGGATGCGCTTCGACGCCATGCACGCCGTGACCGGGCCCTACGCGAAGGCGATCTTCGCGGAACTCGGCGCGCCCGCGGACACGGTGGTCAACGGAACGCCCTCGCCCGATTTCGGCGGCGGCCACCCCGATCCGAACCCGGTCTGGGCGAAGGATCTGATGGACGCCATGCACGGCCCCGACGCGCCCGATTTCGGCGCGGCCTCGGACGGCGACGGCGACCGCAACATGATCGTGGGGCGCGGCTGCTATGTCAGCCCGTCCGACAGCCTCGCGGTGCTGGCCGCCAACGCCCATCTCGCGCCCGGCTATGCGGCGGGGCTGAAGGGCGTTGCGCGCTCGATGCCGACCAGCCGGGCAGCCGACCGCGTGGCGGCGCGACTGGGCATCCCCGCCTACGAGACGCCGACGGGGTGGAAGTTCTTCGGCACGCTGCTCGACGCCGACCTCGCGACGCTCTGCGGCGAGGAGAGCGCGGGCACCGGCTCGAACCATGTGCGCGAGAAGGACGGGCTGTGGGCCGTGCTGCTGTGGCTGAACATCCTTGCCGTCCGCAAGGCACCGGTGACGGCCATCATGGCCGATCACTGGGCCGCGCACGGCCGCGACTACTACAGCCGCCACGACTACGAGGGCGTGGACAAGGCGGCGGCCGAGGGGCTGATGAACGCCCTGCGCGCCGACCTGCCCGGTCTGCCCGGCCGGCCCGTGGCGGGGATGACCGTCACCGCCGCGGATGATTTCGCCTACACAGACCCGGTCGACGGCTCGACCGCCGCGAGCCAGGGCATAAGGGTGTTCTTCGGCGATGCGGCGCGGGTGGTGTTCCGCCTGTCGGGCACCGGTACGGTGGGCGCGACGCTGCGCGTCTATCTCGAGCGTTTCGAGCCCGACCCCGCGCGCCATTCCCTCGACCCGGCCGAGGCGCTGGCCCCGGTCATCGCGGCGGCCGAGGCGCTGGCCGGCATCGGGGCCCGGCTGGGCCGCGACGCGCCCGACGTGATCACTTGAAGCCTGCGGCCGCGGGGCGGCAGGCGGTCCTGCGCCGCCCCGCCCTCAGCGGCCGTCGCGCTTGGCCTGGGCGTTGCGCACGAACTGGCTGACGCGCCCGGCCTCCATGGCGCTGCCGATGGGGCGGGTGCGCGTGGCGACGATGGCGCGCATCCCGGCATGGGCATGGCGGGTGTTCGACCAGCCGCCCGCCCGCGGCGCGGCCTGCCGCATGGCGAGGGCGCGCTGCTGGCTTTCCACCATCCGCACCCGCGCCGCCATGCTCCGCCGGCGCGCGGCCTCGGCATTGAGGCGCTTCATCGCCGCGGCCAGCGCGACGGCCTTGGCGCGGCTGCCGCCATCGGCGCGGGCGGCCTGCCCGCCCTGAGGGGCCGCCTTGCCGCGCATCTCGCGCCGCCGGCGCTTGGCCAGATCCTGCGCCCGGTCCCGCCGTGCGCGCACCAGCGCCACCAGCGCGGACAGTTCGACATCGTCCAGCGCCGCCACCTCCGGGTGATGCGTGCGCGCGACCAGATCGCGCTCCTCAGCATCCAGCGCCCGGGCCTCTTCCTTGCGCGTCAGTTCCATAGTCGCCTCCTCGCCATTGGGCACGCAAGGTGCGCGGGGGTCCGGCGCTGCGCAAGCCGCGGCCGTCAGTTGCGGCGCGTGGTCGTCTCCAGCGACGCAAGCCCGTCCTCTCCGGCGAAGGTCGCGACCATGAACAGGGTGCGAGTCCCGCGCGCCTCGTCGCGGGCATAGACATGGGCCTCGCCCCCGCCGGTGCGCGTGATGCGCGGATCCTTGGCGAAGCCGCGCCGCAGGAAGAAGGCATCGGCCTGCGCCACGGTCGCGCCGTCGGGCAGCAGGCGGCCGGCGCAGTCCTCGATGGCCTCGCCATAGATGCAGTTCGCGGCATCGCGGCCGAAATCGCAGGCGGCGAGGGCGGCCGTCAGCGCCAGGGCGACGGCCAGAGCGCGCGCGCCGCCGGCGGCGCGCGGGAAGGGAAAGGTCATGCTGTCCTCGGATCGGGGATCGTGGCGGGCAGATAGGCCGCGCGGGCGCGGCGCCGCCGGGCCGGCCCGCGACCGATCGCCACCCCGTCCGCTGGGGTGCCGCCACGGACGGGGCGATCGCCCCGCGGTTGCCAACCCCCGCCGCCGCGGTCAATCTCGCCCGGCGGGGAGGAACAAGAAGCCGTGAAGGTCGCCGTCGTCGATCCCAACGCCTGGTTCGTGCAGGGGCTCGATGCCGTGCTGCGCGAGGACGGGCGTTTTTCCATCGCCTTCGCCGACCCCACCGGCGACCGGCTGATGCGCGAGGCCAAGATCACCGGCGTCGAGATCGCCGTGGTCTGCAGCCGCCTGCAGGGGCTGGGGCTCGCGCCCTATCTCGAGAAGCTCAAGCGCCGCCAGCCGGAACTGCGGGCCATCGCCCGGCTGCGCGCCGCCTCGCCCGCGCGGGTGCGCGACGTGATGCAGGCCGGCGCCCGCGGCTGCGTGACCGAGGAGGACCCGCCGGGCGTGATGCTCGAGGCCATCCGCGCCGTCGCGGCCGGCCGCACCAACTTTCCCTACATCGACTTCGACTTGCTGAAGAAGGATCCGTTCGAGACGCTGACCGCGCGGGAACGCGACGTGCTGGCCGCGCTGGCCCAGGGCTGGACCAACGAACAGATCAGCGCGCGTCTCGGGATCTCGGAGAACACGGTCAAGCACCATCTGAAGGTGCTGTTCTCGAAGCTCGAGGTGAAGAACCGGGCCGCCGCGGTCGCGCGCTACCTCACGGAGCGGGCCCTGTGACGCGCATCTGCCAAAATGTTCGCGCCGAGATCCTTCGACCTCGGCGCGACCGGCTGACGCTTCACGATGGCGTCGGTGACAGGCCTGCCTCGCGGCTCAGGCCGTCTTTCGGCCGAACAACCGGACCGGCCACATCCACGCGTCGCGGCGTGCATCTGCCGGTGTAAGGCCCTCGGCACGACGCGCGCGGTAAAACAACGATGCCGCGATGAAGTAATTGACCACAAGCCATCCGAACAGGATCGCGAAACCCATTACGCCCGTCCTTCGGGCGCGAAACGCCGCTTGATCATGGTCGTCGCCTCCTGAGGAGCCGGTCTGACGCCAGCTCTGGTT
This sequence comes from Rubrimonas sp., assembly GCA_036770645.1. Lineage (GTDB taxonomy): Bacteria > Pseudomonadota > Alphaproteobacteria > Rhodobacterales > Rhodobacteraceae > Rubrimonas. Next base: position 9,432 of record DAIPIU010000068.1, on the reverse strand, counting down.
TCGAACAACACACCGAACAGTTTAAAACTTGGTGAATGCCCCGTTCACGAACAATCCGCACCTTCGTCGCAGGGCCGCCACCGCGGGCGGGCTGGGTTTCCGGCGGGCGCGGCATCCTCGGCGTGGAGCGCATCGGGGCGGACCCGGCCGCCGGGGTCGGCCGCGGTCGCGCTGGCCGTGGCGGCGTTTCCGCGCCGGTTCGTTCCGTCAGGGTCGGGCAGTACGGTCAGGCCCGTCGAAGGCCGGGCGTCTCGTCGCGCGCAAGGGCGACTGCGAGGGCCAGAGGCCAGCGCAGGGCCGCCCTGCGCGCCGCGGCCGCTCCGGCCCCGGACCTGCGCGCGGCGCGGTATGCCAGCATCGCGGCGACGGCATAGTTGACCGAAAGCCAGGCGGCGAAGAGCGTCAGGGTCATGGCGGTCCCTCCGTTATCCGGCACGATGTCGGCGGGTTGTCGGACGCCGCCGCATGGCCGGTGATTCGTTTGCGCTATGACATAATGATGAAGGTTTCGCGCGCAACTCGCGGTTGATCACGTCATGTTTCCGCTGCGCCGCAGTCTCGGCATCGCAGCACTGGCGCAGGCTGTCGGTGCGGCATGGGCGGCCGACCACCGCGGGCCGGCGGCCGACGCTTGCCCATGCGGGCCCGGGCGCTCCGGCGGCGCGCATGCGTGGGGACGGGGCGGGTTCGTCAGGTCCAAGGCCCGGCTGGCGCGACGGTTGCGCCGGCATGGGCCGCTGCGCCCGGCGACACGCATCGCTGCGTCTCGCCGGGCGCGCCGGAAGGATGCGCCGGGGATCGCCCGGGAAAGGCCGCGCTGTTCAGGCGGCCTTGCGGCCCTTGAGCACCCGCGCCACCGTCTCGCCCATCAGCGAGGGGTTGGGCGCGATGGCGACGCCGAGTTCGCTCAGCAGCTCGACCTTCTCCTGCGCGCTTTCGCCGAAGGCCGAGATGATCGCCCCGGCATGGCCCATCTTCCGGCCCTTGGGGGCGGACAGGCCCGCGACATAGGCGATCAACGGCTTGGTCATGTTCTCGCGCCAGAAGCGCGCGCCGTCCGCCTCCTGCGGGCCGCCGATCTCGCCGATCATCAGCACCGCGTCGGTCTCGGGGTCGGCCTCGAAATCGGCGAGGATGTCGCGGAAGGACGACCCGTTGATCGGGTCGCCGCCGATGCCGACCGAGGTGCTGATCCCCAGCCCGAGGTCCTTGAGCTGCGAGGCGGCCTCGTAGCCCAGCGTGCCCGAGCGGCCGACGATGCCGACCCGGCCGCGGGCGTAGATGTGGTCGGGCATGATGCCCATCATGCTGCGCCCGGGCGAGATGACGCCGGCGCAGTTGGGCCCGACCAGCCGAAGGCGCTTCTCCTCCTTGTAGCGGCGCAGGAACCGCTTCACGCGCATCATGTCCTGGGCGGGGATGCCGTCGGTGATGCAGACCGCGAGGCGGATGCCGGCGTCGGCGGCCTCCATGATCGCGTCGGCCGCGAAGGGCGGCGGCACGAACACCAGCGAGGCCTGGGCCCCGGTCTCGGCCACCGCGCCGCGCACGGTGTTGAACAGCGGCCGGTCGAGCAGCGTCTCGCCGCCCTTGCCCGGCGTGACGCCGCCGACGACGTTCGCGCCGTAGGCGATCATCTGCTCGGCGTGGAACTTGCCGATCCGGCCGGACATGCCCTGGACGATGATGGGCGTGGTCTCGTCGATGAGAATTGCCATGGTCCCGGTCCCCCCTCAGGCCGCCTTGCGGGCGTGCAGCGCCGCGACCGCGCGTTCGGCGGCCTCGGCCAGCGTGTCGGCCGTGACGATCGGCAGGCCGGATTCCGCGATGATGCGCTTGCCTTCCGCGACGTTGGTGCCCGACAGGCGCACCACCACGGGCAGTTCGACCTTCAGGGTCTTGAAGGCCTGCACCACGCCCTCGGCCACCCAGTCGCAGCGGTTGATGCCGGCGAAGATGTTGACCAGCATCACCTTCACCTTGTCGTCGTTCAGCACCAGGCGGAAGGCCTTCAGCACGCGCTCGGGGCTGGCCCCCCCGCCGATGTCGAGGAAGTTCGCGGGCTCGCCCCCGGCCAGCTTGATCATGTCGAGCGTGGCCATCGCGAGGCCCGCGCCGTTGATCATGCAGCCGATGTCGCCGTCCAGCCCGACATAGGCGAGGCCCTGGTCGCCGGCCTCGGTCTCGCGCTTGTCCTCCTGGCTGCGGTCGCGCAGCTCGGCCACGCGGGGCCGGCGGAACATCGCATTGTCGTCGAAGGACATCTTGCAGTCGAGCGCCACGAGGTCGCCCGAGCCGGTGACCACCAGCGGGTTGATCTCCACCATCGTCGCGTCGAGGTCGCGGAAGGCCCGGTAGGCGCCGCCGAGGATGCGGACCATCTTGTTCACGAGGCCCGAGTCGAGCCCCAGCCCGAAGGCCAGCTCGCGCGCCTGGAACTCGCACAGGCCCGTCGCGGGGTCGATGGTCAGGCGCAGGATGCTGTCGGGCTGGCTCTCGGCGATCTCCTCGATCTCCATGCCGCCTTCCGAGGACGCCACGACCATGATGCGCTCGGACACGCGGTCCAGCACCAGCGCGAGGTAGAGCTCCTGCCGGATGTCGGTCGCGGCCTCGACGTAGAGGCGCCCGACCAGCTTGCCCGCTGGCCCGGTCTGGCGGGTCACGAGGCGGCGGCCCAGCATGTCGGCGGCGGCGTCCTGGATCTCGTGCTCGGTCGCGCAGATGCGCACGCCGCCGGCCTCGCCGCGGCCGCCCGAATGGATCTGGGCCTTCACCACCCAGCGGTCGCCCCCGATCTCGCGGGCGCGATAGCTCGCCTGCTCGGGGCTGTAGGCGAGGCCGCCGAGGGGGATCGGCACGCCGAACTCGGCGAGGATCTCCTTGGCCTGGTATTCGTGGATGTCCATGGGCGTCTCCCTTTGCGGCTGCGCGGCGGTGGTCCGCCGTCTGGTCCGAATTCTGCGGTGCCCCCTCGGTCCCGGGCCCTCCCGCCCATGGGGGAGAGGGGGGGGTGGGGGCCGGACGGCCCGCGCCGCCCGTCGGCGGCGCGGGCGGCGGCCCCGCCTCGCGCGCCCTCCCCCAACGGGAGGAAGGGTCGGGGCGGCGGGGGAAGGCGGGCCTCAGGCCCCGTCGTGGTCGTTGGCGCGGGCGATGGCGGCGGCGACGGTCAGCACGTTGTTGGCCATCTTCTCCGACGCCGCGTCGATCATCTTGCCGTCGAGCGAGGCCGCGCCCTTGCCGGCCGCCTCGGCCTCGCGCAGCGCCTCGACGATGCGGCGGGCCTTGGTGACCTCGGCCTCGGTGGGCGAGAACACCTCGTTGGCATAGGCGACCTGGCTGGGGTGGATCGCCCATTTGCCCTCGCAGCCCAGCGCCGCGGCCCGGCGCGCGCCGGCCTTGTAACCCTCGGGGTCCGAGAAGTCGCCGAACGGCCCGTCAATGGCGCGCAGGCCGTAGGCCCGGCAGGCGATCACCATGCGCGTGATCGAGGCGTGCCACTGGTCGCCCGGATAGTCCGGGTTCAGGCCGCCGATGTTCACCGTGCGCGCCCGCATCGAGGCGGCGTAGTCGGCCACGCCGAAATGCAGCGCCTCGAGCCGCCAGCACTGCGTGGCGCCGAAGCGGGCGATCTCCTCGACATTGGCCATGCCGAGCGAGGTCTCGATCAGCGCCTCGAGGCCCACCCGGGTCTCGTAGCCCTTCGCCTGCTCGATCTGGTTCACCATGGCATCGACCATGTAGAGGTCGGCCGGCACGCCGACCTTGGGCACCAGCAGCGTGTGCACGCGGTCGCCCGCCTGCTCCATGATGTCGACCACGTCGCGGTACATGTAGTGCGTGTCGAGGCCGTTGATGCGCACCGACACGGTCTTGCCGCGGGCGGCCCAGTCGATCTCGTTCAGCGCCATGACCGCGTTCCTGCGCGCCTGCTCCTTCTCGGGGGGCGCGACCGCGTCCTCCAGGTCCAGGAACACCACGTCCGCGGCGCTGTCGGCGGCCTTCTGGACCATGGTCATGTTCGACGCGGGCACCGCCAGTTCGCTGCGGTGAAGGCGCTGCTTGCGCAGGGGGTGAAGCGTGTGGCTCATGTCTCGTCCTCGCCTGCAGGTAAAAAAAGGCCCCGGGGCCGGTACGGTAGCCCGTCGTGCCCCGGGGAGACAGGGGGATCGAGGCCGCTATTCGGCGGCGATTCGCAGGGCGGGGCGGCCGCGGCCCTCCCGCCAGAACTCGCAGGCGGCGGCGATGCCCGATCCGGGCTCGACCTTCGCGCCGCAGTCGCGCAGCGCCATCTCGGCAACGCCCAGCGCGGCGATCAGCATGCCCTCGTTCAGGTCGCCCAGGTGGCCGATGCGGAAGGCGCGGCCCTGGAGCGGGCCCAGGCCCACGCCGAAGGAGGTGCGGTATTTCTGGTAGGCGGTGCGCACCACGGCGGCCCCGTCGACGCCCTCGGGCGTCATGATCGTGGACACCGTGTCGGAGTGGAAGCACCGCGCCTGGGCGCAGAGCCGCAGCCCCCAGGCGTCGACGGCGCGCCGCACGCCCTCGGCCAGGCGGCGGTGCCGGGCGTAGACATTGTCCAGCCCCTCGTCGAACAGCAGGCCGAGCGACGCCTTCAGGCCGTGGAACAGCGGCGTGGGCGGGGTGTAGGGGAAATGGCCGGTGGCGTTGGCCTTCAGCATGTCCTCGAAGCGGAAATAGGCCCGCGGCATCGTGGAGGCCCTCGACGCCTCGAGCGCCTTCTCGCTGACGCCGAGGATCGCGAGGCCGGCGGGCAGCATCAGGCCCTTCTGCGAGCCGGTCACCGCCAGGTCCACCGCCCAGTCGTCCATGCGGAAGTCGATCGAGGCGACCGAGGACACGCCGTCCACGAACAGCAGCGCGTCGTGGAAGCTGGCGTCGAGCGCGCGGCGCACCGCGGCCACGTCCGAGGTCACGCCCGTCGCGGTCTCGTTGTGCGTGACGAACACCGCCTTGATGGTCCCGTGGCGGTCGGCGCCGAGGCGGCGCTCGAACTCGCGCGCCGGACAGCCCGCGCCCCACTGCACGTCCACCACCTCGACATCGAGGCCGAGGCGCTCGGCCATCTCGACCCAAAGCGCCGAGAACTGGCCGTGGCGGGCCATCAGCACCCGGTCGCCCGGGTTCAGCGTGTTGGCGATCGCGGCCTCCCAGGCCGCCGTGCCGGAGCCGGGCCACAGGATCACGCGCCCGGTCCGCGTGCCGAGCACCGCCTTCAGCCCCTCTAACAGCGGAAGGGTCAGCTCGCCGAAATCGGGGGCGCGCTGGTCCTCCATGGGCACGCACATGGCGCGGCGGACGGCTTCGGGAATGTTGGTCGGGCCGGGAATGAACAGGTGGCAGTGTCCGGTCTTCATCTTGTCTTCCTCCCGATGCGGCGTCTGGCTTTGGCCGTGCGCGCCGTTGACTGGAAAAGGATCGACTCGCCGGCGGTTTCGCCCAACCCTCCGCGGGAGGGTAATTTTCTTCCGAACGGGTGATGTCGCACCACCCGTTTGGGGTATTTCACAGGGGTTGCCCGTTTTGGGCGGCGGCGGCATCGCGCGCCGCGCGCTGTCGCGGAGGGTTGCGCCCGGCGGCGCTGCGCGCTCTGTTCATGGACCGTGCCGGCCGCGCCTCCGCGGCCAGGGAGCGCGCCATGTCGGGCGAAGGACGCAGCCTCGGGCCGGATCGCGATGCGCTGGCGGACGCGGCCCGGTCGGGGCTGGTCGACCGCCGCGAGGCGCTGGCCATGCTGACGGCGCTGGGCGTCCCGGCGGCCGCGGCGCGCGCGGCGACGGGCTCGCCCGGGCCCGAACCCGCCCCGCGCGCGCCCCGGATGGGCGGCGTGCTGCGCATCGGCATGCCGGTCAAGGCGATTCCGGACCCGCGCGCCTTCGACTGGTCCGAGATGGGCAACCTCGCCCGCGCCTTCGTCGAGCCGCTGGTGCGCTTCGGCGCCGACCACGCCTTCGAGCCCTGGCTGCTCGAGGGCTGGGAGGTTTCGGGCGACGCGCGGGAATACCTGCTGCACCTGCGCCCCGGCGTCGCGTGGTCGACGGGCGAGCCCTTCGGGGCCGAGGACGTGCTGGCCAACATCGCGCGCTGGTGCGACGCGGCCGCGCCCGGCAATTCCATGGCCGCCCGTTTCGCCGCCCTCGTCGACCCCGCGACCGGGGCCCTGACGGCGGGCGGGGCGCAGGCGCTCGACGCCCGCACCGTGCGCCTCGTGCTGCGCCGGCCCGACGCCACGCTGATCGCGGGCATGGCCGACTATCCCGCCCTCATCGTCCATCGCCGCTTCGAGGCGGAAGGCGGCGATCTCGCGGCCAACCCGGTCGGCACGGGCCCCTTCGCGCTCGAGGCGCTCGAACCCGGCCTGCGCGCCAGGGCGGTGCGGCGCGACGGGTGGTGGGGCGGTCCCGTCTGGCTCGACGCCGTGGAATGGCTCGACCTCGGCGTCGGGGCCGGGGCGACGCGCGACGCCTTCGCCGCCGGGGCCATCGACCTGGTGCAGGAAAGCGAACCCGATTTCCTCGAGGCGCTCGACGCGCTGGGCCTCGTCCGGCACGAGGCCGTCACCGCCAACACTATCGTGGCGCGGACCAACCTGCGCGCAGCGCCCTTCGACGACCTCCGCGTGCGCCGGGCGCTGCAGCTGGCGGTCGACAACGAGACCGTGCTGCAGATCGGCCATGCCGGGCGCGGGCGGGTGGCCGAGAACCACCATGTCGGCCCGATGCACCCCGACTACGCCGCCCTGCCGCCCCCCGCGCACGATCCCGCGGCGGCGCGCGCGCTGATGGCCGAGGCCGGCCATGCCGGAACCGAGCTCGAGCTCGTCTCGCTCGACGACGACTGGCGGCGCAACACCGCCGACGCGGTGGCGGCCCAGCTGCGCGACGCCGGCATCGCGGTGCGCCGCGCCATCCTGCCCGCCGAAAGCTTCTGGGCGGGCTGGCGCGACTTCCCCTTCTCGGTCACCAACTGGTCGATGCGCCCGCTCGGGGTGCAGAACCTCGCGCTGGCCTACCGGTCGGGCGCCGCATGGAACGAGACCGGCTTCGCCGACCCGGAATTCGACGCCCTCCTCGACGCCGCGCTGGCCGTGCCGAACTCGGCCGCTCGCGTGCCGCTGATGGCGCAGCTCCAGACAAGGCTGCGCGACAGCGGGGCGATCATCCAGCCCTATTGGCGCGCCGCCGCCGCCCATGCCGCCCCGCGCCTGCGGGGCTTCCGCATGCACCCGAGCTTCGAGATCCACCTCGACCGGCTCTGGCTCGACGAAGGCTGACGGAAAGGACCCGCCATGACCGACGCCGCCCTCGCAACCAACGCCCCCCCCGGCGCCGACCCGGGCGCGGACGGCGCGCGGCCCATCCTCGACATCCGCAACCTGTCGATCAGCTTCTTCACCCGCGCCGGCGAGATCCCGGCGGTGATGGATTTCTCCTGCCGCGTCATGCCCGGCCAGGCGATGGGGCTGGTCGGCGAATCCGGCTGCGGCAAGTCCACGGTGGCGCTGGCGATCCTGCGCGACCTCGGGCGCAACGGGCGCATCACCGGCGGGCAGATCCTGTTCAACGGCGAGGACATCGTGACCATGTCCCCGGCGCGGCTGCAAAGCATCCGCGGGTCCCGGATCGCCATGGTGTATCAGGAACCCATGGCCTCGCTGAACCCGGCCATGCGCATCGGGGCCCAGCTCGCCGAGGGTCCGATGCTGCATGACGGGCTTGCCCGGCGCGCGGCCGAGGCCCGGGCGCTGGCGATGCTGCGCGCGGTGCGCCTGCCGGACCCCGAGCGCGTGATGGGGTCATATCCGCACCAGATCTCGGGCGGCCAGCAGCAGCGCGTGGTCATCGCCATGGCCCTGCTGTGCCGGCCCGACCTGCTGCTGATGGACGAGCCCACGACGGCGCTCGACGTGACGGTCGAGGCCGGCATCGTCGATCTGGTCAAGGCTCTCGCCGCCGAGACCGGGGCCTCGCTGCTGTTCATCTCGCACAATCTCGGGCTGGTGCTCGAGGTCTGCGACCGCATCACGGTGATGTATTCCGGCGAGGCGGTGGAGGCCGGCGACACGCGCGACGTGTTCCGCCGCATGCGCCACCCCTACACGCAGGGGCTGTTCCGCTCGATTCCGGTGCCAGGCGCGGACAAGACGCGCCGGCCGCTGATCGCCATCCCCGGCCAGCTTCCCCTGCCGCACGAACGCCCCGAAGGCTGCAACTTCGGCCCGCGCTGCGGCCATTTCGAGGCTGGCCTGTGCGACCGCGGCACGATCGAGATGGCCGCCGCGGGCAACGACCATCTCAGCCGCTGCCGGCGGATCGGGGCCATCGACTGGGACGCGCCGCCCGCGGATGCCGCGGCCGGCGCGGCGGTCGTGCCGGGCGGAACGGTGCTGCGCATCGAGGGGCTGAAGAAATACTACCAGGTCACCACCGGCCTGCTGTCGCGCGACACCCGCACGGTCAAGGCCAATGCCGGCCTCGACATCGAGGCGCGCGAGGCCGAGACGGTCGCGATCGTCGGCGAATCGGGCTGCGGCAAGTCGACCCTCGCCAAGGTGCTGCTGGGGCTCGAGACCGCGACCGCGGGCACGGTGCGGCTGGGCGAGGTCGAGATCGGCGGCATGGCGGTGGGCGCGCGCGGGCCGGAGACGGTCAGCCGCATCCAGATGGTGTTCCAGAACCCTTTCGACACGCTGAACCCGTCGCAGAGCGTCGGGACGCAGATCATGCGTGTGCTGCAGATGTTCGGCGTCGGCGCGTCGCGGGCCGAGCGCCGCGAGCGCATGCTGGCGCTGCTCGACACGGTGAAGCTGCCGCGCGCCTTCGCGACGCGCATGCCGCGCCAGCTGTCCGGCGGGCAGAAGCAGCGCATCGGCATCGCCCGCGCCTTCGCGGGCGAGCCCGACGTGGTGGTGGCGGACGAGCCGGTCTCGGCGCTCGACGTCAGCGTGCAGGCCGCGGTGACCCAGCTCCTGACCGAGATCCAGCGCGACAGGCGCACCACCATGCTGTTCATCAGCCACGATCTCGGCGTCGTGCGCTACCTCGCGGACCGCGTGGTGGTCATGTATCTCGGGCATGTGGTCGAGCAGGGCGCCACGGCGCAGGTCTACGGCCCTCCCTACCACCCCTACACCGAGGCGCTGCTGTCCGCCGCGCCGGTCGCCGACGCCTCGGTCAGCAAGCAGCGCATCCTGCTGGAGGGCGAGATCCCCTCGGCCATGAAGCCGCCCACGGGCTGCCCGTTCCAGACCCGCTGCCATCGCAAGGCCGAGGCGCAGGCCGCCGCGGGGCGCGCGATCTGCGAGACGGAGAACCCGCCCATGCGCGACCTCGGCGACGGCCACCGCATCGCCTGCTGGCTTCCCGAGGCGACGCTGTCGGCCATGACGCCGGTGATCGCGCAGGCGGCGGA
>DAIPIU010000067.1:5308-15175 GCA_036770645.1 Rubrimonas sp. | reverse complement strand
AGTCCAGCATCGCGTCGGCGCGCGTCCACTGCTTGAACAGATAGTTGTTCTTGAAGAAGTGGTTATGCCCGAACGCCGCATGGGCGATCACCAGCGCCTGCATCGTGGCGCTGTTCTCCTCCATCAGGTAGCAGATGCAGGGGTCCGAGTTGATCACCAGCTCATAGGCCAGCGCCATCTGGCCGCGCTTGTAGCGGGCGGATTCGGCCGCGAAGCGCTTGCCGAAGGACCAGTGGCGATAGAACAGCGGCATGCCGATCGAGGCATAGGCGTCGAGCATCTGCTCGGACGTGATCACCTCCATCTGGCAGGGATAGACGTCGAGGCCCATCTCGCCCACCGCCACCTCGCCGATGGCGTCGTGGATCATGCCCAGGAAGTCGAAGCTCCACTCCGATCCGGTGAACAGCGGCGCCGCCGCCGCCGGGGCCGGGGTGCCGCCCTTGCGTGGGGCGGACGGCGCGCGCCGCCGGCGCGGCGGGGCCTCGCTCACGCCGCCTCCGGGCGGCGGGCGAACAGGCGCCGGAACACGGGCAGGATCTGGTCGGGAGCGGAGATGTGGCGCATGGCGAAGTTCTCGTGGCTGTCGGCGACCTGCGCATAGGCGCCCCAGAGCGGGCTGTCGCTGCTGCTCATCATGTGCGGGGCCGAAACCTCGACATAGGCGTAATACTGGCATTGCGGCAGCATGTCGTGCAGCATCGCCTTGCAGATCCCAAGATCGTCGGTGAAGTCGTGCCCGTCCGAGGCCTGCGCCGCATAGATGTTCCAGTCCGACACCGGATAGCGGGCGGCCAGTATCTCCTGCATCTTCTCCAGCGCCGTCGAGACCACGGTGCCGCCGGTGTCGGTGCCGCGAAAGAACGCGTCCTCGTCGACTTCGCGCGCCGTGGTGGTGTGGCGGATGAACACGACTTCCACCGCCTCGTATTCGCGGGTCAGGAACAGGTACAGCAGCATGAAGAACCGTTTGGCCAAATCCTTCAGCGGCTCGGTCATCGAGGCCGACACGTCCATCAGGCAGAACATCACCGCCTGCGCCATGGGCTTCGGCGTCTGCTCGAAGCGGCGGTAGCGCAGGTCGAGCGGGTCGAGATAGGGCACCAGCACCCGCCGCCGCCTGCGCCGCACGGCCTCCGCGCGCAGGGCCGCTGCTCCGGCGGCGTCGCCCGCCGCCTCCGCCGCCTCGGCCTCGGCGTCCAGCGCGGCGATCTCGTCCTCGGTCGGGCGCTTGAGCGCCATGCGCCGCGCGAGGCTGTTGCGCATGGTGCGCCCGTAGCTCAGCGTCGAGGGCGGCCCGTCGGTCGAGAAGCCCGCCCGCATCGGCGTCGAGGACTTCTCGCGGCTGAGCTTGCGCTTCAGCAGGTCCGGCAGGGCGAGATCGTCGAAGAAGATGTCGAGGAACTCGTCGCGCGTCAGCGTGAAGACGAAATCATCCTCGCCCTCGCCATCGGGCGAACCCTTCTGGCCCGACCCGCCCCCGCCGCCCTTGGGGGGCTTGGGCACCCGGTCGCCCGCCTGGAAGCTCTTGTTGCCGGGCACCACGAAATCGCGGCCGCCGGTGTCGGGGGCGAGGCCGAAGGACGGCTCCTTTACCCCCTTGATGCGGGCGCGGATCGGTTCGTCGCCGTCGATCGAGGTGACGCCGCGGGTGCGGATCGCCTCGTTCACCGCCTCGCGCAGCTGGGCCTTGGCGCGGCGCACGAAGCGCTGGCGGTTGCCGAGGCTGCGCGATTTCGGGTTGAGCCGCCGGTCGATGATGTTCATGGAGCGCGGCTCACCCCGCTTTCTTGACCCGCATGTACCAGACCACCAGACGCCGCACCTGCCGCTGCGTGTAGCCGCGGGCCGTCATCCGGTCGAGGAACTCGAGGTGCTTCTTCTCGATCTCGCCGTCCTTCTTGGCCTCGAAGCTGATCACCGGCAGCAGATCCTCGACCTGGCTGAACATCCGCTTCTCGATCACGTCGCGGATCTTCTCGTAGCTGGTCCACTCCGGGTTGCGCCCGGCATTGCGGGCCCGCGCCCGCAGGCAGAACTTGACCACCTCGAAGCGGAAGTCCTTGGGGTTGGCGATGCCCGCGGGCTTCTCGATCTTGGTCAGCTCCTCGTTCAGCACGCCGCGGTCCATCAACTGGCCGGTGTCGGGATCCTTGTAGTCCTGATCCTCGACCCAGGCGTCAGCATAGGCCACATAGCGGTCGAACAGGTTCTGGCCGTAGTCGTGATAGCTTTCCAGATAGGCCTTCTGGATCTCGTTCCCGATGAACTCGGCATAGCGCGGCGCGATGTCTTCCTTCAGGAACTCGATGTATTTGGTCTCGGTCTCGTCCGGAAGCTGCTCGCGCTTGATGGCGGTCTCGATGACGTACATCAGGTGCACCGGGTCGGCGGCGACCTCGGCGCTGTCGAAGTTGAAGGTCTCCGACAGGATCTTGTAGGCGAAGCGCGTCGACAGCCCGTCCATGCCCTCGTCCACGCCCGCCGCGTCGCGGTATTCCTGGACGGATCGCGCGTTGGGGTCGGTCTGCTTCAGGCTCTCGCCGTCATAGACCCGCATCTTGGCGTAGAGGTTGCTGTTCTCGTGCTCGCGCAGCCGCGTCAGCACGGAAAAGCGCGCCAGCATGTCCAGCGTGCCGGGCGCGCAGGGGGCCTCGGCGAGGTCGGACTTCGACAGCAGCTTGTCGTAGATCTTGTGCTCCTCGGAGACGCGCAGGCAATAGGGCACCTTGATCACGCAGATGCGGTCGAGGAACGCCTCGTTGTTGCGGTTGGCCTTGAAGCTCTTCCATTCGCTTTCGTTGCTGTGCGCCAGGATCACCCCCTGGAAGGGCAGCGCGCCGATGTTCTCGGTGCCGACATAGGTGCCGTCCTGCGTCGCGGTCAGCAGGGGGTGCAGCATCTTGATCGGCGCCTTGAACATCTCGACGAACTCGAGCATGCCCTGCGTGCAGCGGTTCAGCCCGCCCGAATAGCTGTAGGCGTCGGGGTCGTTCTGGCTGTGGTGCTCGAGCTGCCGGATGTCGATCTTGCCGACCAGCGCCGAGATGTCCTGGTTGTTCTCATCGCCCGGCTCGGTCTTGGCGACGCCGATCTGGCGCAGCTTGGACGGGTGAAGCTTCACCACCGTGAACTGTTCGAGATCGCCGTCGAATTCATCGAGGCGCTTCACCGCCCAGGGGCTGAGATGCCCGGTGAGGTAGCGCTTCGGGATGCCGTAGGCCGCCTCGATCTCCTCGCCGAGGCCGGGGTCGAACAGGCCCAGCGGGCTCTCGAACACGGGGCTCAGCTGCTCGCCCGCGGCCAGCACGTAGATCGGGTGCACCTCCATCAGCGTCTTCAGCCGCTCGGCCAGCGAGGATTTGCCGCCGCCCACCGGGCCGAGCAGATAGAGGATCTGCTTTCGCTCCTCGAGGCCCTGGGCCGCGTGGCGGAAATACCCCACGATCCGCTCGATCGTGTCCTCCATGCCGTAGAACTCGGCGAAGGCGGGGTAGGTCTTGATGGTGCGGTTGAGGAAGATGCGGCCGAGCCGAGGGTCGGTCTGCGTGTCGACCACCTGCGGCTCGCCGATGGCGGCCAGCATGCGCTGGGGCGCCGTGGCATAGCGCATCGGATCGTCGCGGCAGCCCTCGAGGAATTCGCGGATCGTCAGCCGTTCGGTCCGGCGCCGGGCCAGCCGCGCCCGTTCCGCCGAGAGAAGATCGTGCCGTTCGCCCATGCGCGCCCTCACTGCCCCCACTGATCCGTCGATGCCGTAGTTAACGAGGAACTTGGTTAAAAATTCGACTTTGCAATGCGCCGGTCGCAACCGTCGCAGGGATATTTTTGCCCAGATCCGAGCATGCGCCTCGGTGACAGGCGCCGCAAGTGCGAAATCGGCCCGTTCAGACGGCGCCGCGCCGGCGCCGGCGCGCCCCGCCCTCGCCCCCGTCACGGAACGAGATCTGGGGCAGAGGGGCCTCTCCCGCAAGGTTCGGGAACGGATCGGCGGCGTGGGGAAGGGCCATGGCGGCCACGAAATGCGCCTGGAAGGCGGGGGCGAGCGCGGTCTCGACCTTCACGATGCGCCGCGCCAGCGCCTCGATCTCGGCGCGCGCGCCGCGGTTCAGCAGGGCGATGCGCGCCCCGGTGCCGGCGGCGTTGCCCGCGGTGCTCACGCGCGCCAGCGGCACGTCGGGGATCATGCCCAGGACCATGGCGTGCAGCGGCGAGATGTGCGCGCCGAAGGCGCCGGCCAGCACCACGCGCTCGACCCGGTCCACGCCGCGCGCGTCCATCAGCAGCCGCGCGCCGGCATAAAGCGCGGCCTTGGCCAGCTGGATCGCCCGCACGTCGCCCTGCGTCACCGCGATGCGCGGGCCCGCCGCGCCGGCCTCGCGCAGCACATAGGACCAGGTGCGCCCCTCGCGCACGCAACGCTCGCTGCCGGTCGCCTCGGCCGGGCCGATCGTGCCCTCGGCGTCCAGCAGCCCCGCCATGCGCATCTCGGCCAGCGCCTCGATGATGCCCGAGCCGCAGATGCCGGTGACGCCCAGCTTCGCCGCGCCCTCGGCGAAGCCCGGCTCGTCGGACCAGGCGTCGCAGCCGATCACCCGGATCCGGGGCTCCTTCGTGACCGGGTCGATGCGCACCCGCTCGATGGCGCCGGGGGCCGCGCGCTGGCCGCAGGCGATCTGCGCCCCCTCGAAGGCCGGGCCGGTGGGCGAGGAACAGGCCAGCACGCCCGCGCGGTCGCCCAGCAGGATCTCGGCGTTGGTGCCGACATCGACCACCAGCGTCAGCTCCTCGGCCAGATGCGGGCTTTCCGACAACGCCACGGCCGCCGCATCGGCCCCGACATGGCCCGCGATGCAGGGCAGGATGTAGATCCGCGCGTCCGGGTGCATCGACAGGCCGATCTCGGCGGCCCACAGCGTCATGGCGTCCGAGGTGGCCAGCGCGAAGGGCGCGCCGCCCAGCTCCACCGGGTCGATGCCCAGCAGCAGGTGGTGCATGACGGGGTTGCCCACCAGCACGCCCTCGACGATCAGCCCGCGGTCCACCATCGCCTCGGCCGAGGCCTGCCCGATCAGGGCGTTCAGCGCCTCGCGCACCGCGGCCGTCATCTCGGCCGCGCCGCCGGGGTTCATCATGGCGTAGGAGACCCGGCTCATCAGGTCCTCGCCGAAGCGGATCTGCGGGTTCATCAGGCCCGTCGAGGCCAGCACCTCGCCGCTGCGCAGGTCGCACAGGTGGCAGGCGATGGTGGTCGAGCCGAGGTCGAAGGCCACGCCGTAGATCGTGCCGTCGAAATAGCCCGGCCAGACCTGCAGGATGCGCGGCGCCGCGTCGCCGGCGGCGCGGTGCACGGCGCAGGTCACGCGCCAGTCGCCCTTGCGCAGGGCGGGCTGCAGCGCCTGCACGGTGCGCAGGTCGCCCATCACGCCCGAAAGCCCCCATTGCGCCTCGAGCGCGGCGCACAGCCGTTCCAGATCGCCCGTCGGGGCGTGCATGTCGGGCTGCTCGACCTCGACGTAATACAGGCGCGTGGAGGGATCGAGCGTCACCGCCCGCGCCTCGGCGCGCTTGCGCACCACCTGGCGGTGAAGCTGGCTCTCGGGCGGCACGTCCACCACCAGATCGCCCATGACCCGCGCCTGACAGCCGAGCCGCCGCCCCTCGGCCATGCCCCGCACGCGGCCATAGCGGTCCTCGACCGCGTTCCGGGGCGACAGGGCGTCCGGGGCGACCGTCAGCCCGTGCTTGGGGAATTCCCCGCAGGACGGGCTGATCTGGCAGCGTCCGCAGACCCCGCGCCCGCCGCACACGCTGTCGAGATCGACCCCCAGCGCGCGGGCGGCGTCCAGCACCGGCGTGCCGACCGGAAAACGCCCCCGCCGCCCCGAGGGCGTGAAGATCACCAGCGGATCGCCGGCTCCGCCCGCCGCGGCCGCGCCCATTCAGGCCTCCGCCGGACGCCGCCGCCGACCCTCGCGCCCCGCCCTGCCCCGCGGCTCGGCCCCCTCCACGGGCGGCGCGCGGTTGGCGGCGATCCAGGCCGCGCCATGGGGATCGTGGTTCATCAGCAGGTTGGCGGCGCGCACAGCGTGCATCTCGGCCTCGCGCGTCGGGTTCATGATCGCCGAGGTCATGCCCGCGGCGATGGCCATGGGCAGGAAGGCCGCGTTCACGCCATGGCGGTTGGGCAGGCCGAAACTGACGTTCGAGGCGCCGCAGGTCGTGTTCACGCCCAGTTCTGCGCGCAGCCGCCGGACCAGCGCGAACACCTGCCGGCCCGCGGTGGCCATGGCGCCGATCGGCATCACCAGCGGGTCCACGACGATGTCGCAGGCGGGGATGCCGTGGTCGGCGGCGCGCTGCACGATCTTGCGCGCCACGGCGAAGCGCACGTCGGGGTCCTCGGAGATCCCCGTGTCGTCGTTCGAGATCGCCACCACCGGCACGCCGTACTTGCGCGCCAGCGGCAGGATGCGCTCCAGCCGCTCCTCCTCGCCCGTGACCGAGTTCAGCAGCGGCCGGCCCCGGCAGGCCGCGAGCCCGGCCTCCAGCGCCGCGGGCACCGAGCTGTCGATGCACAGCGGCAGGTCGACGAGGCCCTGCACCAGCTCGACCATGCGGCGCATCAGCGGCGGCTCGGTCTCGTTGGGGTCGGGGTTCGACGCGTAGACCACGCCGGCATTCACATCCAGCACCGCCGCCCCGCAGGCAGCCTGCGCCAGCGCATCGGCCTCGACGGTCGAGAAATCCCCGGCCTCCAGTTCCGCCGCCAGCTTCTTGCGCCCCGTCGGGTTGATGCGCTCGCCGATCACGCAGAACGGCGCGTCGAAGCCGATCACCACCTCGCGGGTGGCCGAGGCCAGAACGGTGCGGGTCATGCGGCGTCTCCCTTCAGCCGCCGCCACAGAACCGGGTCGGCGAAATCGTCGATGATCGCGTCCGCGGCGCCCAGCGCCGCGTCGGGCAGCACGCCGCGCATGGCGAAGGTGAAGGCCCCGGAACCGGCCGCCGCGCGCAGGCCGGTGGGCGAATCCTCGAAGGCCAGCGCCGCATCCGGCCCCACCCCCAGCCGCTCCATGGCGGTCAGGTAGGGCAGCGGGTCGGGCTTGGGCCGCGCGACCTCGTCGCCGATCACCAGCGTCGCGAAGCGGTCCGACAGGCCGATGGCCTCCAGCAGCGCCAGCGCGTTGGCGCGCGGCGCGTTCGTGACCACCGCCATCGGCGCGCCAGCCGCCGCGGCCCAGTCCAGCAGCGCGGGCAGGCCCCGCCGCGGCGCGGCGCAGGTCAGCATCTCGCGGAACAGCGCCTCCTTGGCCTCGAGCGTCGCGCGGCGCAGGGCCGGGGTCTCGCCGGGCAGGAAGGCGGCGCCGATGGCCGCGTTGCTGTGGCCCATGATGCGGGTGGCGTAGGTCTCCTCGTCGACCGTCACGCCGAAGGGCGCGAACACCTCGCGGATCGCGGCGAGGTGCAGCGGGTCGGTGTCGACCAGCGTGCCGTCGAGGTCGAACAGCAGGGCGGGCGGGCGCATGGCCTTCAGACCGCAGCGCGGCGGGCGGGGCCGCGGCCGGTCAGGCGGCCGGCGAATTCCGCCGCCGGCGCGATGCCGCCCAGCGGGAAGATGTGCACCCTCTCGACGGGAAAGCCCGGATGGGCCGCCTTATGCGCGGCCAGATCGGCGAGCATCTCCTCCGGCGTGAAGGGCAGCATCAGGCGAGAAAGGTCCGCGGCGCGGCGCTGCAGCACCTGCAGCGACGGGCCCACGCCGCACATCATGGCGTACTTGATCAGGGTCTGCAGGCGCGCCGGGCCCGCGACGCCGATATGCACCGGCAGGCCCACGCCTGCGACGCGCAGCCGCTCCGCCCAGGCGATCACCGGCGCGGCCTCGAAGCAGAACTGCGTGACGATGGCCACCGCCGCGTCGCTGCGCTCGGCGAAATCCTGCTTCCAGCGCAGCGCCGCCATCGCGGTCCGCTCGCCGCCGTCGGAATCGATGTCGCGGTTGCCCTCCGGGTGCCCCGCGACATGCAGCCGGTCGAAGCCGCCTGCGTCGAACAGCCCGGTCCCGATCATCTGCATCGCGCTGTCGAATTCGCCCGCCGGCTCGCGCCGCCCGCCGCCGATCAGCAGTGCCTCGCGCACCCCCGCCTCGCCGCGATAGCGCGCCAGCCAGTCCGCCAGCGTCGCGCGGTCGGGGATCGACCGCGCAGGCAGATGCGGCATCACCGCGAAGCCCTCGGCCGCGATGCGCCGCGCGGTGGCCACCATCTCGTCGATGGGCGTGCCGTCGACATGGGCGATGTAGACCCGTGTTCCGGGGGGCAGCAGGTCGGCGAAGCTTTCGACCTTGGCCGCGGTGCGCGGCATCACCTCGATCGAGCAGCCGTCGAGGAAGCCGCCCAGGTCGGCCCCCGGCCCGCGGGCGGCGCGGCGTCGCGACAGGAAATCGAACACGGTCGCCATGCTTCAGCCCCTCTCCGCCCAGCCGCCATTGGCGATCAGCGCCCGCAGCGCCGCAGCGTCGTGCAGCGCGTCCAGGCGCTCGGCCTCGGCCTGCGCCGCCGTCTCGGCCTCGCCCAGCACGTCGACAGGGGCCGAACGCCGCCACTCGGCCAGGTAGGCGTCGCTGTCGCGCGCGCCCACCGCCATCGCGCAGCGGTCGATGGCCTGCTCGAAGCGTTCGGGAAGCTGCCGCTTCGCCGCGCGCCGCCCCTCGCGCACGATCACCTGCGCCGGGATGTCCCGCCAGTAGACGATGGTGAGCTGGGGCATGGCCGGCCTCTCGTTGCGTGCCCCCCCTGTCTAGGGCCGCGCGCGCCGCCCCCGCCGCGCGCCCGCGACGCCGCAGGGCGGATAAGCGACAGCCGCAGCGAACGCGCCCGCCCGCCGGCGCCGCGACCAGGATTGGAATTGAACCCTCGGCCCGAGCGTCCTATGCCATGCGCTGCAACAAGGGGGGCGGGCCGCCCCCGCCGACCGGGGCGCGCATGACCACTGTCGATACGGGCCGCAAGGCGCCGACCATCTCGTTCGAGTTCTTCCCGCCCAAGACGCCGGCCGCGGCGCTGAACCTCTGGACCTCGGTCGAGCGCCTCGCGCCGCTGGGCCCGTCCTACGTCTCGGTCACCTACGGGGCCGGCGGCACCACGCGCGAGCGCACGCTGGCCGCCATCCAGGCGATCCGCGAACGCGCCCGGCTCGATGTTGCGGGGCACCTGACCTGCGTCGGCGCCACGCGGGAGGAGACGCTCGAGGTCGCGCGCGCCTATCGCCGCCTCGGCTGCACGCGCATCGTGGCGCTGCGCGGCGACCCGCCCAAGGGCGAGGGGCGCTTCATCCCGCACCCGGACGGCTTCGCCTCGGCGCTGGAACTGGTCGAGGCGCTGGGCCGCGAGGGCGGCTGGCGCATCAGCGTCTCCGCCTATCCCGAGACCCACCCCGAGGCGGTCTCGCCCGCCGCCGACATCGACGTGCTCAAGCGCAAGATCGACGCGGGCGCCACCGACGCCATCACCCAGTTCTTCTTCGACAACGCGCATTTCCTGCGCTTCCGCGACGCCTGCGCGAAGGCGGGCGTCACCGCGCCGCTGGTGCCCGGCATCCTGCCCATCGAGAACTTCGCCAAGATGAAGCGCTTCGCGGAAAGCTGCGGCACCGCCGTCCCCGGCTGGATGGACCGCGCCTATCAGAACGCCGGCGAGGGCGAGGCCGCCACGCTGCTGTCCGTCTCCATCGCCGCCGAGCAGTGCCAGGAGCTGATCGCCGAGGGCGTCGGGCACATCCACCTCTACACACTCAACAACCCCGACCTCCCGCTGCAGGTCTGCCGCGCGCTGGGCATCGAACCCGGCCCGTCGCGCATCTCCG
>DAIPIU010000067.1:0-5208 GCA_036770645.1 Rubrimonas sp. | reverse complement strand
CCGCTGCAGGTCTGCCGCGCGCTGGGCATCGAACCCGGCCCGTCGCGCATCTCCGCGGTCGGCGGGGCCTGAGGCCGCCCCGCCGCGGCCGGCGGCTCAGCGCGCCAGCACCCGCCCCGCCACGGCGTCGAGCCGCGCCAGAGCCGCCGGGTCGCGCGCCTCCGGCGCCGTGATCAGCGCGTGCTCCAGCGCGCGGTCGCAGCCCGCGGGGCATGGCGCGCGGTCGCCCCCCAGCGCCGGAATCGCGCCGCGCAGCATGGCGCGGGCCTTCTCGGCGTTGCCGGTCAGCACCTTGATCACCGCCGCCACGTCGACATGGTCGTGGTCGGGATGCCAGCAGTCGTAGTCGGTCACCATGGCGACGGTGGCATAGCAGAGCTCGGCCTCGCGGGCGAGCTTGGCCTCCGGCATGTTGGTCATGCCGACGACATGGCAGCCCCAGACCTCGCGGTAGAGGCGGCTTTCGGCCAGCGTGCTGAACTGCGGCCCCTCCATCACCAGATAGGTGCCCCCGCGATGGGTGGTCACGCCCGCGGCGATGGCGGCGGCCTCCAGCGCATCGCCCAGCCGCGGGCAGACCGGATGGCCCAGCGCGACATGCGCGACGCAGCCGGGGCCGAAGAAGGATTTCTCGCGCGCCGCCGTGCGGTCGATGAACTGGTCGACGATGACGAAATCGCCCGGCGCCATCTCCTCGCGGAACGACCCGACGGCCGAGACCGAGATCACGTCCGTGACCCCCAGCCGCTTCAGCGCGTCGATGTTGGCGCGATAGTTGATGGAACTCGGCGACTGGACGTGCCCGCGCCCGTGCCGCGGCAGGAAGGCGACCGGCACGCCGCCCAGCCGCCCGCACAGGATCGCATCCGACGGCGCGCCCCAGGGCGTCTCGACGGCGCGCCACTCCGCGCCCTCCAGCCCCTCGATGGCGTAGACGCCGCTGCCGCCGATGACGCCGATCATTGCCTCGGTCATGGTTCCGCCCATTGTCGCTGCCGCCGGGGCCGCGCGTCGCCGTGCGCCCGCGCCCGCCGCCACTAAAGCCCGCCATCGCCATGGAAGGAAAGACCACGCATGAAGCGCCTCGCCTGCGCATTGACGCTGTCCGCCGCCCCGGCGCTCGCCGCGGAGGACTGGATCGGCATCTTCACCGTCCCCGAGATCCCCGGCCGGAGCTGCCGCATCGAGGGCGCGGGCCTCGTCTCGACCAGCCGCTGGGGCTACGAGCGGCTTCGGACGACCGGCTTCGGGCCGGCCGAGATGGGCGGGCGCATGGCCGGGCTGCTGTCCGAGGACATCCGCGCGGAAGCCGAGGCCGCAGGATACAACGCCGTCGTCGGCTACGCCGTCACGCTGAGCATGTCCGTCGATTTCGTGGGCGAGACCGGCATGAACTGGAGCGACGGCCAAGGGCCGTATCACGCCGAGGGCCTGATCACCGCGGTCGCGACGGGGACCGGGCTGAACGCCCGTTGCGACTGAGCGCGCGGCCTCAGTTCGGCCGGTCCATGGCGAAGGCCTCGGTCAGCCGCACATACAGCCGCCCGCCCAGCCGGCCCACCAGATCGGCCGCCATCGTGTCGAAGCGCCCGTCGCGCATCAGCTCGTCGCGCAGGTGGATCCCCGTCACCTCGCCGAAGGCCGCGACATTGGCCGCGCCCGGCAGGGTCAGCAGCCGCACCAGCCGGCATTCCAGCGCCGCCGGCGCCGCCGCCACCCGGCTGCAGGGGATGGTCTCGCATTCGGCGCGCTCGAGGCCGGCCAGCGCGAATTCGTCCGTCTCGCGCGGCCAGGCCCCCGAGGACAGGTTCATCGCCTCGCGCAGTTCCCAGCTGACGATGTTGACGCAGAACACGCCCGTCTCGCGGATGTTGGCGATGCTGTCCTTCGTGTCGCCGCGGTCGGGCTTGGCCGAGGTCGAGGCGAACATCACCTGCGGCGGGTCGTAGGCGACGGCGTTGAAGAAGGAATAGGGGGCAAGGTTGTCGCGCCCGTCCGCCCCCCGCGTCGCGATCCAGCCGATCGGGCGCGGGGCCACCACGGCGTTCAGCGTCAGGGGCGACAGGGCGTTCGGGCCCTGCCCGGGGCGTTGGAACACGGACGCTCTCCCTGCGCTTGTGGACCGGACCCCGCCATGCTAGCCGCCCCGCGACACGGGCGATAGGCCGCGGGCGGCGCGGGACTGCAGGCATGGTCAGGCTGCTGCCGGAACGCGGGACGGACGGGCCGGAGGTCGAGTCCCTGCTCGACCTCGCCTTCGCGCCGGGCCGCACGGCACTGTCCTCCTACCGCCTGCGCGAGGGGGTGCCGATGGCCGCGGGCCTGTGCCGCATCGCGCGCGACGATTTCGACACGCTGGTGGGCTGCATCCGCTACTGGCCGGTGCGCATCGGCGCGGCCGGGCATGCCGCGCTGCTGCTCGGGCCGGTCGCGGTGCACCCGATCCGCCAGGGCGAAGGCCTCGGGGCCGCGCTGATGGCCGAATCGCTCGACCGCGCGCGGGAGCGCGCCTGGACGCGGGTGCTGCTGGTGGGCGACGAACCCTATTACCGCCGCTTCGGCTTCACCCGCGCGCAGGCCGCCGGGATGGACTTCCCCCCGCCCACCAACCCCGCGCGCTTCCTCGCCAAGGCGCTGGCGCCCGGCGCCTTCGACGGCGTCTCGGGGATGGTGCGCCGCTGGGACGGGGCCGATCCCGCACGCCCGGACGCGCCGCCGCCGCCGGCCGGCTGACGCGCGCCGCTCAGGCGGCCGCGCCTGCCGGATCGCAGGGCAGGACGGCGGGCATGCGCGCCGCTATGGCCTCGGCGGCGGCAAGGGCGACATCCTCGCGGTGGCGGTCCGCCACGATCTGCACGCCGCCCAGCCCCCCGCCCAGCGCCCCGGTCGTCAGCGCCAGCGCCGGCAGGCCGAGGAAGGGCATCGCGGTCTGCGTGACCTGCGCCTCCGCCACCGCCAGGAAATCCTCCGGGGACTGCACGTCGCGGTGGTCCGCGAAGGGCGGCTCGGCCGAGACCGGGCACAGCAGCACGGGATGGTCGCGCAGAAACAGCCGCCAGTCCCGGCACAGCCGGTTGCGCGCCTGCAAGGCGTCGAGATACGCGCCGAGATCGGGCGTCGGCAGCAGCGCGGACAGCTGCGCGAACACGAAATCGGCGTCCGGGTCGGCCTCGCGCCGCGCCGCCTCCGCCCCTGCGTGGCGCAGTTCGGCCAGCCACAGCAGGGCCTGCAGCCGCGCCGGCTCACGCAGCGGCGGGCACGCGGTCTCGACCACGCGCCACCCGGCGTCGGCCAGCGCCTCGGCCGCCGCTCGCAGGCCCAGCGCCACGGCCCCGTCCACCGCCATGCCCTCGGGCGCGACGCACAGCGCCGCGCGGCGCGGCGCCTCCGGCCCCTCCAGCGGCACCGGCGCCTGCCAGGGGTCGCGCGGGTCGGGCGCGCTCATCGCCGCGAGCGCCAGCCGCAGGTCGCCGACCTCGCGCGCCAGCGGCCCGGTCACCGCCATCAGCTGCGCGCCCAGATGCCGCTCGGGCAGCGAGGCGTTGTGGGCGGGCACCCGCCCCGGCGACGGGCGCAGCCCGTGCACCCCGCAGGCGAAGGCGGGATAGCGCACCGAGCCGCCGATGTCGGTGCCCACCGCCAGCGCGCCGATCCCGGCCGCCAGCGCCGCCGCCGCGCCGCCGGAGGACCCGCCGGGCGTCAGCCCCGGCGCGCGCGGGTTCAGCGTCGCGCCGTAAAGCCGGCTGCGCGTGAACCAGCGCAGCGAGAAGGCCGGCGTCGCCGTGATCCCCACCACCACCGCCCCCGCCCGGCGCAGGTTCGCCACCGCCGGCGCGTCCTGCCCGGCGATGTTGTCCTTCAGGATGGTCAGCCCGTTGGTGGTGGCGCAGCCCGCCACGTCGACGATGGCCTTGACCGTGACCGGCACGCCCGCCAGCGGCCCGGGGTCGCGCCCCGCCGCCCGCGCCGCGTCCACCGCCTCCGCCTCGGCCAGCGCGGCAGCGTCGCGCCGCTCCACCACCGCGTTGATCGCGGGGTTCGCCGCATCCATGCGCGCGAGCGCCGCCGCGACCGCCTCGCGCGCCGAGAAATCCCCCGCCCGGACCCCGCCCGCGATCGCCGCCGCCGACAGGGACCAGAGCGCGGTCATCCCTTCTTCAGCACCCGCCGGCCCAGCAGCTCGGCGATCTGCACCGCGTTCAGCGCCGCGCCCTTGCGCAGGTTGTCGCTGACGCACCACAGCGCCAGCCCGTTCTCGACCG
Source organism: Rubrimonas sp. (assembly GCA_036770645.1). Classification (GTDB taxonomy): domain Bacteria; phylum Pseudomonadota; class Alphaproteobacteria; order Rhodobacterales; family Rhodobacteraceae; genus Rubrimonas. The sequence continues at coordinate 946 of DAIPIU010000067.1, read as the reverse complement.
TGGGATCGACGCGGATGCGGCTGACGAAGGTGGCGTAGTCGCCCACGCATTCGACGGGCGTGACGTAGCCGCCGGCCTCGTGCTTGTCGACGACCAGCACACCGGGCGCCTCGCGCAGGATCTCGCGCGCCTCGTCGGCCTCCAGCGGCTCCTCGAACTCGATGTTGATCGACTCGGAATGGCCGACGAACACCGGCACCCGCACGCAGGTCGCGTGCACCTTGATGGCGGGGTCGAGGATCTTCTTGGTCTCGACCGCCATCTTCCATTCCTCCTTGGTCGCGCCGTCCTCCATGAAGACGTCGATGTGGGGAATGACGTTGAAGGCGATCTGCTTGCTGAACTTGGCCGGCGCGACCTCCTGCCCGGGCACGAAGATGCCCTTGGTCTGGCGCCACAGCTCGTCCATGCCCTCCCTGCCCGCGCCCGAGACGGACTGGTAGGTGCTGACGACCACCCGCTTGATCCGCGCCCGGTCGTGCAGGGGCTTCAGCGCCACCACCATCTGCGCGGTCGAGCAGTTGGGGTTGGCGATGATGTTGCGGTTCTCGTATTTCAGGATCGCGTCGGGGTTCACCTCCGGCACGATCAACGGGATGTCGGGCTCGTAGCGGTAGAGCGAGGAGTTGTCGATCACCACGCAGCCCGCCCGCGCGGCCTTGGGCGCATAGTCCTTCGTCGGGCCCGATCCGATGGCGAACAGCGCCATGTCGAAGCCCGCGAAGTCGAAGGTGTCGATGTCCTGCGCCTTCAGCGTGCGGTCGCCATAGCCGACCTCGGTCCCGCGCGACCGGCGCGAGGCCAGCGCCACCACCTCGTCGGCGGGGAACTCGCGCTCGGCGAGGATGTTCAGCATCTCGCGGCCCACATTGCCCGTGGCGCCCGCGACGGCGATCCGATAGCCCATGGCGTGCCTCCGACCCGGGCGGCCCCGGGAAAGCGCCCC
>DAIPIU010000066.1:0-15188 GCA_036770645.1 Rubrimonas sp. | reverse complement strand
ACCTCCACATCGTTGCGCCCCTCAACTGCACCCGCTCGTCGCGCCACAGGTGTCGCACTTCATGCACGCGCCGTTGCGCACGAGGGTGAAGTTGCCGCATTCGCCGCAGGCGTCGCCCTCGTAGCCCTTCATGCGGGCCTCGGCGGCGCGGGTCATCACGGCCGCGCCGGCCGCGCCGATGGCGTGGGCGGCGGACAGGGCGACGCCCACGCCGCCGACGGCCAGCGCCGCGGGGGACGCGGCCATGGCCAGCGCGCCGCCGCCGCCGCCCTGCAGCACCGTCAGTTCGGTGGGCAGGCGCTTGCGCAGGTAGCCGGTGCTGCTGACCTGGCGGATCATGGCGATGGCGGGCGAGGCGACCTCCTCCGCCACGGCGTCGACGTTGCGCGCGCCCTCGCGCTCGCCGTGGCCCAGCTCGTCGAAGCGCGCGCCGCCCGGCTCGACATGGGCGAGGTCGGTGCGGTCGAGATACGACACCGCCAGTTCGCGGAACACGTAGTCGAGGATCGAGGTCGCGTTCTTGATGCTGTCGTTGCCCTGCACCACGCCCGCCGGCTCGAAGCGGGTGAAGGTGAAGGCGTCGACGAACTCCTCCAGCGGCACGCCGTACTGCAGGCCGACCGACACCGCGATGGCGAAGTTGTTCATCATCGCCCGGAAGGCCGCGCCCTCCTTGTGCATGTCGATGAAGATCTCGCCCAGCTTGCCGTCGTCGTATTCGCCGGTGCGCAGGTACACCTTGTGGCCGCCGACGATGGCCTTCTGGGTATAGCCCTTGCGGCGCTGGGGCAGCTTGTCGCGGCCGCGGGCGACCTCGCGCAGGATGATCTTCTCGATCACGCGCTCGGCCACGATCTGGGCGCGCGCCGCCGGCGCCGCCTCGATCAGGTCCTCGGCGTCGTCCTCGTCGATCAGCTGGCTGGCCAGCGGCTGCGACAGCTTCGAGCCGTCGCGGTACAGGGCGTTGGCCTTGACGCCCAGCCGGTGCGACAGCGCGTAGGCCGCGAGGCAGTCCTCGATGGCGGCCTCGTTGGGCATGTTGATGGTCTTGGAGATGGCCCCCGAGATGAAGCTCTGCGCCGCCGCCATCATGCGGATGTGCGCGTCCACCGACAGGTAGCGCCGGCCGGTGCGCCCGCAGGGGTTGGCGCAGTCGAACACGTGGTGGTGTTCGGGCTTCAGCCCCGGCGCGCCCTCCAGCGTCATGGTCCCGCAGACGAAGGCGTTGGCGGCCTCGATCTCGTCGCGCGAGAAACCGATGGCGCGCAGCAGGTCGAAGCCGGGCTCGGCCAGCGCGGCGGGCTCCACCCCCAGCCGCTGGGTGACGAAGGCCTCGCCCAGCGCGTGGACGTTGAAGGCGAAGCGGATGTCGAAGGCCGCCGCCAGCGCGCCCTCGATCGTCGCGATCTCCGCAGGGCCGAAGCCGCGGGCGGCCAGCGCCTCGTGGCTGACGCCGGGCGCGCCGGCCAGCGTGCCGCGGCCGACCGCGTGCTCGACGATGGCGCGCGCCGTGGCCGGGTCGTAGCCCAGCGCGTCGAGCGCGGCGGGCACCGAGCGGTTGATGATCTTGAAATAGCCGCCGCCGGCCAGCTTCTTGAACTTGACCAGCGCGAAGTCGGGCTCGATCCCGGTGGTGTCGCAATCCATCACCAGGCCGATGGTGCCGGTCGGCGCGATCACGGTGGCCTGCGCGTTGCGATAGCCATGCGCCTCGCCCAGCGCCAGCGCCCGGTCCCAGGCGGCGATGGCGCGCTGCACGAGGCCCGCATCCGGGCAGTTGGCGTGGTCCAGCGGCACCGGCGGCGTCGCCAGCCCCTCATAGCCCTCGCGCATCCCCCGCGCGGCCCGGCCATGGTTGCGGATCACCCGCAGCATGTGGGCGCGGTTGGCCGCGAAGCCGGGGAAGGGGCCCCGCTCGGCGGCGATCTCGGCCGAGGTCGCGTAGGAGACGCCGGTCATGATCGCGGTCAGCGCGCCGCACAGCGCCCGGCCGTCGGCGCTGTCGTAGCCGAGGCCCATGCTCATCAGCAGCCCGCCGATGTTGGCGTAGCCGAGGCCGAGCGTGCGGTAGTCGTAACTGCGCTGCGCGATCTCGCGGCTGGGGAACTGGGCCATCAGCACGCTGATCTCCAGCGTCAGGGTCCACAGCCGGCAGGCGTGCTCGTAGTCGTCGGCCGCGAAGGCCCCGTCGCGCAGGAAGGCCAGCAGGTTCAGCGAGGCGAGGTTGCAGGCCGTGTCGTCGAGGAACATGTATTCCGAGCACGGGTTCGAGGCGCGGATCGGCCCGGCCTCGGGGCAGGTGTGCCAGTCGTTGATGGTGTCGTGGAACTGCACGCCCGGGTCGGCGCAGGCCCAGGCGGCATGGCCGATCTGCGCCCACAGCGCGCGCGCCTTCAGCGTGCGCACCGGCTTGCCCGTCGTGCGGCTGGTGAGCGTCCAGTCCGCGTCGTCGCGCACGGCGCCGAGGAAGGCGTCGGTCACGCGCACCGAATTGTTCGAGTTCTGGCCCGAGACGGTGAGGTAGGCCTCGCTGTCCCAGTCCGTGTCGAACTCGGGGAAATCGACGCGGTCCTGGCCCTGGGCTGCGTACTGCAGCACGCGCTTGATGTAGGCCTCGGGGATCATGGCCTTCTTCGCGGCGCGGATCGCGGCCTTCAGGCCGGGGTTGGCCTTCGGGTCGCGCGCGTCCTCGGCGCGGCCGTCCCAGGCGCGGATGGCGTCGAAGATCTCCGCCAGCCGCGCCTTGTGCAGCTTCGAGCCCGCGACCAGCGCCGCGACCTTCTGCTCCTCGCGCACCTTCCAGCCGATGAACTGCTCGATGTCGGGGTGGTCCATGTCGCAGATCACCATCTTGGCGGCGCGGCGCGTGGTGCCGCCCGACTTGATGGCCCCCGCCGCCCGGTCGCCGATCTTCAGGAACGACATCAGCCCCGAGGACCGCCCGCCGCCCGCCAGCCGCTCGCCCTCGCCGCGCAGGCTGGAGAAATTGGTGCCGGTGCCCGAGCCGTACTTGAACAGCCGCGCCTCGCGCGTCCACAGATCCATGATGCCGCCCTCGTTCACGAGGTCGTCCTGCACCGCCTGGATGAAGCAGGCATGGGGCTGCGGCCGCTCGTAGGCCGAGGTCGATGCGCACAGCGCGCCCGTCTCGTGGTCGACGTAGAAATGGCCCTGCGACGGGCCGTCCACGCCATAGGCCCAGTGCAGGCCGGTGTTGAACCATTGCGGGCTGTTCGGCGCGGCCATCTGCAGCGCCAGCATCCGGCGCATCTCGTCGAAATAGGCGCGCGCGTCGGCCTCGGAGGAGAAGTAGCCGCCCTTCCAGCCCCAGTAGGTCCAGGCCCCGGCCATACGGTCGAACACCTGCCGGGCCGAGGTCTCGCCCACGATGCGCGCCTCCTCCGGCAGCTTCGCGAGCGCGCGCTCGTCGGGGACCGAGCGCGACAGCCACTCCGGCACGCCCTTCTCCTTGACGCGCTTCAGCGCCGCGGGCACGCCGGCCTTGCGGAAGTACTTCTGCGCCAGCACGTCGGCCGCCACCTGGCTCCAGGCCGCGGGCACCTCGAGGTTCTCGAGGCGGAACACCACCGAGCCGTCGGGGTTGCGGATCTCGCTCGCCGTCTCGCGGAAGGCGATGCCGGCATAGGCGTCGGCGGCGGCATCGGTGAAGCGGCGGTCGATCTGCATGGCGTCTTGCCCCCGGTTGCGGTCGCGGGGCGTTCGCCCCCATGTCGCGCCGCGTCGGGATGCGCCCACATCCTGCGGGGTCGCCCCCGAGATGTCGATGCCGCTGCGGCGTTGACCACAATCTGTGGGGTCCGGGCCGGTCCGGTCAATCGCGAAATCCCGTATTGCCACCAGATTTTGCGCTTGACGCCGCGCAACCCACTACCCATGGTAAAACGAACAGGGAACATGGTGACGGTTCGTTAAGGAACCCGCTGCCGGCCGCCGCGGCCGGGCCGGGTCGGCGCCCGGATCGGTGCGCCGGATCGCCCGCCCACCGGGTCCCGCCCCGCGCCCGGCGCCGCCCCCGGCCCCGCGCCCGGTCGATTCGCCGCCGCCCCGCCGCTGCCGCCCCGCCCCGCCCTCACGGCACGGCCGGGCCCTCGGGCCGCAGCGCCTGCGGCGCGTCCGCCGTCGGCTGCCGGGTGAAGCCGCTCAGCCCCGACATCGGGCTGGCGTCGCGCGCGATCTCGACCGGGCTCGCGGCATAGGCGGTCAGCAGCTCGGCCACCGAGCGCAGCGCGTGCATGTGGATGCGCTCGTAGCCGTGGCTCGCGTCGACCCCGAAGGCCACCAGCGCCGTGCGCACATCCGCCCCCGCCTCGACGGCCGAGGCGCTGTCGGAGCGATAGCAGCGGAACACGTCCTTCTGGTGCCGGATGTCGTTGGCCTGGCACAGCGCCGCCAGCTTGGCGGTCAGGTGGTAGTCGAAGGGGCCGGTCTGGTCGGCCATGGCGATGGTGACGCCGAATTCGTCCGAGTTCTGCCCCGGCCCGCTGGTGCCGTTGTCCACGGCCACCATCGAGGCGATGTCGCCCGACAGCGCCGCCGCCGCGCCATGGCCCACCTCCTCGGCGATGGTGAACACCCAGAACACGTCCACCGGCGGCATCGGCGCGTCGCGCAGGGCGCGGATCGCGGCCAGCATCGCCGCCACCCCCGCCTTGTCGTCCAGATGGCGCGAGACGATGAAGCCGTTGTCCAGGAACTCGGGCTGGGGGTCGATGGCGACGATGTCGCCGACCTCGATGCGCAGCCGGTCGAGATCGGCGCGGCAGCGCGCCAGCGCGTCGACGCGCAGCTCGACATGCGGCCACCCGACCGGCTGGCTGTCGATCTCGGCGTCGAAGATGTGGCCCGACGCCTTCAGCGGCAGGATCGTGCCGCGATAGGCCCCGCGCGCCGAGAACAGCGTCGCCCGCGCCCCTTCCGCGAAGCGCGCCGACCACGACCCGATGGGCACCAGCGCCAGCCGCCCGTTCTCCTTCAGCCGGCAGACCTGCGCGCCCAGCGTGTCCAGATGGCCGACCACCGCGCGCGCCCCGTGCCCGGTCGCCCCCGGCATGCGCGCCCGGATCACGCCGCGCCGCGTCAGCTGGTAGCCGACGCCCAGCGCGTCGAGCGCCTCGCAGACATGGCGCACGGCCCGGTCCGTGTAGCCGCTGGGGCTGGGGATCTCGAGCAGCCGCGCGAGCTGCGCCCGCAGATAGCCGATGTCGATGTCGCGCCGGGTCATGGCATGTCCCGCCCCGGCCTGCGGTCGCGCGCCGCGCGCGCGGTCTCGGGGATGGCCCGCGGGAACAGCAGGTCGACGAAGCGTTCCGCGGTGGGCTGCGGCTCGTGGTTGGCCAGGCCCGGCCGCTCGTTGGCCTCGATGAAGGCATAGTCGGGCAGGCGCGGGCTGCGCACCATCAGGTCGATCCCCACCACCGGGATCTCGATGGCGCGCGCCATCCGCTCGGCCGCCGCGATCAGCGCGGCATGGGTCTCGCCGGTCACGTCGTGGATCATGCCGCCGGTGTGCAGGTTCGCGGTCCTGCGCACGGCGATCTCGCGCCCCGCCTCGGGCACCGCGTCCAGCGTCAGCCCCGCCTCCGCGAGGCAGCGCTCGGTCTCGGCATCCAGCGGGATGCGGCTCTCGCCCCCTGTGGCGGCGGCGCGGCGGCGGCTCTGCCGCTCGATCAGCGCGCGCAGGTCGCTGCGCCCGTCGCCCGCCACCCGCGGCGGCCGGCGGACGGCGCAGGCCACGGTGCGCCCGCCGATCACCACCAGCCGCAGGTCCTCGCCCGGCGCCATCTGCTCGACGATCACCGTGTCGCAATGGCTGCGGGCCTCGGCCACGGCGGCCTCCATCGCCTCGACCGTGGTCAGGCCCACCGCGACGCCGCGCCCCTGCTCGCCGCGCGCGGGCTTCACCACCACCGCGCCGTGCTTCGCCAGGAACGCCGCGCGCGCCTGCGGGTCCGACGCCGTGGTCTGGTCGGGCACCGCCAGCCCGGCGCGCACCGCGACCCGCCGCGTCGCGGTCTTGTCGTCGCAGATCGCCATGGCCACGGCCGAGGTCAGGTCGCTCAGCGACTCGCGGCAGCGGATCGAGCGGCCGCCATGGGTCAGGCGGAAGAACCCGCCCTCCGCGTCGGTCACGTCGACCAGGATCCCGCGCCGCCGCGCCTCGTCGACGATGATGCGGGCATAGGGGTTCAGCCCCTCCTCGGGGGCCGGGCCGATGTAGAGCTTCTCGTTGAACGGGTTCTTGCGCTTGATCGCGAAGGCCGGGATGCGCCGGAAGCCCAGCTTCTCGTACAGCCGCAGCGCCTCGGCGTTGCCGTGCATCACCGACAGGTCCATGAAGGCCGCGCCGCGCGCCTTGAACAGCTCCGCCAGCCGGCGCGACAGCGCCTCGCCCACGCCCGGCTGCGCCGCATCGGCCGAAACCGCCAGCGCCCACAGCGACGACCCGCGCGCGGGGTCGCCGAAGGCGCGCCCGTGGTCCACGCCCATCGCGCCGCCGATCACCGCGCCGGTGGCGTCGTCCTCGGCCACCAGCAGCGTCAGCGCGCGGGGGTCGCAGCCCGACCACAGGAAATCCGGCGACACCCGCGCCATGCCGCGCGCGGCGTAGATGGCGTTCAGCGCCTCGGCGTCCGCGCGGCTGGACAGCCGGCGGATCTGGAACCCGCGCGGCTGCCGCCTCGCGGGGCGATAGGTCGGCAGGTCCAGCCGCAGCGCGTGGCTGGGGTCGAGGAACAGCTCCTGCGGGGCCGCCGCCAGCGCCAGCTGCGGGTCGCGCGCATAGAAGGCGATGTCGCGCTGGTCCGGCCCCTCGGCGCGCAGCGCCTCGGCCAGGCTTTCCGCGTCGGGGAAGGTCTGGGCGAAGATCAGCCGCCCCCAGCCGCAGTCGATCATCGCCCGCTCGCGCGGGGCCTCGGCCCCGGTCCCGGCGCGCGCGCCCTCGCCGCGCAGGCGCTGGAGGCGGTGCGCCTGGGGCCGGACGACGCTGCGCCGCTTGGGCCGCCGCGGGGCGGGCGGGCGATGCGGGCTCACGGCCGGATCCCCTGCGCCTGCAGCCACAGCTCCAGCGCCCCGGCCTGCCACAGCATCGATCCGCGCAGCCGCGTGATGTGCTCGTCCGGCGCGGCCAGCAGCGTGTCGATCCAGTCGCGCCGGAACAGCCCCCGCGCCCGCGCCGCCTCGCCGGTCAGCGCGCCGCGCACCATCGCCAGCGTGTCGCCGCCCAGGTATTTCAGCGCCGGCACAGGGAAATAGCCCTTGGGCCGGTCGATCACAGACGCCGGGATCACCGTGCGGCCGGCGGCCTTCAGCACGCCCTTGCCGCCATCGGCCAGCTTCAGCGCCGCCGGCATGCGCGCGGCCAGCTCGGCCAGCTCGTGGTCGAGGAACGGCACCCGCGCCTCCAGCCCCCAGGCCATGGTCATGTTGTCGACCCGCTTCACCGGGTCGTCCACCAGCATCACCCCGGCGTCCAGCCGCAGCGCCTTGTCCACCGGGTCGTCCGCGCCCGCCTCGGCGAAATGCGCCGCCACGAAGGCGCGGCTCTCGTCGCGGTCGCTGAGGTATTCCGGCGACAGCTGCGCGGCCAGTTCGGCGTGGCTGCGGTCGAAGAACGCGTCCGCATAGGCCGCGACCGGGTCGGCGGCGCCGGCCATGGGGGGGTGCCAGTGATAGCCGCCGAAGATCTCGTCGGCCCCCTGTCCCGACTGCACCACCTTGACCGACTTCGCCACCTCGCGCGACAGCAGGTAGAAGCCGATGGCGTCGTGGCTGACCATCGGCTCGGACATCGCGGCGATGGCGTCGGGCAGATGGGCGCGCATCTCGTCCGATCCGATGCGGATGCGGTGGTGGTCGGTGGCGAAGCGCGCGGCGATCGCGTCGGAATGGACGAACTCGTCGCCCTGCTCGCCATGCGCCGCCTCGAAGCCGATGGAATAGGTCGCGAGGCCCCGCTGCCCCTCCTCGGCCAGCAGCCCGACGATCAGCGAGCTGTCGAGGCCCCCCGACAGCAGCACGCCCACCGGCACGTCGGCCACCATCCGCCGCCGCACCGCGGTCCGCAGCGCCTCCAGCAGCAGCGCCGCCCAGTCCCGGGGCGCGCGGGCGGCGTCGCCCTCCAGCGGGCCGAAGCGCTGGCGCCAGTAAACCTCGTCGCTGTGGCCGCCGTCGGGCTCGATCACCCGCAGCGTGGCGGGCGGCAGCTTGGCCACGCCCTTCAGCAGCGTGCGCGGCGCGGGCACCACCGCGTGCCAGCTCATGTAGTGGTGCAGCGCCACCGGATCGATCCCGGTGTCGATGTCGCCGGCCGCCAGCAGCGCCGGCAGCGTCGAGGCGAAGCGCAGCCGCCCCGGCGACGCCGCCAGGTACAGCGGCTTGATGCCGAACCGGTCGCGCGCCAGCACCGTGCGCCCGCTGTCGCGCTCGTGGATCGCGAAGGCGAACATGCCGTGCAGCCGGCCCAGCGCCGCCTTGCCCCATTGCGCCCAGGCCCGCAGGATGACTTCGGTGTCGCCGGTCGAGGCGAAGCGGTGGCCCAGCGCCTCGAGCTCGGCGCGCAGTTCGGCGTGGTTGTAGATGCAGCCGTTGAAGACGATCGCGAGGCCTGTCTGCGGGTCCGCGAAGGGCTGGGCGGCGCGTTCGCTCAGGTCGATGATGCTCAGCCGCCGATGGCCCAGCGCCACCGGGCCGCGCGCCATCACCCCCGCGCCGTCGGGCCCGCGCGCCGCCATCGCGTCCGCCATCGTCTCGACCGCGGCCGCCGAGGCGCGCGCCCCGTCGAACCGTATCTCTCCGCACAGACCGCACATGAGGCGACGACGCCCTCCCGTTCCGATTCCGTTGACTCTGATAGTTAGGTGCGTAACTATCAGGATGCAAGCCATGAGGGGCCTATGATCGCTGCGGAGGAGCAGACCCTGCTGAAGGCGCTGCGGCGCATCGCCCGCGCGCTCGAACTGCACTCGCGCCGCGTCAACGCCGAGATCGGGCTGACGCTGCCGCAGCTCGTGGTGCTGTCGGCCGCCCGCGCGCTGGGCGGGGGCACCACGACCCGCGCGGTCTCGGACGCCGCCGACATCAGCGCCGCGACGGTGGTCGAGATCCTCGACAAGCTCGAGGCCAAGGGGCTGATCGAGCGCCACCGCTCGCGCGCCGACCGGCGCGTGGTGCACACGCGGGTCACCGATCAGGGGCGCGCCACGCTCGACCGCGCGCCGCCGCTGCTGGGCGCGCGCTTCGCGACGGCGCTGGCCGCGCTGGCGCCGGCGCGGCGCGCGGGGCTGATGGCCGGCCTCGCCCTGCTGGCCGACCTCGCCGACCCCGCGCCCAACCCCGACCCCGCGCCCAACCCCGACCCCGCCGCCGACCCCGCCGCCGATCCGCCAACCGCTCCCCCCGCCGCGCCCGGCCCCGCGCCCGGCCCGCTGCCAGACTGATCCGCCCCTCCGCCCGGACGAGGGGGCATCTCGCCCGCCCTGCGCCGCCCCGCCGCCGCCCGCGGCGCGGCCGCGCCGTCATTGGCTGGCCCGCGCCGCGCGGGGGCGCTAGCGTCGGCCTGCGCGATGCGCGGCGGCGAAGGGCGGGGCCCATGCACGATTTCTACTCCGACACGCAGACCCGGCCGACGCGCGCCATGCGCCTCGCCGCGCTCGACGCGCCGCTGGGCGACGAGCGCCACGACGCCGACCCGCCGACGCTGGCGCTCTGCGCGCGGGTGGCGGAGATGCTGGGGATGGAGGCGGCGCTGTTCCTGCCCTCCGGCACCATGTGCAACGAGATCGCCATCGCCGTGCACACCCGCCCGGGCGACGAGGTGATCTGCACCCGCGAAAGCCACATCATCTTCGCCGAAAGCGGCGGGCCGGCGGCGCTGTCGGGGGTGATGATGCACCCCATCGACGGCGACCGCGGCATGCTGACGACCGACCAGCTCGCCGCCGCGATCCGCCCGCGCTCGGCCCATGCCCCGCGCAGCCGCCTGCTGGTGGCCGAGCAGACCGCCAACCTCGCCGGCGGCGCGGTCTGGCCGCTCGCGCGGCTGAACGCCGTGGCGCTGGCGGCGAATGCGGCCGGGCTCGCGACGCATCTGGACGGGGCGCGGCTGCTGAACGCGCAGGTCGCGACCGGCGTCCCCGCCGCCGCCTATGCAAGCGGCTTCGACAGCGCCTGGATCGCCTTCACCAAGGGGCTCGGCTGCCCGGTGGGGGCGGTGCTGGCGGGCTCGCGCGATTTCGTGGCCGAGGCCTGGCTGCTCAAGCGGCGCTGGGGCGGCGCGATGCGCCAGACGGGCGTGCTGACCGCGATGTGCCTGCACGCGCTCGACCATCACGTCGAAAGGCTGGCCGAGGACCACGCGCTGGCCGCCGCCATCGGCGCACGGATCGCGGTCCTGCCCGCCATCGCGCGCGTGCTGCCGGTCGAGACCAACATCGTGATCGCCGACCTCGCCGACCATGCCCCCGACGCGCGGGAGGCCGCGCGCCTGCTGCGCGCCCGCGACGTCACCGTGACCGTGGTCGGCCGGCGCCGCCTGCGCATGGTCACGCATCTCGACGTCGGCCCCGCCGACGCCGACGCGCTGGTGGCCGCGCTGGCCGCGCTGGCCTGATCGCGCCCGCCCGGCCCCGCGCCGGCTACAGCAGCCCGTCGGGCATGGCCTGCTCGGCCCGCGCGTTGGCCCGCCGGAACAGCAGCGTCACCAGCGTCGCGACGATCACGATGAACAGCGCATAGAGCGCGGGCACCGCCATCACCGCCTGCGCCTCCTCCGCCGGAAAGGTGAAGGCGATGATGGCGATGGCCAGCGGCCCGTTCTGGATGCCGGTCTCCAGCGCCACGGTGCGGGCGTTGCGCGGATGCAGGCGCAGCAGCCGCGCGAAGCCGTAGCCCGCGGCGATGCCGATCGCGCCCAGCCCGATGGCCGCCGCATAGGTGGCGGGCTGGGTCTCGACCAGGAAGCGCCAGTTGCGCGGGATCCAGCTCAGCATCAGGAACAGGATGAACACCAGCGCCAGCCCCGAGCCGAAGATCTCGGTCACCGCCCCGGCATTGGCGTTGGCCCGGCGCAGCAGCATGCCCAGCCCCACCGGCACCAGCAGCAGCAGCAGCGTCGCGATGACGTTGCCGCGCGGGATCTCGAGGTCCAGCGCCGCCGCGTACAGCACCAGCACCAGCGGGATCAGCACCACCCCCGCCAGCGTCGAGGCCACGGTCATCAGCACCGACAGCGCCAGGTTGCCCTTCGAGAAATAGGTGAAGATGTTCGAGGTGGTCCCCCCGGGCATGCAGGCCATGATCAGGATGCCTGCGGCGATGGCGGGCGGGGGCTGCAGCGCGGCCGCCAGCCCATAGCCGATCAGCGGCATGAATCCGAACTGCGACGCCACCCCGATGGCAAGCCCCTTGGGCCGCCGCAGCGCCAGCAGGAAATCCCGCGGCGTCAGCGACGCCCCCATGCCCAGCATGATCGCGAAGATCATCAGCGCCAGCACCGCCTGCTCGAACGCGCCCACCATGCCGGTCAGGCCCCCGCGGGCCCGGCGGCGCCGGCCCCGCCGCCCCCCGCGTCGCCGCCCGCCGCGCCGCCCGCCCCGTCGCGCAGATCCTTGCGCAGGATCTTGCCGACCGGCGATTTCGGCAGCGCGTCGCGGAACTCCACGCGGCGCGGCACCTTGTAGGCGGCCAGATGCGCCCGGCAGTGGCCGCGCAACGCCGCCTCGTCCAGGCCCGGGTCGCCCCGCACCACGAAGGCCTTCACCGCCTCGCCGGTCGCCGCGTCCGGCACGCCCACCACCGCCGCCTCGCGCACGCCGGGATGCGCGGCGAGGCAGTCCTCCACCTCGTTGGGATAGACGTTGAAGCCCGACACGATGATGGTGTCCTTCTTGCGGTCGACGATGCGCAGGTATCCGTCCTCGTCCATCGCGCCGATGTCGCCGGTCAGCAGCCAGCCGTCGCGCATCGCCTCCGCCGTCTCGGCGGGGCGGTTCCAGTAGCCGGCCATCACCTGCGGCCCCCGCACGGCGATCTCGCCGGGCTCGCCGGGCGGGGCCGGCGTGCCGTCCGCGCGCAGGCAGACGACGCGCGTCGAGGGCACCGGCACGCCGATCGTGCCCTCGCGGTTGTGGCCGGGCGGGTTGAAGGTCAGCACCGGCGAGGTCTCGGTCAGCCCGTAGCCCTGCAGCAGCGGCCGCCCGGTGATCGCCTCCCAGCGCCGCGCCACCGCCCCTTGCAGCGCCATGCCCCCGGCCGAGGCGAATTTCAGGTGCCGCGGCGGGCTGTCGGTGAACCAGGTCTCGTTCGCGAGGCCCGCGAACAGCGTGTTGACCCCGCTCATCCAGGTCACGGGGTAGTTCTCGAAGGCGCGCTTCAGGTTCGACAGCGGCCGCGGGTTGGGGATCAGCACGTTGCGCGCCCCCAGCGCGTGGAACCCCAGCAGGTTCACCGTGAAGGCGAAGATGTGGTACAGCGGCAGGGCGGTCAGCGCGACCTCCGCGCCCTTCTCCAGCCCCGACACCAGCGCCAGCGTCTGCTCCATGTTCACCAGCAGGTTGGCATGGGTCAGCATGGCGCCCTTGGCGGCGCCGGTGGTGCCGCCGGTGTATTGCAGGCAGGCGATGTCCTGCGGCGCGATGGACTGGGCATAGGCGCCGGCCTCGATCCCTTCGGCCGCGCGATGCGCCCGGCCAGCGGCCAGCGCCTCGGGCAGGCGGATGTGGGCGGTCTCGATCGGCCCGACGCTGCGGTCCCAGTGGCGCTGGACCATCCCCACGATCCAGCGCGGCAGCGCCGGCACGAACTCCGCCACCCGCGCCACGATCAGGTTGGGGATCGGGTGCCCGCGGGTCGCGGCGGGGATCTTGTCGGCGAACATGTCGGCGGCGATCAGCGCGCGGGGCGTCGCGTCCTCGAACAGCCGCGCCATCTCTCCGGGGGTGTAGAGCGGGTTGACGTTGACCAGCGTGCAGCCGGCCTTGAACACGCCGAAGGCGGCGACCGGAAAGGCCAGGCCGTTCGGCAGCTGCAGCGCCACCCGGTCGCCCGCGGCCAGCCCCGCGACCTCGCGCAGATAGATCGCCAGCGCGTCCGACATCTCGTCGACCTGGGCGAAGCTCAGCGTGCCGTTGATGCCGTTCGGCAGGCACAGCGTGAAGGCGGGCGCGCCGCCATGGGCGGCGGCGACCGAGCGCAGGAAATCGGGCAGGTTGCGGTAGGCCGGGGCCTCGATAGCCGTGCGGGCGCCGGGCGCATAGAACGCCGTCCACGGCGTATCGGTCGTCGCCAACGCTGTCCCTCCCCGCCGGTCGGCCGGCGCCCGGCCCCGTCCCGTCCCCGCCGCGCCGCCTGTCGGGATACTGCGGCGACATCGCGGCGAAAAGCGAGCGCCCGCGCCCGTCCGCGGCGCCGCGCGCCGCCGCGCCTCACAGCCGGTCGCGCAGCGCGTACCAGGCCATGGCGATCCGCAGCAGCGCCGGGCGAAGGCGGTCCCCGCCGGGGAAGGGCGGGGTCGGCGCGCGCGCCAGCACGTCCCAGCGCTCCATCGCGCCGCGCACCGCCTCGGCCGCCACCGCCCCGCCCATGGTCGCCATGTGCACGCCGGCCCCCGACCAGCCGCCGATGGCCAGCCGCCGCGGCCCCGGCCGGTGGAACAGCGGCATCCGGTTGCGGGTGATGGCCAGCGTGCCGCCCCAGGCGTGCTCGATCCGCGCATCGGCCAGCTGCGGGAACACCCGCGCCAGCGCCGCGCGCGCCGGCGCGCCGGGGTCGGGGGGGAAGCGGTGCGAATAGGTCTCGCCGCCGCCGAACAGCAGCCGCCCGTCGGGCGTGGGGCGGAAATAGTTGATCACGAAGCGGGTGTCGCAGACGCATTCGCCCCCCGGCACCGGGTTGCGCCCGCCCAGCCTCTCGGTCGCGACGATGAAGTTGTTGATCGGCATCACGCGCGCCGCCACCCCGCGGTCCAGCCCGTCGACATAGCCGTTGCAGGCCAGGATCACCCAGTCGGCGCGGATCTCGCCGCCCTCGGTGCGCACCAGCCCGTCCGCGGCCTCCAGCGCCGGGCTGCGCTCGTGCAGCCGCGCGCCGGCGTCGTGGGCGGCGCGCGCCAGGCCATGGGCATAGCGCAGCGGGTGCAGGTGCCCCGCCTCGCCGTCCTCCATCCCCCCGCGATAGACCGGGCTGTCCACGCGCGCGCGGAATTCCTCCGGCCCGATGACCGCCAGCGCGCGATGGCCGTAGCGCTCCCCGACATGGTCCGCATAGGCGCGCATCTCGTCCAGGTCCCGGTCGCGCCACGCCGCCTCGAGGTGCCCGGCGCGCAGGTCGCAGTCGATGCCGTGCGCCGCGACCAGCCGCTTCGCCAGCCGCGTGGCCTCGGTCGAGATCGCCCAGATCCGCGCCGCGTCCTCCGGCCCCATCATGCGCTCATAGGTGCGGATGTCGGCGCGCGGGCCGAAGCTCAGCTGCCCCCCGTTGCGCCCCGAGGCCCCCCAGCCCACGCGGTGCGCGTCGACCAGCGCCACGTCCAGCCCCGCCTGCGCGAGGTGCAGCGCCGCCGACAGCCCGGCATAGCCCCCGCCGACGATGGCGACATCGGCCCGCGTCGCCCCGCGCAGCGGCGGGAAGGCCGGCGCATCCCCGGCGGTGGCGGCATACCAGGACGGGGCATGGACCCCGGGCGCGTCGTTGGCGGTCAGGAAGCGCACGCCCTCACCCCCGCGACAGCAGCAGGCCGCCGATCACCAGCGCCACGGCGGCGATGCGGCGCGGGCTGACCGGCTGCACCGCCAGGCCGAAGGCGCCGGTCGCGTCGAGCGCCAGCGCCGCGAGCATCTGCCCCAGCACCGCCGCCGCGGCGAGGGTCAGCACCCCCAGCACCGGCACGGTCCAGACCATGGCCAGCACGAAATAGGCCCCGAGCAGCCCGCCCGTCCACGCCCACCACGGCGCGGCCAGCAGCCCCGCGGCCGACGGCGCGGCGCCGCGCAGCAGCGCCGCCGCGGCCAGCGCGACGGTCCCGACCGCGAAGGAGATCAGCGCCGCCAGCACGGGATCGCCCGCCGCGCGCGCCAGCGTGGCGTTGACCGGCCCCTGCGTCGCGAGCAGGGCCCCGCCCGCCACGATGGCGGCGAGCGCGATCCAGAAGCCGGGGGTCATGGGGGCGGGCACTC
>DAIPIU010000065.1:0-15350 GCA_036770645.1 Rubrimonas sp. | reverse complement strand
GGAACTCGAAGCGCCCCGGCGCGGAGATGCGCAGGCCGGTGGTGCGGTTCTGGAAGCCCCAGTCCTTGAACACCGGGGCCCAGAACCCGGTGTCCCAGAGGCGGCGGTAGGAATTGACCGTCGAGCAGCCGATGGCGGTCAGCGCGTCGAGATGCGCGACGATCCCGCCGATGCAGTGCTGGCCCACGACGCCCGGCATCTGCCGGTCCTCTCCCTCCGGGTCGAAGGCGTTGCGCCCGCCGGTGCGATAGGAGAACACCTCCGGCATGGCGGCGCGGGGGCCCTTGCCCAGCGCCTTCACCCGGTCCTCGCCGCCCTGCCACAGCGACAGGTTGTGGTGGCAGCCCGAGGCCGAGACGCCCATGAAGGGCTTGGTCATGAAGCAGGCGATAAGCCCGGTCTCGCGCGCCACCTGGGCGCAGATCTGGCGATAGGTCGACAGGCGGTCGGCGTTGCGCAGGCAGTCGTCATAGGTGAAGTTCAGCTCGATCTGCCCCGGCGCGTCCTCGTGGTCGCCCTGGATCATGTCCAGGCCCATGGCGCGGGCGTATTCGATCACCTTCATGGTGACCGGGCGCAGTTCCTCGAACTGGTCGATGTGATAGCACCAGGGCTTGGTCACGCCTCCCGCCGGCGCGCCCGAGCCGTCCTTCTTCAGCCACATCATCTCGGGCTCGGTGCCCGTGCGCAGGTGCATGCCGTGCTCGCGCTCGAAGGCGGCGTGCAGGCGTCGCAGGTTGCCGCGGCAGTCGGCGGTCAGGAACGCGCCGGGGTCCTCGCGCTCCTCGCGGTTGCGGAACAGGGTGCACCAGATTCGCGCCACCCGCTTGTCCCAGGGCAGCTGCACGAAGGTCTCGGGCTCGGGGATGCCGACCAGCTCGGCCGCTTCGGGGCCGAAGCCGAGGTATTCGCCATGGCGGTTGGTGAACAGGTTCACCGTCGCGCCATAGACCAGCTGGAAGCCCTTGTTGGCCGCGCTCTCCCAGTGGTCGGCCGGGATGCCCTTGCCGACGATGCGTCCGGTGACGGAGATGAACTGGAGGTAGAGGTATTCGATCCCCAGCGCGTCGATCATCTTGCGCACCTCGGCGACGCGGGCGGCGCGGCCGGGGGCTTCGACGAAGGCTTCGAGATCGGTCATCACAGCACCTCCAGATAGCGGGCGCGCTCATAGGCGCTGACATGGGCGTGGAAGGCGGCGGCCTCGGCGGCGCACCAGGCGGCATGGTGGTCGGCGAATGCGTCGCCGAAGATCGCCCGCGCGGCGCGCGAGGCGGCGAGCCTGCGCCCGGCCTCCTCCAGCGAGGTCGGCAGCGCCTGGCCCGGCGCGACCGGGGCGGTGCGGCCGTTGCCAGCGAAGGGCGGCCCGGGGTCGGCCCCGGTCTCTATGCCCCACAGCCCCGCCCCCAGCATCATCGCCGCGCACAGATGCGCCCCCGTGTCCGCGCCGGGCAGCCGGAACTCGATCCGCGCCTCGGCGGCCGCGCGCGTCACGACCCGCAGGCCGCAGGAGTAATTGCCGATCCCCCAGGTCGCGGAGCGCGGCGCCCAGTTGCCGGGGCGCAGGCGGCGGTAGGCGTTCACCGTGGGGGCGAACATGGCCATCAGCTCGGGCGTCAGGGCCACGATGCCGCCGAGGAAGGCGCGGCCCAGCGCCGACAGCCCGTCCGCCGCCTTGGCGTCGTGCAGCGCGGGCCGGCCCTTGGCGTCGGTCAGCGACAGCGACAGGTGCCCGCACAGGCCGGGGAACCCGGCGTCCAGCTGCGCCATGAAGCTCGCCGTCATGCCCCGCCGCCGCGCCATGGCCTTGACGAAGGTCTTGAACAGCGCCGCGTCGTCGGCGGCCTTCAGCAGCGGCGACGGCCCGAGGCTGTATTCCACGCAGCCCGGCCCGAGCTCCATGCAGTCGTGGCGCAGGTC
Organism: Rubrimonas sp.; assembly: GCA_036770645.1. Taxonomy (GTDB): domain Bacteria; phylum Pseudomonadota; class Alphaproteobacteria; order Rhodobacterales; family Rhodobacteraceae; genus Rubrimonas. The sequence goes on along the minus strand of DAIPIU010000065.1, from coordinate 13,430 downwards.
GATCCCGGCGGCGCGCAGTGTCGCGTTCACCTCGGTCAGGAAGGCGGCGTCGGCTGCGGGCGCGGTGCCCGACCAGCAGCGGTTGTGGGGCAGGGCGGGGATCGGGTCCGACCAGCCCGCGGCGCGCAGCGCTGCGCCGTCCTGCGCCAGATAGATGGTCTCGAACTCGAAGCCGCCGACCGCGCGCAGCCCCATGGCGGCGGCCTTCGCGATCTGCGCCTTCAGCAGCGGGCGCGGCGAGATCGCGGCCGAGGGGCCCGCGTAGTCCGCCACCGCCAGCGCCGCATTGTCCTCGAACGGATAGGGGCGAAGGTCGGGGTCGATCGCCACCGCCTCGTCGACGAAGCCGCGCTCGGCGAAGCAGGTCTCGTCCGGCAGCCAGAAAGGCAGGCAGTCGATGAAGCGCCAGCCCTCGGCGCGCGCATCGGCGAAGGCGGCGCGCGGCAGGCGCTTGCCGCGGAACACGCCCAGCACGTCGAACAGGCCGACATGCACATGCGCGGGGACATCGCCGGACGGCCCCTCCGCCTTCGCCACTGCCCGCTTCGTCGCCGCCTTGGCCACCCTGCGCCCTCCGTTCCTCGGCGGGGCTGAGTTTCATGGGAAACGAAGATTTTTAACAAGAGGAAAAACACCATGCGGCCACGCCGCGCCTCCATCCGCGAATCACCTGGAGCGGCGTGCACAATGCGACATGCTCGCTGGCGTTTGACCGCGATCCGCTGCCCAAATTACGGGCAGCCAAAGCGCGAAGCGGCGGCACTGTCGCAGCAGGTGCGGCTCAAAATATTGAAATTGAAAGATAACTTTTCCTCTGCCGCTTTCGTGTGCGGCGCTTTGTTTCACTGCAGAGGATCCGCTATCCTCACAGGAAAACATACGGACCCCCGACACCCGACAGGAGACGGTCAATGGAGCAAGACCTCGCCGATCTCGCCGCGAAGCTGGCGGCGCTGGAGGAGCAGGCGACCTGGACCACCACCGTGAACATGGAAGTGTTCTACTGGTGGTGCATCGCCTTCATGTTCGCGATCCACGCGGGCTTCCTCGCCTACGAGATGGGGGCCTCGCGGCGCAAGAACGTGCTGGCCTCGGGCATCAAGAACATCCTCGCGATCGCCTTCGTGATCCCGACCTTCTTCTTCGTGGGCTGGTGGATCTACCTCGCCTTCCCGAACGGCCTGACCCCTGACTTCGAGCAGGGCGCGGGCGGGATCCCGTGGTCGGCCGCCATGGGCCCGAACCTGTCGGACAGCGCCACGGGCGTGTTCTGGGGGGCCTTCGCTCTGTTCGCCGCCACCACCGCCTCGATCCTGTCGGGCGCCGTGATCGAGCGCATCCGCCTGTCGGCCTTCCTGGTGCTCGCCATCGTGCTGGGGTCCTTCGCGTGGATCCTCGGGGCCTCCTGGGCCTGGCACGGCGGCGGCTGGCTGCTGACCGAATGGGGCTGGCATGATTTCGCCGCCGCGGGCTGCGTGCACATGGTCGCGGGCTTCTTCGCGCTGGGCGTGCTGATCAACCTCGGGCCGCGCATCGGGCGCTTCAATCCGGACGGCTCGGTGAACGAACTGTCGCCGCACAACCTGCCCTTCACCGTGTTCGGCCTGATGCTGCTGATCGTCGGCTTCTTCGGCTTCGTCGGCGGCTGCATGATCTACATGGGCTCGGGCCAGTGGACGACGATCTTCGGCAATCCCGTCACCCTCTCCGCGGTGTCGTTCAACATGCTGATGGCCTTCGCCGGGGGCATCATCGGCGGCTGGCTGGCGACGCGCGACCCGTTCTGGATGATGTCGGGCGCGCTGGTCGGCATCTTCTCCGCCGCGCCGGGCCTCGACCTCTACTGGCCGCCGACCGCCTTCCTGCTGGCGATGGCCGGCGCGATGCTGGCCCCGCAGGCCGACAAGCTGCTGCTGAAGTTCCGCATCGACGACGCCGTGGGCGCCGTGGCGGTGCACGGGTTCGGCGGCCTGTTCGGCGTGCTCGCCTTCGGGATCTTCGCCGCGGGCTACCCAAACCTGCCCGAGGGCGCGCCGGACACCAACTTCATGGGCCAGCTGGTCGGTGCCGTGGCGATGATCGCCGTCGGCTTCATCCCGGGCTTCGGGGTGTCGTGGATCCTCAAGGCGACGGGCGCGCTGCGCATCCCCGAGAAGGCCGAGATCCTCGGCATGGACCTCGCGAAGGTGCCGGTGCGCGCCTATCCCGAGGGTTTCTTCGACAGCATGCCCGGCCCCGGCGGCCGGGTCGCCACCCCCGCCGAATAGGCAAGAGGAGAGAACCATGGGATCGCCCATCACCAGCTGGGACGGCGCCGAGGCCTACTTCACGGGGGCGGGCGGCGCTTCGCCGGGCCTGTTCCTTGCGCTGGCCGTGATCGCCTGCGTCGCGGCGCTGATCTATGGCGCCAAGCACGAAAGCGAGAGCTACGAGCGCTGCGAGCTCGAGTGACCGGCCGGGGGCGGCGCCCCCGGATCCGACCCGCGCATCGGGGCCCCGGCATCGCCGGGGCCCTTCGCGTTCATGGCGGCGCCAGAACCTCGTCGACCCAGAGGGGCACCACCGCCGTCGCCGGCCCGAGCCGCGTCTCGTGGAACAGCGCCGAGCCCGCTGAAGGTTCGAGATTCAGCTCGATGCAGCGCGCCCCGCTGCCCCGCGCCCCGCGCACGAAGCCCGCGGCCGGCCAGACCGCGCCGCTGGTGCCGATCGAAACGAAGGTCTCGCAGGCTGCCAGCGCCTCATCGATCGCCTCCATCGCGTAGGGCATCTCACCGAACCACACCACGTCGGGCCGCACGCCGCCCGGCCGCCCGCAGCCCGGGCAGGCGTCGGTTTCGGTCATCGCCGGGGCCGTCCAGTCCCAGCGATGGCCGCAGGCCGCGCACAGCGCCCGCATCAGCGAACCGTGCATGGCGATCAGCGGCCCCGGGCCGGCGCGGGCGTGAAGGTCGTCGACGTTCTGCGTCACGATCAGCACGTCGCCGCGCGCCGCCTGGAGGCGGGCGAGCGCCCGGTGCGCGGCGTTGGGCGCGGCCGCCCGCGCCGCCGCCCGCCGCGCGTCGTAGAAGGCGCGCACCATCGCCGGGTCGCGGGCGAAGGCCTCGGGCGTCGCGACCTCCTCGAGCCGCACCCGCGCCCAGACCCCGCCCGCGTCCCGGAAGGTGCCAAGGCCGGATTCGGCGCTGATCCCGGCGCCGGTGAGGATGACGGTGCGGCAGCGCATCGGCGGGCTCCGGAAGGGAAGGCGCAGGTGCTTGGGACGGCCCCGAGGGGGGCCTTGCCCGAGCGTGCGGACGGCGCCGGGCGCGTCAAGCCCGGGGCCGCTGCGCGGTCGCCTGCGGCGAGGCTTGACCCGCCCGGCGCCGCCCCCTTCCGTTCAGGCGCGCACGCGCGATTTCGTTGGGTCGTAGAACGGGAACGGGGCGACGGTCGCCGGGCTGCGCTCCTGATGGCCGTCCAGCCGCCCGACCTCGAGCGCCGTCCCCTCCGCGGCGTGGACGACATCGACCCGCGCCAGCGCGATCACCGCCCCCAGCGCGGGCGAGCGGCAGGCCGAGGTGACCTCGCCCACCCGCGCCCGGCCCAGGTGCAGCCCGTCGCCGCGCCCAGGCACCCGCCCGCCCTCGATCCGCAGCCCGACGAGGCGTCGCTGCGGATGGGCCGCGCGGCCCTCCAGCGCAGTCCGGCCGATGAAGTCGTCGGGGGTCTTGAACGACACTGCAAAGCCGATCCCGGCCTCGAACGGGTCGGTGCGGTCGCAGAACTCCGCCCCCGCCGCCACCAGCCCCGCCTCGATGCGCAGCGTCTCCAGCGCCTCGAGCCCCATGGGCGCGAGCCCGTGCGGCGCCCCGGCCGCCATCAGCGCGTCCCACAGGGTTTCCGCGTCGCGCGGGTGGCAGAACAGCTCATAGCCCAGCTCGCCCGTGTAGCCGGTGCGCGACACCACCACAGGCATCCCCGCCGGCCCGCCGATCCGCCCCACGGTGAAGCGGAACCAGTTCAGGCCGGCCGCGTCGGGCCGTTCCGGCGGCGTCCACAGCAGCGCCGACAGGATCGCCCGCGACAGCGGCCCCTGCAGGGCGAGATTGCACAGCTGATCGGTCGATTCGCGCACCCAGGCGTCGAGGGCATGGGCCCGCGCCGTCTCGCGCAGATGCTCGGCGCTGGCGTCGGACCCGCAGATCCAGCGGAAGTTCATGTCGCCCAGCCGCGCCACCGTTCCGTCGTCGATCATCCCGCCATGCTCCCAGCACAGCGCGGAATAGCTGACCTGCCCGACCGACAGGCGTCGGATGTCGCGCGTCAGGCACAGCTGCATGAGGTTTTCGGCGTCCGGGCCGATGACCTCGACCTTGCGCAGCGCCGACAGGTCGATCAGCGCGGCGCGCTCGCGGCAGGCCCAGTATTCCGCGATGGCCCCCGACCCGGGATAGGACGCCGGCAGCCACCAGCCATTGTAGGCGGCGAAGGACCGCGTCAGCGGGCCGGTGCGCGGGTGGAAGGGGGTCTCGCGGGTCATCGCGGGCTCCGCGTCGGGGGTCGCGCGCCAGGCGGTGGCGCGGCTGAAGCGCTCCGCCCCGTCATAGACGCGGATCTGCGTCTCGGTCGGGTCGAAGCCATTGGTGGCGTCGATGTCGGAGGGGCAGGAGGTCGAGAAGCACAGCAGATCGGTCAGCGCGCGCAGCAGCACGAAATCGCCGGGCCGCGACCACGGCTCGTCCGCGCCGATGCGCAGGGCCTCGTCCAGCGCGGTGTTGTAGAAGAAATTCACCGCCGGCCAGCCCGCGCGCTCCGGCACGCCCCAGTCCCGGGCCTCGGCGTTCAGGTTGTCGGAACAGTTGACATGGCCCGGATAGCCCATGTCGGCATAGAACTTCGCGGTGCAGGCGAGGCCGTAGAGGTCGTGGCGGCCGCAAGTATCCTGCACGACCTCGACCAGCGGTTCCAGGTCCTGGCTGAAGAACTTCGCGCCGAGGCCGGGCACGGGGTAGAGGCCCCCGGTCATCGAGCGCGTGGCGGTCGGGTCGATCTCGCGCGCGCGGCCCGCGTCGACCGCCCGGCGCGCGAAGGCCTGGAAATCCGAGCATTGCCGGCCCTGCACGTCGAGGATCTGGATCCAGTCGCCCGCCTTCACCGCATAGGCGCGCGCGCAGCCGGGGTCCACGCGCATGTCGAGCAGCGGGTCGGCCAGCGGGTCGGGCGGCGCGCGGCGCAGCAGGGGCCCGGCCCCGGCGCGGGTCAGCACGGCGCGCAGTTCGGTGGGGGCGTCCTGCGCGTCCGGTTCCATCGGGCCGCCGGGCGCGGCCAGCAGCACCGCGCAGGGGCCTTCCGCGGTGAAGGCCGCCGTCGCCCCCGCCCGCCCTGCGCGCCCGAACAGCCGGAGGCCGCGCGCGCGGGCGAGGTCGAGGCCCCTGCGCCGCGCGGCCGCCCGCAGGACCGGCGCGGCCGTCAGCCCCTCGGGCAGCGGCGCGTCGGCGCGGCCGCCGCCCAGCGCGTCCATGTTGCAGCGCCCCGCCGCGTCGAAGGCGGCCAGCAGCCCCGGCTGCATGCCCTGCGGGTCGCTCACCTGCAGCCGGTCGCCCGCGCGCAGGTCCAGCAGCAGCGCGCCCCCGCCGGGAATGCGGTGCCGCTCGACCCCCGGGCGGGCCAGCCCGGGACGGCGGACGCCCGCCCCGAAGGGCCGCGGCCGCGCTGGCAGGTCGAGCGCGGCCATCGCTACTCCGCCGCCGCGGCCTTGACCCCCAGGAAGGCGGCGATGCTGTCGTCCATCGCCTCGACCCAGGGCGTGTGGTGCAGGGGCGACAGGGTGCCCGTCACCGGCGACGGGAACGCCTTGTCGCGGTAACCGGTGATCGAGGCCTCCTTGTCCTTCTTCCACTGCTTGAACGACCTGACGGTCGATTCGAGGTCGAAGGCCGGGTAATCTGTCGCGCCGGCCAACTCCGCCACGTAATCGGCCTGAAACCGGATCGCGTCGTAGGCGTCGCCCACCGCGGCCTCGCGCGCGGCCCAGGCGTCCATGTCGGCCTGCATGGAGGCCGCGTCGGGCAGGGGGATGCGGCCCAGGATCATGTCGCGGGCGAACCAGGCCTCCGCGTCGAACATGGTGAAGGTGTACCACTGGTCCTGCATGCCGAGGTAGAAGACGCCCGGGTTCGCCGTCCAGACCACGCCTTTCCAGAGCCCCGGCGCATAGAGGCGGTTCTTCGTGCGCAGCCGCAAATCGTCGGCCATGAAGGGGAAATGGTGCTGGTATCCCGTGCACAGGATCAGCGCGTCGATGCGCCTGCTGGTCCCGTCGGCGAAATGCGCGGTGTCGCCGTCCAGCCGCGTCAGCAGCGGCCGCTCCTCCATGCCGTCGGGCCAGTCGAAGCCCATCGGCGCGCTGCGCCAGCACATCGTCACCGATTTCGCGCCGTATTTCCAGCATTGCAGGCCGACATCCTCGGCCGAATAGCTCGCGCCGACGATCAGCACGTCGCGGCCCGCGAATTCCAGCGCATCGCGGAAGTCGTGGGCGTGCAGGACGCGGCCCGGGAACTGTTCCACGCCCTCGAATTCGGGCACGTTGGGGATCGAGAAATGCCCTGCCGCCACGATGACCTTGTCGAAGATCTCGCTGGTCTGGGTGCGGCTTGGCAGATGTTCGGACACGACGCGGAACTGCGCGCCCTCCGCCTCGACCCGCCGCACCGCAGTCTCGAAGCGGATCCAGTCGCGGATCCCCGATTTCGCTGCGCGGCCCACGATGTAGTCGTGCAGCACGGCGCGCGGCGGGAAGGACGGGATGGGCTGGCCGAAATGCGCCTCGAAACTGTAGTCGGCGAATTCGAGGCATTCCTTGGGGCCGTTCGACCACAGATAGCGGTACATAGAGGAATGCACCGGCTCGCCATGCGGATCGAGGCCGGTGCGCCAAGTGTAGGCCCAGAGCCCGCCCCAGTCCGCCTGCTTCTCGAAGCACACGATCTCGGGGATGGCGGCCCCCGCGTCGCGGGCGCGGGCGAAGGCGCGAAGCTGGCCGAGGCCGCTCGGCCCCGCCCCGATGACGGCGACCCGTGTCATGCCGGACCCTCCCTGTTAGGCTGCGGGGCAGTGAACGACGGATTTTCCTGCGCGTCAAAAAATTTTCCGTAGAGTGCGGGAGCCGCGTCACGGGAGGCCCGATGGACCAGATCGCCCCGACCAAGGACCTGGAGGTGTGGATCGGCGCGCAGGTGCGCGAGATGCGCAGCGCGCTCGGCATGACCATGGCCGAACTCGCGCGCTCCGCCTCGCTGTCGGTCGGCATGCTGTCCAAGATCGAGAACGGCCAGACCTCGCCCTCGCTGACCACGCTGCAGAACCTCGCCGCCGCGCTGAACATCCCGCTCGCGTCCTTCTTCACCAAGTTCGACGAGAAGCGCGAGGCGAGCTACGTGCGCGCGGGCGAGGGTCTGACCATCGAGCGGCGCGGTTCGAAATCCGGCCACATCTACCAGCTGCTCGGCGCCTCCCTGCGCAACAAGATCCGCATGGAGCCCTATCTCATCACCCTGACCGGCGAGAGCGACGCCTATCCAATCTTCCAGCATCCGGGCGTCGAGTTCATCTTCATGCTCGAGGGCTGCGTCGTCTATCGACACGGCGACAAGAACTACCGGCTGGAGCCAGGTGATGCGCTGTTCTTCGACAGCGAGGCCCCGCACGGGCCGCTGGAACTGGTCTCGCTGCCCTGTCGCTACCTGTCGGTCATCGCGGCCGCGGAATGACCCGGCGCGCATCCCGCGCAGCGATTTCCTCTCAGTGAAATCCTTTTCTTGCCAGCGAAGGCGCGCCCCGCTATCTCCGGTGTCCGGGTCAGGGAGGCGCGCATGTGCGGCATCGTCGGGCTGTTCCTCAAGACGGACGCGCTGGAGGGCGATCTCGGCCGCCTGACCGCGCGCATGCTGCACGAGATGCGCGACCGCGGGCCCGACTCGGCCGGCTTCGCGGTCTACGGCGCGCCCGAGCGCGGGGCGAAGCTGGTCGCGCTCGGCACGGAGGCCGACTGGTCCGGCATCGCGCGGGCTGCGGGCGCGGCGCTGGGCGCCGCGGTCGAGGTCGCGCCCCTGCACGATCACGCCGTGCTGCGCACCGACGGCGACGGCGCGGCGCTGCGCGGCTGGCTGATCGCCAACGCGCCGGAGGTCACGGTGCTGTCGGTCGGCCGCTCCATCGAGGTCTACAAGGGCGTGGGCGACCCCGACGCCGTGGCCGACCGCTTCGGCCTGCCCGCCCGCGTCGGCACACACGCCATCGCCCACACCCGCATGGCGACGGAAAGCGCGGTCACCACCGCCGGCTCGCACCCGTTCTCGACCGGCGCCGACACCTGCCTCGTGCACAACGGCTCGCTGTCCAACCACAACGGCCTGCGCGAGACCCTGCGCCGCGCGGGGGAACGCTTCCAGACCGAGAACGACACCGAGGTCGCCGCCGGCTTCCTCGCCCACCGCATGCGCGCGGGCGACAGCCTGTCGGACGCGCTGAACGCGGCGCTGAAGGCGCTGGACGGCTTCTACACCTTCGCCATCGGCACCGCCGACGGCTTCGCGGTGCTACGCGATCCCATCGCCTGCAAGCCCGCGGTGATGGCCGAGACCGACGACTGGGTGGCCATGGCGTCGGAGTTCCGCGCCATCGCGCCCCTTCCCGGCGTCGCCCACGCCCGGATCTGGGAACCGAAGCCCGCCGAGATCTACGCCTGGAGCCGCGCCGCATGACCCTGCGCAACGCCGCCTTCGACCTGACAGAGACCACCCTGCGGCAGGTCAACGCCGCGCTGAAGGCCGAGGCCGCGGGGGCCTTCGAGGTGCTGAACCCCAACGGGGCCCATGCGCTGGCCTGCGGGCTGCACGCGCCGGTGGACGTGTCCATCCGCGGCCATGTCGGGTATTACTGCGCCGGCATGAACCAGCGCGCCCGCGTCACGATCCACGGCAACGCCGGCACCGGCGTGGCCGAGAACATGATGTCGGGCGAGGTCCGTGTCACGGGCGACGCCAGCCAGTCCGCGGGCGCCACGGCCCATGGCGGGCTGCTGGTCGTCGAGGGCGACGCCGCGGCGCGCTGCGGCATCTCGCTGAAGGGGGCGGAGATCGTCGTGGGCGGCTCGGTCGGCCACATGTCCGCCTTCATGGCGCAGGCCGGGGCGCTGGCGGTGCTGGGCGACGCGGGCGAGGCGCTGGGCGATTCGATCTACGAGGCGCGGCTTTACGTCCGCGGCCGGGTCGCGAGCCTCGGGGCCGACTGCATCGAGAAGCCGATGGGCCCCGAGCACCTCGCCCAACTCGCGGACCTGCTCTCCCGCGCCGGCATGGACGTCGATCCGCGCGCCTTCCGCCGCTACGGCTCGGCGCGCACGCTCTACAACTTCCACCCCGACAACGCCTACTGAGGGGCCGCCCCGATGGACCACGACCCCCGCGCCCCCCGCACCGCGCCGCGCTTTTCGGCCACCTTCGACCCCGCGACGCTGGCCGAAATCCGCCGCGCCGCCGCCACCGGCCTCTACGACATCCGCGGCGGCGGGGCGAAGCGGAAGGTCCCGCATTTCGACGACCTGCTGTTCCTCGGGGCCTCGATGTCGCGCTATCCGCTCGAGGGCTACCGCGAGGCCTGCAGCACCGCCGTCACGCTGGGCGACCGCTTCGCGAGCAACCCCGTGCGGCTGAAGATCCCCGTCACCATCGCCGGCATGAGCTTCGGATCGCTGTCGGGCCAGGCGAAGGAGGCGCTGGGGCGCGGTGCCACGCTCGCCGGCACCTCCACCACCACCGGCGACGGCGGCATGACGCCGGAGGAGCGCGGCCATTCCGCGATCCTCGTCTATCAGTACCTGCCCTCGCGCTACGGCATGAACCCCGACGACCTGCGCCGCGCCGACGCCATCGAGGTGGTGGTGGGGCAGGGGGCCAAGCCCGGCGGCGGCGGCATGCTGCTGGGCCAGAAGATCGGCGACCGCGTGGCCGAGATGCGGACGCTGCCCAAGGGCGTGGACCAGCGCTCGGCCTGCCGCCACCCCGACTGGACCGGGCCCGACGACCTCGAGATCAAGATCACGGAACTGCGCGAGATCACCGAGTGGCGCGTGCCCATCTACGTCAAGGTCGGGGCCTCGCGGCCCTATTACGACACCGCGCTCGCGGTGAAGGCCGGGGCGGACGTGGTGGTGCTGGACGGCATGCAGGGCGGCACGGCGGCGACGCAGGACGTGTTCATCGAGCATGTCGGCATCCCGACGCTGGCCGCCATCCCGAACGCGGTGCGGGCGCTGAAGGATCTGGGGATGCACCGCAAGGTGCAGCTGATCGTCTCGGGAGGGATCCGGACCGGGGCCGACGTCGCAAAGGCGCTGGCGCTGGGGGCCGACTGCGCGTCGATCGGCACCGCGGCGCTGGTGGCGCTGGGCGACAACGATCCGTGCTGGGAGGCGGAGTATCAGGCGCTCGGCACGACCGCCGGCGCCTATGACGACTGGCACGAGGGGCGCGACCCCGCCGGCATCACCACGCAGGACCCCGACCTCGCCGCGCGGCTCGACCCGGTCGAGGGCGGGCGACGGCTGGCCAACTACCTGAAAGTGCTGACGCTGGAATGCCAGACCATCGCGCGCGCCTGCGGCAAGTCCGACGTGCGCAACCTCGAGCCCGAGGATCTGGTTGCCCTGACCATCGAGGCCGCTGCCATGGCCCGCGTGCCGCTGGCCGGCACCGACTGGGTGCCGGGGCGGAACGGGCCGATCTGAGGGGGCCGGGCCGAGGGGACGGTTGCGCCGGGGCCGCCATGGCATGATATGCCAGTCGGGTTTCCGGGGGAGGACGCGATGGCGACGCGCAACGTGGTGCTGACCGACCGGCAGGAGGCGCTGATCGCGCGGCTGGTGGCCGAGGGCCGCTACCAGAACGCCAGCGAGGTGCTGCGCGCCGGGCTGCGGCTGCTCGAGGACGACGAGACGGAGTTCGAGGCGATCCGGGCCGGCATCGAGCAGGGCCTCGCGCAGGCGAGGCGGGGCGATTTCGCGCCCGGCACGGGCGAGCAGGCGATGCGCCGCGCCTTCGCCCGGGCCCGCGAACGCTACCTCGCGCGGCGCGCCGCTGAATGACGCGAAAGTGGCGGCTTTCGCGCGCGGCGGAGGCGGCGCTCGATGACATCGGCGACTGGACCTACGAGCGCTTCGGTCTCGCGCAAGCCGACGCTTACCTCGACGAACTGCTTTCGCGCTGCGCCGCGGTCGCGGCGGGCGACCTGCCGACCCGGGACGCGGCGGCGTTGGGGGCGGCGGGCGCGGGGCTGCGCCTCGTTCGCGCCCGCAGCCATGTCGTGGTCTTCGACCTGCGCGAGCCCGAGGTCGTGGTGATCGCCTTCCTTCCCGCCCGCGCCGACCTGCCCCGCCGCCTCGCGCGCCTGACCGGCGACGCCGAAGATCCCGAGGAGACGCCCCCATGACCATCGACCTGGCCGAGATCGCCCGCGAGCGCGACATCCGCTATTTCCAGATCGCTTACACCGACCTGTTCGGGGTGATGCGCGCCAAGCTGGTGCCCGCCGCCGCCATCGGCGCCATGGCGCGCGACGGGGCGGGCTTCGCAGGCTTCGCCACCTGGCTCGACATGACGCCGGCGCACCCGGACCTGTTCGCCGTGCCCGACCCGGCCTCGCTGATCCAGCTGCCCTGGAAGCCCGAGGTCGGCTGGCTGGCGGCCGACCTGTGGATGGACGGCACGCCGCTGGCCCAATGCCCGCGCACCACGCTGCGCCGGCTGGACGCGGCGGCGCGCGCGCGGGGCTGGCGCATGCGCCACGGCGTCGAGTGCGAGTTCTTCCTGCTGACGCCCGACGGCGAGGCCATCGCCGACCCCGCCGACACGCAAGGCAAGCCCTGCTACGACATCCACGCCCTGATGCGCCGCTACGAGGTGATCCGCGAGATCTGCGACGCCATGCAGAACCTCGGCTGGGGTGCCTACCAGAACGACCACGAAGACGCGAACGGCCAGTTCGAGATGAACTGGGCCTATGACGACGCCCTGACCACCGCCGACCGCCACGCCTTCTTCAAGTACATGGCCCGCACGGTGGCCGAAGCGCACGGCCTGCGCGCCACCTTCATGCCCAAGCCCTTCGCGCATCTGACCGGCAACGGCTGCCACGCCCATGTCTCGGTCTGGGATGCCGACGGCGCGCGGAACCTGTTCGCCGACCCCGCGGGCGATCTCGGCGTCTCGGCGCTCGGCTACGCCTTCCTCGGCGGCGTCCTGGCCCATGCCCCGGCGCTGGCCGCCTTCGCCGCGCCCACGGTGAACAGCTACAAGCGCCTGAACGCCCCGCGCACCAGCTCTGGTGCCACCTGGTCGCCCAACGCCGTTACCTGGGGCGGCAACAACCGCACCCACATGATCCGCATCCCCGATGGCGGCCGATTCGAGCTTCGCCTCGCCGACGGCGCCGCCAACCCCTACCTTTTTCCGGCTGCAGTGCTGGCGGCCGGGATGGACGGCATGCAGAATGGGACGGACCCCGGCCTTCGCCTCGACATCGACATGTATGCCGAGGGGCACAAGGCCGCCGACGTGCCGCGCCTGCCGCTCAACCTGCTGGATGCGCTGCGCGCGCTTGAGGCCGATGCCGAGCTTTCCGCCGCCATCGGCGCGGAGGCCGTCGCCGCCTACCTGAAGCTGCGCCACGCCGAATGGCGCGAGTTCAAGGCCCACCTCAGCCCCTGGGAGCGGGCCACGACGCTGGACTGCTGAGGCCCGGCCCGGGCGGGGAGCTGCGGGCGAGAGGGGTCGGGGTCAGTCCGCACCCCACCGCGCGCGCAGCAGGGTTCTCCGCTTGCCCCGCGACCCCGCGCCGCCTATGCCCGGGGCCGGAGGGCGCGCGCCATGACCGACTATCCCGCCTATGCCGACCGCACCATCGCCGCCAACCTGTTCTGGCTGCAGCTCATGCGCGAGCCTCGCTACGCCGAGCCCCTTCGCCTGCCGCGCTTCGGGGCCAAGGCTTACAGCCAGAACGACGAGGACGGCATCCTCGCCGAGATCTTCCGCCGCATCGGCACCGCCAGCCGTCGCTTCGTCGAGATCGGCGTGCAGGACGGGCGCGAATGCAACACGCTCGCGCTGCTGCTGCAGGGCTGGCGCGGCACCTGGATCGAGGCCGACGCGGCCCATGTCGCCGCCGCCCGCACCCTGTTCGCGCCGCTGGTCGACGAGGGGCGGCTCGCGATCCGCGAGGCCTTCGTCACCGCCGAAAACGCCCCCGCGCTGGTGGGGGAGGAAGCGCTCGACCTGCTGTCCATCGACATCGACGGCAACGACTGGCACGTCTGGAAAGCGCTCCATGACCCGTCCCGCGGGAAGTTCCATGAACCCCCGCGGGTGGTGGTCGTGGAATACAACGCCAGCTGG
>DAIPIU010000064.1:0-15551 GCA_036770645.1 Rubrimonas sp. | reverse complement strand
GGGCGATCTATGCCGTGGTGGCGCTGGCGCTGGCGCTGTTCAGCTACAACAAGGGCCTGCCGCTGACCATCCGCTCCGCCTTCTACCCGCTGTTCGGCGAACGGGTCTGGGGCTGGACCGGGCACGTCATCGATATCCTCGCGGTGTTCGCGACGCTGTTCGGGCTGGCGACCTCTCTGGGCTTCGGCGCGCAGCAGGCCAATGCGGGGCTGAACCTGCTGTTCGGCCTGCCCGACACCGACATGTCGAAGGTGATCCTGATCGCCGCGATCACCGCGGTCGCCACGATCTCGGTGCTGCGGGGCCTCGACGGCGGCGTGAAGCGGCTGTCCGAGATCAACATGGGGCTGGCGCTGTGCCTGCTGCTGTTCGTGCTGGCCGCGGGTCCGACGCTGGCGCTGCTGACCGGCTTCGGGCGCAATCTCATGGACTACGCCGTCAGCCTGCCGGCGCTGTCGATGCCCTTCGGGCGCGACGACGCGAACTTCGCCCAGGGCTGGACGGCCTTCTACTGGGCGTGGTGGATCTCTTGGTCGCCCTTCGTCGGCATGTTCATCGCGCGCGTCAGCCGCTGGCGGACGGTGCGCGAGTTCGTGACCTGCGTGCTGCTGATCCCGTCGCTGGTCTGCGTTCTGTGGATGAGCGTCTTCGGCGGGGCCGCGATCATCCAGGTCGTCGACCAGGGGGCGCAGGCCATCATCGACGCGCCGCTCGAGCTGCGGCTGTTCGCGATGCTGGAGGGGCTGCCGCTGGCCTCGATCACCTCCTTCATCGGCATCGTGCTGGTGATCGTGTTCTTCACCACCTCGTCGGACAGCGGGTCGCTGGTGATCGACACCATCACCGCGGGCGGCAAGATCGACGCCCCCCTGCCCCAGCGCGTGTTCTGGTGCGTCTTCGAGGGTCTGGTGGCCATCGCCCTGCTGCTGGGCGGGGGGCTGGCGGCGCTGCAGGCCATGGCGGTCTCGACCGGCCTGCCCTTCGCAGCGGTGCTGCTGGTGATGTGCGTGGCGATCGCGAAGGGGCTGGCGAGCGAGCCCGTCCCCGGACGCTGAGACCGGCGGCGTTCGGGCGGGCGCTCAGGCAGCCCGCCCGAAGGCGAAGTCCGGCCAGCGGTCGACATAGATGCGGAACCAGGGCGTGAATCGCTCGGGGGTCGCGGCGATCTCGGCCTTCAGTTCGGCGGCGGTCGCCCAGCGCGTCTCGGCCACCTCGGCCGGGTCGGGCGAAAGCGCCAGCGTCGCGGCGCAGGCGGCACCGCGGAACATGTGCACCACCTCATGCTCGATCAGCCCGTTCGTGACCTCGGCGCGGTATTCCGAGACGCCGGTGGCGGTCAGCGGCACGGCGACGCCGAGTTCCTCGCGCAGGCGGCGGGCGGCGCAGGCGGCGGGGGCCTCGCCCCAGTGGGGGTGGGTGCAGACCGTGTTGGCCCACATGCCGCCGCAATGGTACTTGCCGTCGGCGCGGCGCTGGATCAGCAGCCTGTCGCCGTCGAAGACAAAGGCCGAGATCGCGAGGTGCCGCAGGCCGCGGCGGTGGGCCTCCAGCTTCTCGACCGGATAAAGCGTGCCATCCCCAGCGAAGGCGGGGATGGTGATCGCCTCGGGCGCGATGGCGGGCGCGGCGGTGTCGGCCATGTGTCCAGCCCTCCTGACAGGCAGCCAGTCTAGCTGGTTTGCGCCGCGAGGGGGAGAGGGTGCGCCGCGCCCGCCCGCCAGCCGAGCGCAACGTCGCAGGCGCCGCCCCCGGCCGCGGCGACGGCGGCGCTCCGCGCGCTGACGAGGCGGCGGAACAGCGTCTCGAACACCGCGCCGTAGAAGGCCCCGAGCGGTGCCGCGGCGGGGCCTGGATCGGCGAAGGGGCCGCCCGCGACCCGCACCGCGGCCCCGCCGGCGGCAACGCGCGCGGCGAAGGTGCCGGAGCCCGCGAAGGTCCAGGCATGCCCGCCGATGGCCGCGAGCAGCCCGCGCGCGGCCAGCGCCGGCGGCAGCAGGCGAAGGACCGCCTGCGCCGGGCGCGGGATGCGGTGGGCCAGCAGATAGGCGGCCGTGCGCGCCCCGGCATCTGCGGCGATGCGCTGCGCCGCGCCGGGATGCGCGCGGGCGAGCGCGCGGTGCAGCGCCACCACGTCGCCCTCCGCCACCATGCGTTCGGGCGGCGCGTCGAGATGGCGGGTCAGGCCGGCGGCGGCGAACAGGGCGCGCGTCGCGTCCGGCCCCAGCGCCGCCTCGGCGGCTTCCGCCAGCCGCGTCACGGCGTTGGGGCCGATCCGGTCGGTCATTCCGCCGGCACCGCGACCCGGGCCGGGGCCTTGTCCGGGATCACGAAGTCCTTCTTCGGCGCGGGCGCGTCCTCGTCGTATTCGCCCTTGCCCCCGCCGCAGAGCACGATCTCCATCGGCTCGACGCGCAGCCGCTTCTCGTCGCGGTGCGCCATCTTCCAGTCGTCCATCGACGCCTCGGCGCGCTTGCGCGTGCGGTCGAAGTTGAAGTTCAGCTTCTCCTTCGTCTGCGGCCCCCAATAGCCGACGCGGCCGAGGTCGTAGAACTTGCGCTCGAAGCCCGATTTCAGGAAGGCCTTGAGACAGCCGAGCAGATAGCCGCGCCGCTTGCGGTCCAGGCTCCACGGGTAATGGAACAGCGCGCGGCTCATGTAGAAGCGGCGATAGTTGGCCATCACCCGGTCCAGCAGCGTGGCGCGGTCGATGGCGTCGGGCTTCATGATCGGGGTGACGAAGTTGTATTTCTCGTAGTCGAACACCTCGACCTTGTCCCCCAGCTCCTTGAACAGGTCGCTGAACGGCCACGGCGTGTACATGGCCCAGTTGGCGAGGTCCGGCGACCAGTCCATGGCCATCCGGTAGGTCTCCTCCAGGGTCTCGACGGTCTCGTTCTCGAGGCCGACGATGAACTGGGCCTCGACCACGATGCCGGCCTTCTTGAGCAGCTGGATCGCCTTCTTGTTCTGCGCGACCGTGGTTTCTTTGTTGAAGCGGTCGAGCTTGAGCTGCGCCGCGGCCTCGGTGCCGAGCGAGACATGGATCAGCCCCGCCTTGCGGTACATCGCGAGTTCGTTCTCGTCGCGCAGGATGTCGGTGACGCGGGTGTTGATGCCCCAGAGGATGTTCAGCTTGCGGTCGATCAGCTCCTGGCAGAAGGCCACGAACTTCTTCTTGTTGATGGTCGGCTCCTCGTCGGCGAGGATGAAGAATCCCACGTCGTGCTCGCGCATCAGCGTCTCGATCTCGTCGACCACCAGCTTGGGGTCGCGGATGCGGTAGTTGCGCCAGAACATCCACTGGCTGCAGAAGCTGCAGGTGAACGGGCAGCCGCGCGCCATGTTCGGGATGGCGACGCGCTTGTTCATCGGGATGTAGATGTATTTCTCCCACTCCAGCACCGACCAGTCAGGGCTGATGGCTTCCAGATCCTTCACCGGCGGCTCGGCGGGCGTGGCGACGATCTTGTCGCCGTCCACGAAGGCCAGCCCCTTCACCTGATGGCGCTGCGCCGCCCAGTCGCCGCTTTCCACGGCGCGGGCGATGTTGACCATGATGTGCTCGCCCTCGCCGCGGGCGACGGCGTCGATCCAGGGGGCCTCGGTCAGCACCTGCTGATACATGAAGGTGGCGTGGATGCCGCCGAGGATGGTCACCGCCTCCGGATGCACCTCCTTGGCGATCTTCAGCAGGTTCTCGGCCTTGTAGATCGAGGGCGTGATGGCGGTCGCGCCCACGATGTCGGGCTTGTGGGTCTTGAGCATCTCGCGCACCTGATCGTCGGTCAGGTGGTTGGTCATGGCGTCGATGAAGGTGACGTCGGTGTAGCCGTTCTTCTTCAGCGCGCCCGCGAGATAGGCGACCCAGGCGGGCGGCCAGTTGCCTGCGATCTCGGCGCCCCCGGAATGGTAGTTGGGGTGGATCAGCAGAATGCGCATGGGGCCCTCCCGAGGCGTTGTGTCAGGAGAGATTGACAGGACTTTCGTCCGAGAGATTTGACGCCGATCAAGATGCGGCGCAGCAAAGCGCCCTTTCCGGGGGGGATTTGCGGCCGGTCAGGCCCCGGACGGCCCCGGGGGCGGGTCGACCATCTTGCCGGGGTTCAGCAGCCCCGCGGGGTCGAGCGCGCGCTTGATCTCGGCCATCACCGCCCAAGCCTCGCCGTGCTCGGCCTGCATGTAGCGTTTCTTGCCGACGCCCACGCCGTGCTCGCCCGAGACGGTGCCGCCCAGCCGGATCGCCCGCTCCGCCACGCGGTGCGACAGGCGCGCGGCCTCGGCGCGCTCGGCGGGGCTATCGGGGTCCAGCAGGATGCACAGGTGGAAGTTGCCGTCGCCGACATGGCCCACCAGCGGCGCGGGCAGCGGACTGCCGGCGAGGTCGGCCTGCGTCTCGGCGATGGCCTCGGCCAGCCGCGAGATCGGCACGCAGGCGTCGGTGACCCAGCCCTCGGCGCCGGGGCGCAGCGCCCGCGCGGCGTAATAGGCCGCGTGCCGCGCCGCCCACAGCCGCGTGCGCTCCTCCGGCCGGGCGGCGCGGGCGAAGCCCGATGCGCCGTTCGCCAGCGCGAGCGCCTCGACGCGCGCGGCCTGCTCGGCCACCGCATCCGGCGTGCCGTGGAATTCGAGGAACAGGGTCGGCGCCTCGGGCAGGGCGTAGCCGGCATGGGCGTTGAAGCCGCGGATCTGGAGCGCGTCGAGCAGCTCGATGCGGGCGACGGGGATCGCGCTCTGGATGGTCTCGATCACGGTCTCGACGGCCGCCGCGACGGTCGGGAAGGCGCAGGTCGCAGCCTCGACCGCCTCGGGGCGGCCATGCAGGCGCAGGGTCAGCTCGGTGATGACGCCGAGCGTGCCCTCCGAGCCGACGAACAGGTGGGTGAGGTCGTAGCCGGCGGCGGATTTGCGCGCGCGCGAGCCGGTGCGGATCAGCCGCCCGTCCGCCAGCGCGACCTCGAGCGCCAGCACGTTCTCGCGCATGGTGCCGTAGCGCACGGCGCAGGTGCCCGAGGCGCGGGTCGCGGCCATGCCGCCGAGGCTGGCGTCGGCCCCGGGGTCCACCGGAAAGAACAGCCCGGTGTCGCGCAGGGCGGCGTCGAGCGCCTTGCGGGTGACGCCGGGCTGCACGACCGCGTCCATGTCCGCGGCGTTCACGGCCAGCACGCGGTCCATGCGCGACAGGTCGAGGCTGAGCCCGCCATGGTCGGGGATCGCCTGCCCCTCGAGCGAGGTGCCGGTGCCCCACGCGGTGACCGGGCAGCCATGGGCCGCGCAGAGGCGCAGCATGGCGGCGACCTCGGGGCTGGACTCGGGGAATGCCACGGCCGCGGGCAGGCATGGCGGATGGTGCGCCTCGTCGCGGGCGTGCTGCGCGCGGATGCCTTCGGCGGTGGCGATCCGCGGCCCGAACCCTGCGGCCAGCGCCGCGATGGCGGCCTCGATGCCCATGCGCGCGCCCCGTCCCCTTCAGCCGGCCAGCCCGGCGAGCCCCGCCATCGCCGCCAGAGACCCCGCGGCGAGCGTCAGCGCCGCCGCGACGCGCGCGAGGGCGGCGACGCCCGGTCCGTCGGCGCTGGGCCCCAGCGCCGCCCGGCGCGCCCCGACCGACGCCGCGGCTGCGATGCCGGTGACCGCGCCGGTGCCCGCGGCCATGGCGGCGACGGCCGCGACGCCCGCCCAGGGCGCGCCTGCGGCGACGGCCAGCGCCATGACCAGCACCGCGCCGGTGCAGGGCCGCGCCGCGATGGCGGCCGCCAGCGCCGCGCCCTCGCGCAGGCCGAGACGCGCGCCGGGCGATGCCGCCCGGCCATGTCCGCGGTCGCCCTCGTCGCCATGCCCGCGATGGTCGTGGCCGCAATCGCAGGCCGCCTGCGCCGACAGCAGCCCGCGTCCGCCGCGCCAGACCAGCCAGAGGCCCAGCGCCAGCAGGGCGGCGGCGCCGACCGGGGCCGCGGCGACCTCGACCTGCGGCGCAAGGCGGGTGGCGGGGATCGCGAGCAGCCACAGCCCCGCCAGCGTCGCGCCGACCGCAACGGCCCCCTGCGCGAACGCGCCCGCCAGCGCGACGGCGGCAAGGCGCGCGGCCGAGGCCCCGGACCCGAGGCCCGCGGCGGCGACCAGCGCCTTGCCGTGGCCCGGCCCGGCCGCATGGGCTGCGCCGTACAGCGCCGATGCCCCGATCAGCCCGGCGAGCGCCCCGGCCTCGCCCCGCCGCAGCGCCATCATCGCTTCCGCAAGCTCTCCGGTCAGCGCGCGCTGCGCCGAGACCGCGGCGGCCGCCACGGCCTCTCCGGCGCCCGACGCCCACAGCGCGAGGCCGAGGGCCGCGAGCGCGCCGACCGTCGCGGCCGCCCGCATCCAGGCCGCGCGCGCGCCGGACGGGGCGGGCCGGCTCAGCCGCATGCAAGCCGCGCCCGGTCGGCGAACAGCCGCCCGATCATCGGATCGGCGGGGCTCTCCTCCATCCCCAGACCCAGCAGCGCCGTCTGCAGCGACCCGAGCGCCGCGTCGGCCTCGAAGGGCATCGCGATCGCGGTGCAGCCGGGGTCGCCATCGACGCCCGGACTGTCGGTCAGGAAATAGGCCACGAAATAGCCGGGATCGTAGATGGCCGCCAGAACCGCCGCCCCCCGCGGGTCCAGCGGCGCTTCAAGCGGCCGCTCGAAGCGCAGCACCAGCCGCCCTTCCTCCATGGCCGCCGCGAAGGCGCGCGCCGGGCGCAGAGGCCGGTCCTCGCCGTCCACCGCGAGGCTGCCCTCGCCGCCGAACTCTGCCGCCCATTGCGGCTGGAGCGCGGCCAGCACCGCCGCCCCTGCCGCATCGAGCGGGGCGGCAGGATCCAGTCCCATCTCCTCCAGCACGAGCAGCGAGTAGAGCGGATCGAACATCCAGCCGACCTGCACCGCGTCGAGAAGGCCGTCGCGCAGCACGAAGCGGATCTCGGCATCCACGAACACATGCGGGTGCGCCGACGCGGGCGCGGACTGCGCGGCTAGGCCCAGGGCGATCCCGATGGCGAAGATGTTGCGTGACATGCCGTGCAAGGTCGGGATGCGCGGGCGGCCCGTCAAGCGGCGCCGGCGTCGGGCGGCATCGCGGCTGGATGCGCCGGGCCCCAGACCCGCGCCGCGTCGCGGGCCAGCAGGCGCGCCGCCCGGGCCTCGAGCGCCGCCAGCGCCGCGGCGCGGTCGCCGCCCGCCGCGCGCAGGGCGCGGGCGTGCAGACGGCGGGCCGATGCGGCCGACCATGGCAGGGCCGCCGCCGCGAGCCAGGCGCGCAGCTCCGGCGGCGCGACGTCGTAGTCGGCCATCGGCCGCCCGGCCCGCCGGCGGCGCAGCGTCGTCGCGACGTTGCGCCCCGTCATCCGCAGGCCCCGGCCGCGTCGACCACCAGCAGCAGGCGGGCGGGCGCGCCGGGCCGCATCGGGGGCGAGCGGTGGACGAGGCCCGGGCCCCGCCAGGGCGCCAGCGACCCGCGGAACAGCCCGACCTCGCCGCGGGCGAGCGCGCGGATCGCGGCGGGGGCCGCGCCCGGCGCCGCGCCCGCGTCCGGCGCGCCGAACTCGGTGCCCGCGCCGCGATAGGCGCAGAGCAGCCGCACCGCGACCCGGTCGACGTGCCAGCGCCGGCAGGCGTCGTCGCGCACGACATCGAGGCGCAGGCGCAGGCGCGCGGCCCCGGTCGCCTGCGCGAAGCGCCGCGCGAGTTCGGCGGCGTCCGCGGCCAGAAGGGGCGCGCAGGGCAGCGCGGCGGCCAGCGCGCAGGCCGCGTCCGCCGCGGCGGCCTCGATGCGGAAGGACGGCAGGCGCGTCTCGGGGCAGGCATCGGCCCAGCCGGCCAGCGCCGGGTCCAGCAGTCGCCGCCAGATCGCCGCGCCGACATCGGCCCGCCGGATCGCGAGAAGCGCGCCCGGTTCCACGCCCTCGGCCACCGGGTCGGCTGCGACGATGGTCCCCGTGATCACGGCGCGAGGCAGCCGGCCAAAGCGTCGGCGAGCCCGCGCAGCACCGCCGGATAAAGCGCAGGCCCCGGCGTCAGCCCCGCGCCCAACGGGTCGAGCACGCCCGTGCCCGCGCCGGTGCCTTCTGCGACGGCCGCGATCACGCGCGCGGGAAACTGCGGTTCGGCGAAGATGCAGGCGGCCTCGGCGGCCTTCAGGACGCGGCGGATTTCCGCCATGCGGGCGGCGCCGGGCGGGGCGGCATCGCTGACCGTCACGGCGCCGGCGGCGGGGACGCCGTATCGGGCCTCGAAATACTGGAACGCATCGTGGAACACCACGAAGGGCAGTCCACGGACAGGGGCCAGCCGCGCGGCGACGTCGGCCGAGGCCGCATCGACCGCGGCGACGGCGGCGGCGGCATTGGCGGCGTAGGTCGCGGCATTGGACGGATCGGCCCGCGACAGCGCCTCGGCGATGACGCCCAGCCAGATCTTGGCGTTCTCGGGGTCGAGCCAGACATGCTCGTCCATGGCGCCGTGGTCGTGGTCGTCCGCCTCATGCGCCTCGACCGCCTGATCGTGATCGTGATCGTGATCGTGCCCCGCCGCGGCCTCGGCGTGGCCGTGACCATGATCGCGGTCATGGTCATGGTCGTGATCGTGATCGTGATCGTGCGCCTCGAAGGTCGCGCCCTCTCGGACCGGCAGCAGGGTGATGCCCGGCGCGTCGCGCAGCGCCACCGCCGTGGCGCGGCCCGCCAGCGCGTCGATGGGCCCGTCGAGCCACGGCGCGAGCTGCGGTCCGATCCAGAACACGAGCTCCGCCTCCTGCAGCGCCCGCGCCTCGGACGGCCGCATCGCGTGGCCATGCGGCGAGGAACCGGGGGGCAGGATCAGCGCGGGCTCGCCGACGCCCTGCATCACTGCGGCGACCAGCGAATGGACGGGGGCGATGTCGGCCACCACCTTCGGCGCGGCGACCGCCGTGCCGGCGGCCAGCGCCAGTGTGGCGGCGAGGACGGTTCTGGGCATCGGGCTCTCCTTCGGACAGGGGCGGCCTTGCGCGGCATGCGGCAGGCGCGCTATCGGTTCGACAGCGATGTGAAATGTTATGCTGTAACAGTCAAGGCCCCGCGGGCGCATCCGCAGCCCTGCGCGGCCCGACCCGGGGTCACGCCACGATGACCGAAAGGCCCGTCGCCTTCCGCGCCCACGACCATGCCGCCTGCGTCGCGCAGGGCGTGGCGCGCGCGCAGGCGCTGTGCGCCGCGCGCGGCCTGCGGCTGACCGAGACGCGGCGGCGCGTGCTCGAGATCCTGCTCGAAAGCCACCGCGCGCTCGGCGCCTACGACGTGCTGCGCCGGCTGACCGCCGAAGGGGCCGCCCCGCAGCCGCCCGTGGCCTATCGCGCCCTCGATTTCCTTGTCGCCAACGGCCTCGCGCACCGCATCGAGCGGCTGAACGCCTTCGTCGCGTGCGACCACCCGGGCGCGGCGCATGACGCGGCCTTCCTGATCTGCCGCGACTGCGGGACCGTCTCCGAGGCCCCGGGAGACGCGGTCGCCCGGCGCATCGACGAGGCCGCGGATGCGGCGGGTTTCGCCGTCGACCGTGCCTCGGTCGAGGTCGAGGGCCTGTGTCCCCGCTGCCGCGGACCGGAGGCGGCGTCGCCATGAGCCGGGCCGGGGATGCGCCGCTGATCGCAGCCACGGGGCTGGGCCTGTCGGCGGGCGGCCGGACCATCCTGCACGGCGTGGATTTCCGCATCGCCCCGGGCGAGATCGTGACATTGGTCGGGCCGAACGGGTCGGGCAAGACCACGCTGCTGCGGCTGCTGATCGGCGCCGTGGCGCCCGGCGCCGGCCGGATCGACCGCGCCCCGGACCTGACCATCGGCCATGTGCCGCAGCGCCTGTCGATCGACCGCACCCTGCCGCTGACGGTGGACCGCTTCGTGGCGCTGGCGGGGGCCGACCGGGCGGCGCGCGCTGCGGCCCTGGCGCGGGTCGGGATCGCGGGCCTCGGCGCGCGGCAGATGGCCGAGCTGTCGGGCGGGCAGTTCCAGCGCGCGCTGCTGGCGCGGGCGCTGGCGCGGCGGCCGCGGCTGCTGGCGCTGGACGAACCCACCCAGGGGCTGGACCAGCCCGGCATCGCCGATTTCTACCGCCTCGTGGCGGCGCTGCGGGCCGAGACGGGCTGCGCGGTCCTGATGGTCAGCCATGACCTTCATGTGGTGATGGGGGCGACGGACCGGGTGGTGTGCCTGAACGGCCATGTCTGCTGCGAGGGCACGCCGATGGCGGTGACCGGCTCGCCGGCCTGGCGCGCCCTGTTCGGCGCCGCGCAGGACCCGGTGCAGGACGGTGCGCTCGCGCTCTATGCGCATGCCCATGACCACGCGCACGGCGAGGATTGCGCCCATGCCCCCGCCGCCCTGCGCGACGCGGCGCTGGAGGAGACGGCGTGACGGGCCTCGACGATTTCCTGGTGCGCGCGGCGCTGGCGGCGGTGGGCGCGGCGCTCGCGGCCGGGCCGCTGGGCTGTTTCGTGGTCTGGCGGCGGATGGCCTATTTCGGCGACGCGACCTCGCACGCCGCGATCCTGGGCGTGGCGCTGGCGCTGGCGCTGGAGGTCCCGATCCTTCCGGGCGTGCTGGCGGCGGCGCTCGGGATGGCGGCCTTCGTGTCATGGGCCTCGGGGCGCGCCTACGCGATGGACACGTTGCTCGGGGTTGCGGCCCATTCGGCGCTGGCGGTGGGCATCGTGGCGGCGGCGCTGCAGCCCGGGGTGCGGCTGGACCTGTCGGCCTATCTGTTCGGCGACGTGCTGGCGGTGGGCCGGGCCGATCTGCCGGCGATCTGGGGCGGGGCGGCGCTGGTGCTGGCCCTGCTGGCCTGGCGCTGGCGGCCGATGCTGACCGCGACGCTGAGCGCCGATCTGGCGGCGGCCGAGGGCATCGACCCCGCGCGCGAGCGGCTGGCGCTGACGGTGGCGCTGGCGGTGCTGGTGGCCGTGGCGCTGAAGGTGGTGGGGGCGCTGCTGATCACCGCGCTGCTGATCATCCCGGCCGCCGCGGCCCGAGCGCTGGCGCGCACGCCCGAGGGGATGGCTGTCGCCGCCGCGCTGATCGGAGCGGGGGCGGCGCTGGCGGGGCTGGGCGCGTCGGCGCGCTTCGACACGCCGGCCGGGCCGTCGATCGTGACGGCGATCTTCGCGGCCTTCGTGGCCGCCAACCTGGGCGCGGCGCTGCTGCGCCGCCGGAGGGTCACGAGTCCGTGAGGCGGTAACGCGCGGGGCGGCGACGGCGAACAGGGACGGGCCGGGGCGATGGACGCCCCGCCATCCCTGACCGGAGACCGCCATGACGACGCCCCTTCACCGCCGCGCCGCCCTCGGCCTCGGCCTCGCCGCTGCCCTCGCCACCGCCCTGCCCGCCGCCGCCGGCGGCTTCGCCCCGCAGCCCTTCGAGCAGGCGGCCTTCGACGCCGCGATGGAAGCGGGCAAGCCGATCCTCGTCGAGGTCTCGGCCCCCTGGTGCCCGGTCTGCGTGCAGCAGAAGAAGATCATGGCCGAGCTGTTCGCCGACCCGAAACTGGCCGAAATCGTCCAGTTCGAGGTCGATTTCGACAGCCGCAAGGACGTGCTGAAGGCCTTCGGCGTGCAGAAGCAGAGCACGCTGATCGTGTTCGCAGGCGGCGCCGAGATCTCGCGGACCGTCGGCGACACCGATCCGGCCCGCATCGCGGCCCAGATCGGCGGCGCGGTCGGGGGCGCCTGAGATGCTGGCGACCACGGGCCTCGCGGCGCTGGCGGGCGTCCTGTCGACGCTGTCGCCCTGCGTGCTGCCGCTGATTCCCATCGTGCTGGGGACCGCGGCCTCCGAGCACCGGCGCGGGCCCGTGGCGCTGGCCGCCGGGCTGGCGCTGTCCTTCACCGTGATCGGCCTGTTCGTCGCCACCGTCGGCTTCGCCATCGGGCTGGACGGCGAGACGTTCCGCGCCGCGGGGGGCGCGCTGCTGCTGGCGCTCGGGGCCGTCCTCATGGTCCCGGCGCTGCAGGCCCGCGTCGCGGCCGCGGCCGGTCCGGCCGGGGCCTGGACCGAGGCGCGGCTGGGCGGGTTCTCGACCGCGGGCCTGTCGGGCCAGTTCGGCGTCGGGCTGCTGCTGGGGGCGGTCTGGGCCCCCTGCGTCGGGCCGACGCTGGGCGCGGCCTCGGTGATGGCGGCGCGCGGCGAGAACCTCGGGCAGGTGGCGCTGACCATGCTCGCCTTCGGGATCGGCGCCGCGCTGCCGCTGCTGGCGCTGGGGTCGCTGTCGCGCGAGGCGCTGATGCGCTGGCGCGGCCGGCTGATGGGCGCGGGCTACGGGGCGAAGGCCGCGATGGGGCTGCTGCTGGCCGCGGTGGGCCTCGCGATCCTGACCGGGGCCGACAAGCAGGCCGAAGCCTGGCTGGTGTCGGTCAGCCCCGCCTGGCTGACCGCGCTGACCACGCGGTTCTGAGGGCCCGGGGCGCGCGCCGCCCGACCCGCCGGCATGGCGGGCCGGGCGGCTGTCCTCATGCGGGACAGTTGAAATCGTTGGGATAATTTAGATACAGTTTTATCTTTCATGCCCCGCGGCGCGGCGCATGCGGTCCGTTCCGGCCGGAGGGCGCGTCAGCCCGCGGCGGGGTCCGCGCCAGCCGAGGGGGGCTCGACGATCATCCAGAATTTCTTCAGCGTCCGCTCGATGCGCCATTCGCCGGAGAAATCCGCGCCGATGGCGAAGCTGTCGCCGGCGTGGAAGGTCTGCGGCGCGCCGCCCCGGGGCGTCAGCGTCACCACGCCGCTCAGGATCACGCAGAGCTCGTCCACGCCGTAGCGCGCGATGTCCTCGCGGCAGGGCGAGCATTCCCAGACGCCCGCGCTGACGCCCCCGCGCCGGAACGGGACATGGATCGTCTCGCGCGGGTCTGCGACGGTGAAGTTCGCCGGGTCGGTCAGATGCGAGGGCTGCATGCCCGCGACGGGGTCGCCGTCGGGCAGAAGGCGCACGAGCGTCATGCGTCGGACTCCGTGTCCGGGTCCGTGTCCGGGCGGGGGGGCGCGGGCGGGCGGAATCCGGTCGCCACCACGTACATCTCGGCGCTGTCCTTGCGGCTGGCGGGGGGCTTCACATGGGCTACGCTGGCGAAGCGGCGCTTGAGCGTCGCCAGCAGGTCGCCCTCGGCGCCCCCCTGAAGGACCTTGGCGACGAAGGTCCCGCCCGGCTCCAGCACGTCGAAGGCGAAGGCGGCCGCCGCGTCGCAGAGCGCGATTATGCGCAGGTGGTCGGTGGCGCGGTGGCCGCTGGCCGAGGCCGCCATGTCCGACAGCACCACATCCGCCCGCCCGCCGAGCGCGGCCTTCACCGCGGCGTCGGCGTCGTCGGCGAGGAAGTCGAGTTCGAGGATCGCGGCGCCGGAGACCGGCTCGACCGGCTGGATGTCGACGCCCAGCACGGTGCCACGCGCCTTGCCGCCCTTCTCGCCCAGCGCGTTGACGCGCCGGACCGCGACCTGCAGCCAGCCGCCCGGCGCGCAGCCGAGATCCACCACCCGCGCGCCGGGCAGCAGGAAGCGGCGCCTGTCGTCGATCTCGGACAGCTTGAAGGCGGCGCGGGAGCGGAAGCCCTCGCGCCGGGCGCGCGCCACGTAGGGGTCGTTGAGCTGGCGTTCCAGCCACAGCTTCTGGCTGACGGTCCGGCCCTTGGCGGTCTTGACGCGGGTCTTGAGCTCGCGCGCGCCGCGGCCGGAGCCGCCGCCGCCCGAGCCGCCGCCGCCGGGGCCGCCGCCCCCCGGGGCGCTCATGCCGCGCCGCCCGCGGCGACGGGCGCGGCGCCTGCGCTGTCGCCGATCAGGCCGTAGAGCAGCCCCTCGCGCAGCCCGCGGTCGGCGACGCGCAGGCGTTCCGCCGGCCACAGCTTCATCACGGTGGCGAGGATCGCCGCGCCCGCGACGATCAGCAGGGCGCGGTCCGCCCCGATGCCGGGGTGGCGCTCGCGCGCGTCGTCGTCCAGCGCCACGAGCGTGTCGATCACCTGCATGGCGCCGGCCATGGGCAGCCACATGCCGTCCACGATGCTGCGGTCGTAGCGGCGCAGGCCCAGATGCGCCCCGGCGATGGTGGTGACGGTGCCCGAGGCGCCGATGATCTGCAGCTTGGGCGGCGCCGGCCCGTCGCGGCGCGCATAGGGCAGGAAGCGCGACAACTGCGCCTCGAAGCATTCCGTCATGGCCTTGTAGCGCAGCATCGGGTTGATGAGGTGGGCGAAGCGGTCGTGCAGCGTCGCCACCCCCAGCGGGGCGGACACCCAGTCCACGATGTGCGCCCCGGCCGCGCGGGCCCGCGCGTCGGCGTCCAGCGCGCCGCGCCGCGACGGCGCCAGGGCCATCAGCAGCCGCGCGCGCAGATGGGCGGGCGTGCCGGCGAAGTCGATCCAGATCAGTTCGGTGGAGCCGCCGCCGATGTCGATGACCAGAAGCTGGTCGGCATCGGTGTCGAGCAGCGGCGCGCAGCCGGCCACCGCGAGGCGCGCCTCCTCCTCCGCCGTGATGATCTCGAGCCGCAGGCCGGTCTCGGCGCGCACCCGGTCGAGGAAGGCGCGGGCGTTGCGCGCGCGCCGGCAGGCCTCGGTCGCGACCGCCCGCATGCGGCGCACGCCATGGCGGCGCAGCTTGTCGGCGCAGACCCCCAGCGCATCGACGGCGCGGTCCATGGCGGGCTGGCCGAGCTCGCCCGTCTCCTCGACGCGCTCGCCCAGCCGCACGGCGCGGCTGAAGCTGTCGATGACCTGGAAGCCGCCATCGCGCGGCCGGGCCACCAGAAGCCTGCAATTGTTGGTGCCGAGGTCGAGCGCGGCGAGCGGCGGCGTTCGGCCATTCGGCGCGCGGGGTCGCCTTGGGCCGTCGTCGCGACCGGATTGCGTCGCCGGGTGATCCATGCCCCAAGCCTTAACCGAGCGGGGGCCGGGCCACAAGGACGCGCCTGCACGCATTGCGGGCGCCCCGACGGGGGGCGCCCGCATGAGGTCAGCCGCCGGGTCAGTCCGCCGTCAGAAGCGGCGTCTCCTCGACCGCAATGGCCGGCCGCGGCTGCTCGGGGATGTCGAGGGCGATCTTGCCGTCGACCACCGTCACGCGCACGAGCCCGCCCTTGGCGAGGCGGCCGAACAGCAGCTCCTCCGCCAGCGGCTTCTTGATGTGCTCCTGGATCACGCGGCCGAGCGGGCGGGCGCCCATCTTGTCGTCGTAGCCCTTCTCGCCCAGCCATGCGGCGGCCTCGGGCGTCAGCTCGATGGACACGCCGCGGTCAAGGAGCTGGGCCTCGAGCTGGAGGACGAACTTCTCGACCACCTGCAGGATCACCGAGCGCGGCAGCGGCGCGAAGCTGATGACGGCGTCGAGACGGTTGCGGAACTCGGGCGTGAAGGCCTTCTCGATGGCCGCCACGTCCTCGCCCTCGCGCCGGTCGCGCCCGAAGCCGATGGCCTCGCGCGCCTGTTCCGCCGCGCCCGCATTCGAAGTCATGATCAGGATGACGTTGCGGAAATCGACCGTGCGCCCATTGTGGTCGGTCAGCTTCCCGTGGTCCAT
>DAIPIU010000008.1:0-59726 GCA_036770645.1 Rubrimonas sp. | reverse complement strand
GCGCCACGCTGTTCCACCGCCACGCGCGCGGGCTGATCCTGACCGAACAGGGCGAGCTGCTGTTCGACGCCACGCGCGAGATGACCGGCCGCCTCGCCGCCGCGGGCGCGCGCATCCGCGACAGCAAGGACGAGGTGTTCGGCGAACTGCGCGTCACCACCACGGTCGGCTTCGGCGCGATGTGGCTGACGCCGCGGCTGCCGCGCTTCTTCGAGGCCTATCCCGACCTGTCGATCGACCTGATGATGACCGAGACGGTGCTCGACCTGCCGATGCGCGAGGCCGACGTGGCCATCCGCATGCGCGAGCCGCAGCAGGCCGACCTGATCCGCCGCCCGCTGTTCGACGTGGCGATGCGCTTCTACGCCTCGCAATCCTACCTCGACCGCCACGGAACGCCGGCCAGCACCGCCGACCTGCGCGGCCACCGCCTCATCGGCTACAGCCCCTCGGCCCGCCAGCCCACCCCGGTCGGCTACTGGCTGAACGCGCAGCTCGACATCGCCCACCGCTCGACCATGCTGATGAACAACTATTTCGCCATGCTGCAGGCGGCGCTGCACGGCCTCGGGGTGGCGATGCTGCCCGACTACATGGCCATGGCGCACCCGGAGCTGAAGGTGGTGGCCCCGGAGCTGACCAGCCCGCCCTTCACCGTCTATTTCGTCTACCCCGAGGAGCTGCGCCGCTCGCGCCGCGTCGAGGCCTTCCGCGACTTCGTCACCGCCGAGGTCGACGCCTTCCGCGGCGGGCCGTGAGGCGGCGGGGGCGCCGTCACACCGCGAACGTCGCCAGCACCGGGACGTGATCGGACGGCCGGTCCCAGGCGCGGGCGGCCTTCAGGACATGGCCGGCCCGGATGGCGGGGGACAGCTCGGGGCTGGCCCAGATGTGGTCGAGCCGCCGGCCGCGGTCCGACAGTGCCCAGTCGCGTGCGCGGTAGCTCCACCAGGAATACAGCTTGCCCTCGGGGATCATGGCGCGGGTGGCGTCGGTCCAGCCGCCGGCGGCGCGGGCGGCCTCGAGGCCCTCCGTCTCGACCGGCGTGTGCGACACGACGCCCAGCAATTCGCGGTGCGACCACACGTCGTCCTCGCGCGGGGCGATGTTCAGGTCGCCCACCAGCACCGCGGGGCCGCGGCGCTCGCGCCCCCAGGCGGCGAGTTCCGCCACGAAATCCAGCTTGTGGGCGAATTTGGGGTTCCTCGCGCGGTCGGGCTCGTCGCCGCCCGCGGGGATGTAGAGGTTGTGCACCGCCACGCCCGAGGGCAGCGCGGCGGCGACATGGCGGGCGTCGCCCTTGCCGCAGAAATCGACATGCGGCAGCGGCTCGAGCGGCAGGCGCGACAGGATGGCGACGCCGTTGTAGCCTTTCTCGCCCCGCGCCACCGCATGCGTCCAGCCCGCGGCGGCGAAGGCGTCGAGCGGCAGCCTGTCCACGGGGGACTTGGTCTCCTGCAGGCACAGCACGTCGGGCGCGGCCTCGGCCAGCAGGCGCAGGATCAGGTCGGCGCGCAGGCGGGCGCTGTTGATGTTCCAGGTGCAGATCGTCAGGGGCATGGGGGTCCTTGGCGTGCGGGGCACGGGAACCCTAGAGCGGACACCGACCCGAGGGAAGCGCCGTCCGAGCTCGGGACAGTTGATTTCAAAGGGCGAATTCTGGTTAATCGCGGCGCGCGCGCCGGTTTTCGCTCCGGGGCGCGCGGCCGGGGGAACGCTTGCCGCAAGGACCGCGGAGAGGGACCATGCCGCCCATGGCCGGGCTTGCCGACCTCGCGATCGCGCCCGCCCGCGAACCCGACGCGGCGGAGGTGGCGCGCCTGATGCGGGCGCTCTGCCTGCACGAGGGCGATCCGGCGGACCATGCGACCGAGGCCGCCATGCTGCGCGACGTCTGCGCCGAGGGCCGGGCGGTGGAGGGCCTGCTCGCGCGGATGGGCGGGGCGGCGGTGGGGCTCGCGACCTGGCGGCCCTGCTACGAAAGCGCCTGGGCCGCCCGCGGGGCCTTCCTGTGCGACCTCTACGTGGAGGAGGGCGCGCGGGGCCGCGGCGTCGGCCGGGCCCTGGTGACAGCCGTCGCCCGGGCCAGCGCCGCGCAGGGCGGGGTGTTCCTGTGGCTGACCGCCCTGCGCCGCAACGAACGCGCGCGCGCCTTCTACCGCCGCCTCTGCGACGTCGAGGGCGAGGACGTGCTGATCTACGCCATGACGGAGCGGCCCTTCGCGGCGCTGGTGCGGCAGGGCGGCTGAGAAGGACGGGGGTCGCCGGGACGCGCGACCCGCGCGCGCGCCGCCGCGGCCATCCCGCCCGGCCGCGCCACGGCCTTTTTTGCCGCCCCGCCGCCGCGCGCGCGATTGGGGCTTGAAGCGGGATCGCGCGAAGCGGTATCCGACACGGGCTCGCGGGTGTAGCTCAATGGCAGAGCGAGAGCTTCCCAAGCTCCAGACGAGGGTTCGATTCCCTTCACCCGCTCCATTCCCCGCCTGCCCGCAATGCGGCGGGACGCCGGCGCGGGGCGGACGGCGCAGAACGGTCGCGACCCCCGTCCCCTCGCGTGCGCGGGGCGACCGCCTCACGCCGTGAGCGCGGCGAGCGCGGCGCGGCAGCGCCGCTCGACCCCCTCGCGCGCAATGTGGCGGCCGTCGCGCACCACGGCCCGGCCCGCCGCCCAGACCTCGCGCACCAGCCGGTCGTCGCCGGCGAGGATCCAGCCGTCGAGCAGCCGGGCCTCGGGCAGCGCCGCGAAGGCCAGCGCGTCCGCATCCAGCGCGCAGAGATCGGCCCAGGCCCCGGGGCGGATCGCCCCCGTCTCGCGCCCCAGCGCCTGCGCGCCGCCCGCCAGCGCCGCCGCATGCAGCGCCGCGCCGGTCGAGGCGGTGTCGCCGGCCAGCGCGCAGCGGGTCCCGTCGCGCAGGCGCTGGCCGTATTCCAGCGTGCGCAGCTCCTCCGCCAGCGCGATGCGCACGCAGCTGTCCGAGCCGATGCCGATGCGCCCCCCCTCGGCCAGATGGCGCACGGCGGGAAAGATGCCGTCGCCGAGGTTGGATTCGGTGATCGGGCACAGCCCCGCCACCGCCCCGGACCAGGCCAGCCCCTCGGTCTCCTCCCGCGTCATGTGCGTGGCGTGGATCAGCGTCCAGCCCTCGCCCGCGCCCAGGTCCAGCAGCAGGTCGACGGGGCGCCGCCCATGCGCGGCCTCGACCGCCGCGACCTCGCGCGGCTGCTCGGCGGCGTGGATGTGCAGCGGCGCGTCGGGCCAGGCGGCGCGGACGGCGGCGACCTGCCCGGGCGTCGCCGCCCGCAGCGAATGGGGCGCCACGCCCAGCCGCGCATCCGGCGGCAGGCAGGCCAGCGCCGCCTCCGCATTCATGACCAGCCGTTCATAAAGCGGGAAATCGCAGGCGAAACGCCGCTGTTCCGGCTCGGTCGGCAGCCCTCCGGCGCCGCCATGGGCATAGAGCACAGGCAGCAGCGTCAGCCCGATCCCGGTCGTCCCGGCCGCGGCGCAGATGCGCGCCGCGGTCTCGGCCGGGTTGTCGTAGGGCGTGCCGTCCGGGGCGTGGTGCAGGTAATGGAACTCGGCCACGGCCGCGTAACCGGCCTCCAGCATCTCGACGAAGGCCAGCGCCGCGATCGCCTCGATCTGGTCGGGCGTCAGCCGGTCGAGGAAGCGGTACATGCAGGCCCGCCACGACCAGAAGCCGTCGCGCCCGTCCTCGCGCCCCTCGGTCAGCCCGGCCATTGCGCGCTGGAAGCTGTGGCAATGCAGGTTCGCCATGGCCGGGACCAGCAGCCGGCGCGGCGCGCCGGGCGGCGGCGCGACGCCGGTCTCGACCGCCGCGATGCGCCCGTCCGGCCCCACCGAGACGGCCGCATCGCGCGCCCAGCCGCCCGGCAGCAGCGCAAGTTCCGCGTGTATCCGCAATGGCTTGCCCCCTCGTCCCGTCCGGGCCGCGGCCCTGGCCGGCGGCGGCGGCGCGCGCCCCTCCCCCGCGCCCCGCCCCGCCGCGCCCTGCGCGGCGCCGCATCGCGCGGCGGCCCTCACCCTATGGACAGCGCCGGCCCGACGCCACACCATCGCGGCCGGAGGCGACCCCCGATGCCCGACGATCCCGTGCCGCGCGACCGGCTGCTGACCGACGCGACGCTGGCCACCATGGCCCCGGGCGGCGCGCCCTACGGCCTGATCGCCCCGGGCGCCGTGGCGCTGGCCGGCGGGCGCATCGCCTGGGCCGGCCCCGCCGACGCCATCCCCGCGGCCCTCGCGCGCCTGCCGGCCGAGCGGCTGGAGGGCCGGCTCGTCACCCCCGGGCTGATCGACTGCCACACCCATCTCGTCCACGGCGGCGACCGCGCCGACGAGTTCGAGCGCCGCCTGCTGGGCGAGGACTACGCCGCCATCGCGCGCTCGGGCGGCGGCATCCTGTCGACCGTGCGCGCCACCCGCGCCGCGGATGCGGGGGCGCTGGGGGCGCAGGCGCTGCCGCGGCTCGACCGCCTGCTGGCCGACGGTGTCACGACGGTCGAAATCAAGTCCGGCTATGGCCTTGATATCGATACAGAACTGCGGATGCTGCGCACCGCGCGCGCGCTGGCCGGCCTGCGGCGCGTCTCGGTGGCCACCTCGTTCCTCGGCGCCCATGCCGTGCCGCCCGAGGCCGGCGGCGCCGACGCCTATCTCGACGGAACCTGCCTGCCCGCGCTCGAGGCCGCCCACGCGCAGGGGCTGGTCGATGCGGTGGACGGCTTCTGCGAGGGCATCGCCTTCTCCCCCGCCCAGATCGCCCGGCTGTTCGGGCGCGCCCGCGCGCTGGGCCTGCCGGTGCGGCTGCACGCCGAGCAGCTGTCCAACCTCGGCGGCGCGGCGCTCGCGGCGCGGCACGGGGCGCTGTCGGCCGACCATCTGGAATGGCTCGACGAGGACGGGGCGGCGGCGATGGCGCGGGCGGGCACGGTGGCGGTGCTGCTTCCGGGCGCCTTCTACGCGCTGCGCGAGACGCGCCTGCCGCCCGTGGCGCTGCTGCGCGCGGCGGGCGTCCCGATGGCGGTGGCGACCGACTGCAACCCGGGCACCGCGCCGCTGACCTCGCCGCTGCTGGCGCTGAACATGGCGTGCACCCTGTTCCGCCTGACGCCGGAGGAGGCGCTGGCCGGCGCCACGCGCAATGCGGCCCGGGCGCTGGGCATGGCCGACCGCGGCATGATCGCGCCCGGGCTGCGGGCCGACCTGTGCGTCTGGGACGCGACGCGGCCGGCGGAACTGGCCTACCGCATCGGCTTCTCGCCGCTGCGCGACCGCATCGTGGAGGGCGTGCCGTGCCGACCCTGACGCTGGCACCGGGATCCGCGACCCTGGCCGACCTGTCGCGGCTGTGGCGCGAGGACGCCGCCCTCGCGCTCCACCCCGCCTGCCGCCCGGGCGTCGAGGCGGCGGCGGCGACCGTGGCGCGGGCCGCTTCGGGCGAGGCGGCCGTCTACGGGGTGAACACCGGCTTCGGCAAGCTCGCCTCGGTGCGCATCGCGGCCTCGGACACGGCGACGCTGCAGCGCAACCTCATCCGCTCGCATGGCTGCGGCGTCGGCCCCGCCATCCCGGCCCGGGTCGCGCGGCTGATGATGGGGCTGAAACTCCTGTCGCTGGGCCGCGGGGCCTCGGGCGCGCGCTGGGATGTGCTGGCGCTGATCGAGGCGATGCTGGCGCGCGGTGTGACGCCGCTGATCCCGGCGCAGGGCTCGGTCGGGGCCTCGGGCGATCTCGCGCCGCTCGCGCACATGGCGGCGGTGCTGATGGGCGAGGGCGAGGCCGAGATCGGCGGCCGCGTCCTGCCCGGGGGCGCGGCGCTGGCCGAGGCGGGGCTTTCGCCGGTGACGCTGGGGCCGAAGGAGGGGCTGGCGCTCATCAACGGCACCCAGTTCTCGACCGCCTTCGCGCTGGCCGGCCTGTTCGACGCCTGGGACTGCGCGCAGGCCGCGCTGCTGGCCTCGGCGCTGTCCACCGACGCCATCATGGGCTCGGACGCGCCGCTGCACGCCGACATCCACGCCCTGCGCGGCCATCGCGGCCAGATCGAGGCGGCGGCGACCCTGCGCGCGCTGCTCGGCGGCTCGGTCATCCGCGACAGCCACCGCGAGGGCGATGCCCGCGTGCAGGACCCCTATTGCATCCGCTGCCAGCCCCAGGTGACCGGCGCGGCGATGGACCTGCTGCGCATGGCCGCCGGAACCCTTTGCACCGAGGCCAACGCGGCCACCGACAACCCGCTGGTGCTGGGCGACGGCGCGATCGTCTCGGGCGGCAACTTCCACGCCGAGCCGGTGGCCTTCGCCGCCGACATGATCGCGCTGGCCGTGGCCGAGATCGGGGCCGTCAGCCAGCGCCGCATCGCCCTGATGGTGGACCCGACCCTCAGCTTCGACCTGCCGCCCTTCCTGACGCCCGACCCGGGCCTGTGCTCGGGCTACATGATCGCCGAGGTCACCGCCGCGGCGCTGATGAGCGAGAACAAGCAGCGGGCGAACCCCTGCAGCACCGACAGCACGCCAACCTCGGCCAACCAGGAGGACCATGTGAGCATGGCCGCCCATGGCGCGCGGCGGCTGGCGGAGATGACCGCGAACCTCGCGCGCATCGTCGCCATCGAGACGCTGTGCGCCGCGCAGGGGATCGAGTTCCGCGCCCCGCTGTCCACCTCCGCGCCCCTTGCGCGCGCGCTGGCCCGGCTGCGCGCCGATGTCCCGACGCTGACCGACGACCGCGCGCTCGCCCCCGACATCGAGGCGGCGGCGGCGCTGCTGCGCGCCCGCGCCCTTGTCGACGCCGCCGGGCCGTCGCTGTTCCCCGACCTCGCCCGACAGGAGCGCGCCCCATGAGCGACCCCCGCCGCAACGCCCGCGTGGTGACGCCGCCGACCGGCCCGCGCATCACCGCGAAATCATGGCTGACCGAGGCGCCGCTGCGCATGCTGATGAACAACCTCGCCCCCGACGTGGCCGAGAACCCGCACGAGCTGGTGGTCTATGGCGGCATCGGCCGCGCGGCGCGGACATGGGAGGATTTCGACCGCATCACGGCCGCCCTGCGCGATCTGGAGGGCGACGAGACGCTGTGCGTGCAGTCCGGCAAGCCGGTGGGCGTGTTCCGCACCCATGCGGACGCGCCGCGGGTGCTGATCGCCAACTCCAACCTCGTGCCGCGCTGGGCGAATTGGGACCATTTCCACGAACTCGACCGCAAGGGCCTGATGATGTACGGCCAGATGACGGCCGGCTCCTGGATCTACATCGGCACGCAGGGGATCGTGCAGGGCACCTACGAGACCTTCGCCGAGGCCGCCCGCAAGCATTACGGCGGCAGCTTCAGGGGGCGCTGGATCCTGACCGGGGGCCTCGGCGGCATGGGCGGGGCGCAGCCGCTGGCCGCGGTGATGGCGGGCGCCTGCTGCCTTGCGGTCGAGTGCAACCCCGACAGCATCGCCTTCCGCCTGCGCACCCGCTACGTCGACGAACGCGCCGAAACGCTCGACGAGGCGCTGGAGATGATCGAGCGCTGGACGGCGCTGGGCGAGGCGAAATCGGTGGCACTGCTGGGCAATGCGGCGGAGATCTTCCCCGAACTGGTCGCGCGCGGCGTGCGGCCCGACCTCGTGACCGACCAGACCTCGGCGCATGACCCGGTCAACGGCTACCTGCCCGCCGGCTGGACCATGGCGCAGTGGCGCGAGACGCGCGACAGCGACCCGGGCGCGGTGGCGGCGGCGGCGAAGGCCTCGATGCGCGTGCAGGTCGCGGCGATGCTCGACTTCCATCGCATGGGCGTGCCGACGGTCGATTACGGCAACAACATCCGCCAGATGGCGCTGGAGGAGGGGCAGGCGGACGCGTTCGACTTCCCCGGCTTCGTGCCCGCCTACATCCGCCCGCTGTTCTGCCGCGGCATCGGCCCCTTCCGCTGGTGCGCGCTGTCGGGCGACCCGGAGGACATCCGCCGCACGGACGCGAAGGTGCGCGAACTGATCCCCGACGACCCGCACCTGCACCGCTGGCTCGACATGGCCGCCGAACGCATCGCCTTCCAGGGCCTGCCGGCGCGCATCTGCTGGGTGGGCCTCGGGCAGCGCCACCGGCTGGGGCTGGCCTTCAACGAGATGGTGGCCTCGGGCGCGCTGTCGGCGCCCATCGTCATCGGACGCGACCATCTCGATTCGGGCTCGGTCGCCAGCCCCAACCGCGAGACGGAAGGGATGCGCGACGGCTCGGACGCGGTGTCGGACTGGCCGCTGCTGAACGCGCTGCTGAACACCGCCAGCGGGGCGACCTGGGTCAGCCTGCACCATGGCGGGGGCGTCGGCATGGGCTTCAGCCAGCACGCCGGCATGGTGGTGGTCGCCGACGGCACGCCCGAGGCCGCGCGGCGGCTGGAGCGGGTGCTGTGGAACGACCCGGCGACCGGCGTGATGCGCCATGCCGATGCGGGCTATCCCGAGGCGCTGGACTGCGCGCGCGCGCACGGGCTGAAGCTGCCGGGCATCCTCTGAGACCGCGAAAATCGCTTAAAACCGCCCCGACCTTCTGATTTGCATCAAGGCCCGCACGGCGGATTCGACCGAAAATCGCCTCTCGCAGGCGCCTTATGCGGCGCGAGGGGGGCGAGATGCAACTCACGGTCCGATCCAACCACGCGATGCGCCTGCTGATGTACTGCGCGCTCAACGACGGCCGCGTCGCGCCGGTCGGCGAGATCGCCAGGGTGTGCAACATGTCCGAGGCGCACCTCGCCAAGATCGCCCACAAGCTCGCCGGTCTCGGCGTCGTCGAGACGGTGCGGGGCCGGGGCGGCGGCGTGCGGCTGGCCATGGCGCCCGAGGCGATCAACATAGGCATGATCGTCCGCGCCACCGAGCGCGGGCCCTGCCTGACCGAGTGCCTCTACGCCGACGCCAACACCTGCCCGCTGGTGACGGAATGCCGCTTCCGCGACATCCTGCTGCGCGCGCTCGATGCCTTCTACGGCGTGCTCGAGGGCTACACGCTGGAGGATCTCATCACCCGGGGCGAAGGGCTGCGCGCGCTGATGAAGCTCCCGCCCGATGCGACGGACGGCATGCGCCTCGCGCCGCAGCGGCACCTGCGGCAGGCGGGCGGCGACGCGCGCTGACCCGGCGCCACATCGGGCTTGACCGAACCCGCGGGCGCGCCTAGCGTCCGCGGCGTTGATGCGGCCAGTCCGACAGGGAAGTTCAAGAAAATCAGCGGTCCGCGTGTGGGGGCTACGGTTCGCCGGGGGCCCCTGCCGCAGGATCGCGCGGGATCGCCGCACGCGATAGGGGCCGGGCCGCGCACAGAGTTCCGTGGAGACAGTCTTGGCCTTCCGATCCCTCAGCCTTGCCGTTGCGTTTGCCGCGGCGACCGCCGGCACCGCGTCCGCCCAGCAGGGGGCCGACGTCACGCGCACCGCCCAGGGCGACTGGACAGTGGTCTGCGCCAAGGCTGGCCGTCCCTGCATCATGGAGCAGGTCGGCAAGACGGCCCAGGGCGAAAGCGCCCTGAACATGCAGATCGAGCGGCTGCCCGAACCGACGAGCGTGGGTTCCGAGCGCGTAGAGTTCGTCGCGAACATTCTGACGCCTCTTGGCGTCGTCCTGAACGAGGGGCTGGAGCTGCGGGTCGACGGCGGCGAGCCCCAGCGCTCTGCCTACTTCGTCTGCCAGCCGAACGGATGCATCGTCCGTTCCCCGCTGTCGAACGCCCTGATCAACGCGTTCCGGCGCGGAAGGGTGGCGACCTTTTCATTCGCGATCCTGCAGAACGGCCGGGCAGGCGAGGTGCCCGTCACGGTTTCGCTGACCGGCTTCACGCGGGCGCTCGAAGCGACGAAGGGCTGACGCGCGGGAAACTCAGGCCCCGCGCAGCGCGAGCACCGCGTTCAGGCCCCCGAAGGCGAAGCTGTTCGACAGCGCAGCCGTCACCCTCCGCTGCCGCGCGACATTGGGCGTGACGTCGAGGCCGATCTCCGGATCCGTCTCGAGATGGTTGATCGTGGGGGCGATGACGCCCTCGCGCAGCGCAAGCAGCACCGCCGCAAGCTCGACCGCCCCGGCCCCGCCCAGGCAGTGGCCGTGCATCGACTTGGTGGACGACACCGACACCGCGCCCGCATGCGCGCCGAAGGCGGCCCGGATCGCCGCGGCCTCTGTGCGGTCGTTCACGGCAGTCCCGGTGCCATGGGCGTTGATGTAGCCGACCTCGGCCGGGTCCATCCGCGCATCCGCCAGCGCCGCGCGGATCGCCCGCGTCGCGCCGTCGAGCGAGGGCTGCACGATGTCGCCCGCATCGGCGCCCATGCCGAAGCCCGCGATCTCGGCCCAGATTGTCGCGCCGCGGGCCAGCGCCCGGTCGCGCTCCTCCAGCACCGCCACCGCCGCGCCCTCGCCCTGCACCATGCCGCTGCGCGTGGCGCAGAACGGGCGGCAGGCGTCGCGCGCCATCACCCGCAGCCCCTCCCACGCCTTGATGACGCCGAACACCAGCGGCGCCTCGGCCCCGCCGGCCAGCATCACGTCGGCCCCGCCGCCGCGGACAAGGTGGAAAGCCTGGCCGATGGCGTGGTTGGAGGAGGAGCAGGCCGTGGACACCGTGAAGGCCGGCCCCTTGAGCCCATGCGCCATGCTGATGTGGCTGGCCCCGGCCGAGGTCATCAGCCGCGGCACCACGAAGGGGTGCACCCGGTTCTTGCCTTCCGCGAAGACCGCTCGATAGGCGGCGTCGATGGTCTCCATGCCGGTCAGCGCCGTGCCGATGGCCACGCCTGCGCGGGTCGCCTCCGCCTCGCCCAGCGAAAGGCCGGCGTCGGCGACCGCCTCGTCGGCCGCCGCCAGCGCGAACTGCGTGGTGCGGTCCAGCAGCGCGAGGTCCGAGCGCGAGTGCCGGTCCTCGCCGCGGAAACCCGCGGCCGCGGCGCCGATGCGCACGCTCAGGCGCTCGACATCCTCGATGGCGAGCGCCGCGATGCCGCAGCGCCCTTCGCGCAGGCCGTCGAAATGGGCGGCGCGGTCCAGTCCGAGCGACGAGACGACGCCGAACCCCGTGACGACGACCCGCCGCACCGGCCGCCCTCAGCCCTTCTCGGCGATCAGCCGCTTCACCGCCTCGACGATCTTGGCGACGGTGGAGATGTCGAATTCGGACGCCGACGGCTCGTTGGCGTTGTAGGGCACGGAGACGTCGAACGCCTCCTCGATCGCGAACACGATCTCGACCAGCCCGAGGCTGTCGATGCCGAGCTGTTCGGGCGAGGCCTCCGGCGACACATCGGCCGGATCGAGCATCGCCTGATCGGCGATGATGCCGATGATCCTCTGCGCGACGTCGTCCTCGGTCATGGCCGCCCTCGTTCCGGTTCGCGCGCTTCTATCGGTTCGCATCGGTCGCGGAAAGCCGTTTCTCGATGCCGCGCACCCGGGCGATGAGGGCGGGCAGGCGCTTCCAGGACAGCATGACCTGCAGCGCCTCGGCCCGCGGCATCGCCGGGGTTCCAAGCACCACCGAGCCCGCGGGAAGGTCGCTGCCGACGCCGGACCGCGCGCCGCAGACGCTGTCGGCGCCGATGGCGACATGATCGGCAACGCCGCTCTGGCCGCCAAGCACCACGCGGTCGCCGATCACCGCGCTGCCTGCCACCCCGACCTGGCCGCACAGCAGGCAGCCCTCGCCGACGCGCGCGTTGTGGCCGATCTGGACCAGGTTGTCGATCTTGGTCCCCGATCCGATGCGCGTGTCGGCCAAGGTGCCGCGGTCGATGCAGGTCCCCGCCCCGATCTCGACATCGTCGCCCACCGCGACCGCCCCCAGCGAATGGATCTTCGAGAGGCGCTGCGCGCGGGCAGCTTCGGACACGGTGCCCGTCCGCGCCGCGCTTTCCGCGGCGCCGGGCTCGGGCGTGACGAAGGAGAACCCGTCGGCCCCGATCACCGCATTGCCGTGGATGACGGCCCGCGCCCCGATCCGGACCCCTGCGCCGACGCGCACGCCGGGGTGCAGCAGCCCGTTCGCCCCGATCTCGGCCCCCTTTCCGACGAACACCTGCGCGCGCAGAACCGTGCCCGGCCCGATCGCGGCCCCCGCCGCCACCACGCAGAACGGGCCGATGGCCGCGCCCTCGCCGATCTCGGCCGCCGGATCGACCACCGCCAGCGCATGGATGCCGGGGCCGATGTCGGGGGGCGGCGCGAAGCGCGCCGACAGCCCCGCCAGCGCCCAGCGCGGGCGCGCGGCGAAGATCGCGGCGTCGAGGCCCAGCGCCCGCCAGTCGGCCCCCTCGCGCAGCAGCGCGACGCGCGCGCGTCCTGCGGCCAGCAGCCCCTCGTGGCGGCCGTCCATGGCCAGCGCGATGTCCTCGGGGCCCGCCTCGGCCGGGTGGGCCGGCCGGCGCACCCGCCGCTCGGCATCGCCCTCCACGCGCATGCCGAGCGCCGCGGCGATCTCGCGGACGGTGTGGGTCATGGGGTGCGCTCTCCCTCGGGTGCCCGTCAGCATAGGCGGCGGGGACACCCCGGCCAAGCCGGATGGCTCACGCCTCGGGAATGGCCACGCCCGCCGCGCGCAGGGCCTGCAGCACGGCCCGGTCGCGCCCGTACACGTCCGGACGCATGTGGGTGATCCCGGCCGCGTCGATCCAGAGCGTGCGATAGACCAGATGCACCGGCACCGGCTGGTCGAGATGCACATAGCGCTCGCGCCCGGCCGAAAGCACGCGGTCGATGAAGGCGCGGGCGTCCGTCTGCTGCGGGGCCAGAAGCAGCTCCGCAAGGCGCAGCGGGTCGCGCACGCGCACGCAGCCCCAGCTGTAGGCGCGCGCCTGGCGGGCGAACAGGTTCTTCTGCGGCGTGTCGTGCAGGTAGATCGCGTGATTGTTGGGGAAGATGAATTTCACGCGCCCCAGCGCATTGCCGGCATCGGGGCGCTGGCGGATGGCATAGGGAAAGCTCGCCTGCGTGTAGGCGGTGAAATCATGGGTGGACGGATCGGCAGGGATCTCGCCGCCATCGCCGCGCACCAGTCGCATGTTGCGCTGGGCGAGGTAGGTCGGGTCGGCCTGCAGCTTGGGCAGGATGTCCTCGGTGGCGATGCTGCGCGGGACATACCAGGTCGGGTTCAGCACGATGTGGGACATCTCGTCGCTGAATTCGGGCGTCTGGGTGGCGGTCTTGCCGACCACCACGCGCTCGGAGAACAGCACGTCATCGCCGTCGCGCAGCTCGACCGTGTAGTCGGGAATGTTCACAAGCA
The DNA here is from genome assembly GCA_036770645.1 of Rubrimonas sp. GTDB lineage: Bacteria > Pseudomonadota > Alphaproteobacteria > Rhodobacterales > Rhodobacteraceae > Rubrimonas. The sequence goes on along the minus strand of DAIPIU010000008.1, from coordinate 46,442 downwards.
CATGCCGCGCGCCGAGCGGGCGGTTCAGCCAGCGCATCCGTTCGAGGTTGACGGCGGCCATGGCGGCGCGGTCCGCCGCGCCGGCGTTCAGAGCCCCCAGCGTCATCGGACCCACGGCGCCGTCGACGGCGAGCCCCTTGCGGGTCTGGAAGGCGCGCACGGCGGCCAGCACCGCGTCGTCGAACGCGGCGGGGTCGCCGCCGGCGTCTGGGGCCAGGTCGCCCAGCGCGACGAGCCGGGTCCGCAGCGCCGCGACGCGCGGCCCGCGCTCGCCCGCGCGCAGGGTGGGACCGGGCGGGATGCGCGGCACGTCGGCTTCGGTCGCGGCCAGCGCTCTCTCGGCGTCGAAATAGGCGCGCAGGCGTTCGTAGGCGGGGTCGCGCGGCGCGATCCCGGCCAGATGGGCGGCAAGCGCCGCCGCGCCGGCATCGGCAGCGAGCGCGGCGGCTGCCAGGCCCTGCTCGCGCGACGGGCGCTGCACGATCAGTTCGACGCCGGGCAGCCGGCGTGCATCGAGCGCGCCGCCCGACAGGTCGTGCGCATAGGCGAGGAAGGCTTCGCTGAGGGCGCGGTCTGCCGCCGCCAACGCGGCCGGCGACGCGCCCGCCGCCGCGACCTGCGCGGTCAGCGCAGCGGCATCGTAGCGGCGCACCGGCAGGGCGTGGCTCGGGGCGGCCGCCAGGACGTCCAGAAGCGCCGCGGCCGCCGCGCCGTCGCCGCCCAGCCAGATCGGCGCATCGGCCCGCGCGGCATAGACCCTGTCGACGGCATCGCCCGCCCTCGAGGGCGCCGCAGCGGCCGCGTCGACCGCTATCGCCTGCGCACTCGCCCCCGACGTGCCGGCAAGCAGGGCAATCAACGAAAACGTGATCGCGCGCCATGCCCTATTGTTGCTGACTTGATACATGCGTGTTCTCGACAGCACAATCATTGCTTCTGTGTCCAATCATGGTCGCCCCTGCCGGAATTGCCAACTCACACCCTTGAAAGCCAAGTCATTTCTCCCGTGCGTGACAAATAATCCGCAGGCCGCGCGACGTTAATCGATTCAAATGCGCCGCAGCGCTTCGCTGCGCTGCAGCATCGCGGTCACGGCACCGCTGCGGCGCTGCGAAACGGCAACTTGCACGGTGGATTCGTGTCGTGCCACAGTCCTTTGGCGATGCGAAGAAATCGCGCCGGAGCGACGGGCACACGTCGCCAGGCGGAACGAGGACGACGAACGGTGAAACAGAATTTCGCGATGCTCTCGCGTCGCAGTCTGCTGACCGGGGCGCTCTCCTGCGCCGCGCTCGCGACCGCGACCGAAAGCCTGGCAGTTCCGGCGATCCGCCGGGGCGCAGGCGATGTCCGGGTGATCAACCTCTACAACCCGCGCACCGACGAACGGCTCAACGGCGTCTACTGGGCCGACGGCGAATACATCCCCGAGATGCTCGCCGAAATCGACTTCATCATGCGCGACTGGCGTCTCGACCAGAAACGGCGGATCGCGCCGGCGACGATCGACATCATCGCCGCCACGCACCGCCGTCTGGAGACGCCGGACCCGTTCCACCTGTTCTCCGGCTACCGCAGCCCGCAGACCAACGCGATGCTGCGCAAGTCGAACCGCGGCGTGGCGCGCGACAGCTACCACATGCGCGGCATGGCGGCGGACATCCACCACGAACGGCGCAGCGTACGCCAGGTCTCGCTGGCGGCGGCGTCGCTGCAGGCGGGCGGCGTCGGGCGCTACTCCCGCTCGAACTTCGTCCACGTCGATTCGGGTCCGTTGCGCGACTGGGGCCGCTGAGGCTCCCTTTCGACGCTCCGCCTGCCGTGGGTCAGGGCCGGATGGTCCCGTCCCCCTCGACAAGATACTTGAAGCTCGTCAGCTCGGCCGCGCCCACCGGGCCGCGGGCGTGCAGCTTGCCGGTCGCGATGCCGATCTCCGCCCCCATGCCGAATTCGCCGCCATCGGCGAACTGCGTCGAGGCGTTGCGCATCAGGATCGCGCTGTCCAGCCGCGCGAAGAAGCGCGCCGCCACCGCATCGTCCTCGGTCAGGACGCTTTCCGTGTGCCCCGAGCCGTGGCGGCGGATATGCGCGATGGCGCCGTCCACCCCGTCGACCACGCGCGCAGCGATGATGGCGTCGAGATACTCGCGCCCCCAGTCCTCCGGGGCGGCCGCGACCACGCGCGGGTCCATCGCCCGCACCTCGGCGTCGCCGCGCACCTCGACCCCCGCCGCCAGCAGGTCGCCCACGGCCAGCGCGCCCAGCCCCAGCGCCGCCCGGTCGATCAGCAGGCATTCCGCAGCGCCGCAGATCCCGGTGCGGCGCGTCTTGGCATTAAGGATCACCCGCCGCGCCTTCTCCGCGTCGGCCGCGGCGTCGAGGTAGAGGTGGCAGACCCCGTCGAGATGGGCGAACACCGGCACGCGCGCCTCTTGCTGCACGCGGGCCACAAGCGACTTGCCGCCCCGCGGCACGATCACGTCGATGAAGGCGGCCATGTCGGCCAGCATCGCGCCCACCGCCGCGCGGTCGCGCGTGGGCACCAGCTGCACCGCCGCCTCGGGCAGGCCCGCCGCGCGCAGCCCGGCGACCACCGCGGCGTGGATGGCGGCGGCCGAGCGCAGCGCCTCGGACCCCGCGCGCAGGATCGCGGCGTTGCCCGATTTCAGGCACAGCGCCGCGGCGTCGGCGGTCACATTGGGGCGGCTCTCGAAGATCACCCCGATCACCCCGATGGGCGTGCGCACCCGGCGGATGCGCAGGCCGTTCGGCCGCGTCCAGTCCGCGAGCACCGCGCCCACCGGATCGGGCTGGGCCGCGACGGCGCGCAGCGCGCCCGCGATGCCGGCCAGACGCGCGGGGTCGAGCCGCAGCCGGTCGAGCATCGCCGGCGACAGGCCCTTCGCCGCGCCGTCCTGCATGTCCGCGGCGTTGGCGTCGAGCACGGCCGCCCCCTGCGCCTCGAGCGCCTCGGCCGCGCCTGCGATGGCCTGCGCCCGCTGCGCCGCAGGCGCCTCGGCCAGCGCGCGGGCCACATCGCGCGCCGCGGCGCCGATGCGCTGCATAAGCGCCGCGATGTCCCCGCCGGCCCCGTCCCCGTCCGCCGCACCCATGCTCACCCCCACAGCACCAGATCGTCGCGATGCGCCATCGCCGCCCGGCCGGGATAGCCCAGCAGCCGCTCGATGTCGCGGCTGTGGCGCCCGGCGATCGCGGCCGCCTCGGCCGCGCCGTAGCCCGCAAGCGCAGCGCCCAGCGCGGCGCCGTCGGGGCCGATGATGGCCACCGGATCGCCGCGTTCGAACCGTCCCTCGACAGCGGTGACGCCCGCAGGCAGCAGCGACCGCCCCTCCGACAGCGCCCGCGCCGCGCCGGCGTCGACCAGCAGACGCCCGGCGGGCTTCATGCCGGCGATCCACTGCTTGCGCGCAAGGGCCGGCGTCTGCGAGGCGAGGAACCACGTGCAGGGCGCGCCGGCATCCAGCGCCGACAGCGGCCGCTCGGCCGAGCCCAGCGCGATGACCATGGCGCAGCCGCCCCGCACCGCGGTCTTGGCGGCCAGCAGCTTGGTGATCATGCCGCCCTTCGCGCCCTCGCCCGCCTCGCCCGCCATCGCCTCGATGGCGGGCGTGATCTCGGGCACCACGGGCAGGTGCCGCGCGGCGGGGTCGCGCCGCGGGTTGGCAGTGTAGAGCCCGTCCACGTCGGACAGCAGCGCCAGCGCGTCCGCCCCGGCCATCAGCGCAACGCGCGCCGCCAGGCGGTCGTTGTCGCCATAGCGGATCTCGTCGGTGGCGACCGTGTCGTTCTCATTCACCACCGGCACCACGCCCATGCCGAGCAGCGCCTTCAACGTGGCGGCCCCGTTCAGATAGCGTCGCCGGTCCTGCGTGTCATCCAGCGTCAGCAGCACCTGCCCGGCCTTCAGGCCATGGGGCTCGAACGCCTCCTCCCAGGCGCGCGCGAGCCGGATCTGCCCCACGGCGGCCGCCGCCTGCGCCTGCTCGAGCGGCAGCGCGCCCCGCGGCAGCCCCAGCACCCGCCGCCCCAGCGCGATGGCGCCGGAGGAGACGACCAGCACCTCCGTCCCCCGCGCGCGCAGCCCGGCGATGTCGCTGGCCAGCCCCTCCAGCCAGGCGCGGCGCAGCCCGCCCCCGGCGGGATCGACCAGCAGGGCCGATCCGATCTTGACCACCGCGCGCCGCGCGGCACCGAGGCGGGGCGGGGTCAGCCCGGCGTCCATGCCGGGGTCTCGCGGGGGGCCGCGACGGCGGCGCGATGGGCGCCGATCGCGGCGCGCAGCTGCCGCAGCGCCTCGGTCACGCCCGCCCCGCTTGCCGAGGACAGGGCGATGGGCACCTCGGCCCCCGCCCGCCGCAGCGCCGCGAGCTTGGCCCCCACCGCCTGCGGCGTCAGCGCGTCGGTCTTGGTCAGCGCGGTCAGCCGCGGCTTGTCGGCCAGCCCCGCGCCATAGGCCTCCAGCTCGGCGATCACAGTGCGCCAGTCATCGGCCACCGTGGCGGAGGTGCCGTCGACAAGGTGCAGCAGCGCCCCGCAGCGCTCGACATGGGCGAGGAACCGGTCGCCGAGGCCCCGCCCCTCGCTCGCTCCCTCGATCAAGCCCGGGATGTCGGCGATCACCAGCTCGACCCCATCCACCGGCGCGACCCCGAGGCCGGGCACCAGCGTGGTGAAGGGATAGTCGGCGATCTTGGGCCGCGCGTTGCTGACTGCGGCGAGGAAGGTGCTCTTGCCCGCATTGGGCAGCCCGACCAGCCCGGCGTCGGCGATCAGCTTCAGCCGCAGCCAGATCGTGCGCTCGACGCCCGGCTGGCCGGGGTTGGCGTTGCGCGGCGCCTGGTTGGTCGAGGACTTGAAGCGCAGGTTGCCCCAGCCGCCATTGCCCCCGCGCGCGAGCGGCGCGCGCCGGCCTGCCGCGGTCAGGTCCGCGATCACCGTCTCGCCGTCCTCGTCGAGGATTTCGGTGCCCACCGGCACGCGCAGCACCATGTCGGCCCCGTTCGCGCCGGTGCGCTGCTTGCCCATGCCGCCCTGGCCGTTGCCGGCGCGGAAATGCTGCTGATAGCGATAGTCGATCAGGGTGTTCAGGCCCTCGACCGCCTCGGCCCAGACATCGCCGCCGTCGCCGCCGTCGCCGCCGTCGGGGCCGCCGAACTCGATGAACTTCTCGCGGCGGAAGCTCGCGCAGCCGTTCCCGCCCGAGCCCGAGCGGATGTGGACCTTGGCGAGATCGAGGAACTTCACGGCCGCGCCTCCCCCGTCCCCAACCCGTCCGCGGCGCCGCGCGCAGCCCAGTCGGCGCGGTCGAGCGTCAGCAGGTCCTCCGCCACCACCGTTCCGCGCGCCGGGCAAAGCTTCTCGCCCCGCCCGCTGGCGCGGAAGCCCAGCTTGTCGAGCACGCGCCGCGAGGCGGCGTTGTCCACGTAGACCGTGGTGTCGATCGCCGCGAGGGCGGGATCGTCGAAGGCGTGCGCGATCACCGCCGTCGCCGCCTCGGTGGCGTAGCCCAGGCCCCAGGCCGGCGGGCCGACCCAGTAGCCGAAGCCGCGCGCCGCATCGCCCGGCCGGCCCTTCAGCGACACGGCCCCGAGGAAATCCGGCCCTTCCGACAGACCGGCGTCCATGGCCCAGACCGTCTCGCCCGCGCGGCCGGACAGCACGCTCTCGATGTAGGCCTCGGCCGCGCCGGGCGGATAGGGGTGGGGCACCCGCGCCAGCATCGACGCGACCTTGAACTGCCCGCACCACAGCCCCATCGGCCCGGCGTCCGAGGGACGCAGGGAGCGCAGCGTCAGGCGGGGCGTGCGCAGCGCTTGCTGGCTCATCGCGGGGCCTTTCAACGCGAAAGGGACCGGCCGCCCGGCCGGTCCCCCCGATGGCGTCTCACGGGGTCGGGCGGGGCGTTACTCGGCGGCCTCGGCCGGCGGCACGACCGACACGAACAGCCGGCGCTTGATCCCGGTGTGGAACTTCACATGGCCCTCGACGGTGGCGAACAGGGTGTGGTCCGTGCCCATGCCCACGTTCTTGCCGGGGAACATCCTGGTGCCGCGCTGGCGGACAATGATGTTGCCGGGGATGACCGCCTCGCCGCCGAACTTCTTCACGCCGAGCCGCCGGCCCGCGCTGTCGCGGCCGTTGCGCGACGAGCCGCCCGCCTTCTTGTGCGCCATGTCAGGCCTCCACCGCCGAGGCCGCCGGGACCACGCCCGAGGCCAGGATCTGCGTGATCTTCACCCGGGTCAGGTACTGCCGGTGACCCTTGCGCCGCGCCGAGCCGTGCTTGCGGCGGCGCTTCTTGAACGAGATGGTCTTGGGGCCGCGGAACTGCTCCACGACCTCGGCGCGCACGCCCGCGCCCGCCACCAGCGGCGCGCCCACGGTCACGCCGGCCTCGTCGCCGAGCATCAGCACGGCGTCGAAGGTGACCTCCGCGCCGGCTTCGGCCTCCAGCTTCTCGATCTCGAGAAGGTCGTCGGGGGCGACGCGGTACTGCTTGCCCCCCGTCTTGATCACCGCGAACATGGCGGCCCTGTCCTTCCTGGTCTCCGCGCCCTGCGGTGGCGCCCCTGTCGCCCGGACAGGCCGGGGGAGGCGCTCTTGTCGCCGACCTCCGACCCGATCGGGTCCGCCGGCACCTTCGGACAGCGCGCCCCCGGGGGGCGTTTCGGCAAAGGCCCGTCCCGCGGGTGCGGACCCGCCGGCGAGCGAGCGCCCCTCATGGCGATCCCGCGCGCCGGAGTCAAGCGCGGGCGCCTGCGGCCGCCCCCAGCCCGCCCGCGCCGCCGCCGCCCCCTGAGGCCTCCTGCGCCCCCCTGCGGTCCCGGCGGCACAGCCGCCGCTCCGCGACGCGGATCCGGCCGGCCCCCTGTCGCCTTCCGCCCGGGAATCGGCGATCACGGACACGCCCGCCGCCATGGCGGGGCCGCCGCAGGAACCACGACCCCGTGCCCGAGCCCTTTCCCGCCCCGACCGCCGCCGAGGCCTGCGCCCGCTACGAGGCGGTGCGCCACCGCCTTCCCGCGGCGCGCTTTCCCGACCGTCCCCGCCGCGCGCCCGACCTGTCCGCGCTGGCGGACGCCTTCGACGCCTTCGTGCTGGACGGCTTCGGGGTGCTGAACATCGGCGAGGCCGCGGTGCCAGGGGCGGCGGCGCGCGTGGCGGCGCTGCGGGCGGCGGGCAAGCGGGTGATCGTGCTGACGAACGGGGCCAGCCGCCCCGCGACGGCCGCCGTCGCGAAATACGCGCAGTTCGGCATGGACTTCGCGCCCGAGGACATTGTGTCGAGCCGCGATGCGCTGGCCGGGGCGCTCGCCGCCCTGCCGGAACCGCTGGTCTGGGGCTTCGCCGCGACCGCCCACAGCGCCATCGGGACGCTGGCCCCCGGCGCGCTGGCGCTCGGGGACGACCCCGCGGACTATGACCGGGCCGAGGGCTTCGCCTTCCTGTCGGCCATCGACTGGACGCCGCGCCGCCAGGCGCTGCTGGCGGCGGCGCTCGCCGCGCGGCCCCGGCCGCTGCTGGTCGGCAACCCCGACCTCGTCGCCCCCCACGAGGGCGGGCTGTCGCTCGAACCCGGCTGGTTCGCCCATGCGCTGGCCGACTCGCAGGGCCTGTCCCCGGTTTTCCACGGCAAGCCCTTCGCGGACGTCTTCGGGCTGGCGGCCGCGCGCCTGCCGCCCGGCATCGACCCCGGCCGGGTGGCCATGGTCGGCGACACGCTGCACACCGACATCCTCGGCGGCGCGGCGGCGGGCTGGCGCACGGTGCTGGTGCGCGGGCACGGGCTGCTGCGCGGCCTCGACGCCGACCGGCTGATCGCCGAAAGCGGAATCGTGCCCGACTGGATCGTCGAGACCACTTGAGGGGGGATGCGGATGGCGGCCACAGAGGGCGCGCTGCGCGTGGCGATCGTGCAGGCCTGCCGCCGGCTCGTCGCCGAGGGGCTGATCAAGGGCACCTCGGGCAACGTCTCGGCGCGCCTCGGCGGGGCGATGCTGGTGACGCCCTCGGCCACGCCCTACGACAGGCTGACGCCCGAAAGCCTGGCGCTCATGCCGCTGGACGCCGAGGACGGGGCGTGGGCGGGGCCGCTGCCGCCCTCGACGGAATGGCGCTTCCACCGCGACATCCTGCGCGCCAGGCCCGAGGTCGGCGCGGTCGTCCACGCCCACTCCCCCTTCGCCACCGTGCTGGCCATCGCCCGGCGCGAGATCCCCGCCTGCCACTACATGATCGCGGCCTTCGGCGGCGCGCCGATCCGCTGCGCGACCTATGCGACCTTCGGCACCGCCGCGCTGTCGGCCCATGCGGTCGCGGCGCTGGAGGGGCGGATGGGCTGCCTGCTCGCCAACCATGGCATGATCGTGCTGGGCGAGACGCTGGAGAAGGCGCTGTGGCGGGCGGGCGAGCTCGAGACGCTGGCCTTCCAGCACCATCACGCGAGCCTGCTGGGCGGGCCGGTCCTGCTGTCGGACGAGGAGATCGCCGAGACCGCCGCGGCCTTCAGCGGCTACGGCGTCCGCTGAGGCCGACCGGGGAGACGGACCATCCCGCCAAGACGAAACGGCCGCCCGGGGCGGGGCGGCCGTCGATTCGGCAGAGCAGGCGCAGGGTTCGGAGGCGGGATCCCGCGAATGCCGACACTGCGATGCGGACTTTCTGTCAGACCTGTTCGGCAGGGGACGGAGCGAGCCGCAGCGTCCTGGCCGGAGAGAGGGGGGCGCCGGCGTACTCACGCCCGGCTACGCGAATGACCACAGCGCCGCCGGGAAGCCGACGGGACACGACGCCCTGCACTTGGACATAGGGCGTCAATTCGATGGTCGCGAACATGGACCGGCCTTTCGAGGTTGGTTCCACAAATCCGTGTCACCCATGTTTCATGATGACATTGACAAGGGATTAAGCATGTTTTGCCCAAAAGCAATGCGCTTTGTGAAGCTTTCGCGAAGGTGGCGCGCTGCCACCCCCTGCACTTTGGCGCCATAGCGGGGGGGAGACGGATTTGACAGGTTACCCGGCATGACGCTATGCCGCAGGCGACTCGCATGCTGCAGTGCAAAATGGCAGCAGCGAACTGCCTCTGGGAGGGGGAACCTGATGACGACGAAGCGGACTTCGGTCGATCAGGACGGCAAATGGCGGATCGGCCGCCCATCTTCTCTTCTTCTGCTCGGCGGTTGGTCAGTCGCCGCCGCCCTGCTTTACGCAATTGGCGATTCCATGGGCGCCCGCTTTCTCGACATGCCGCTTGGAGCTCTGCTGGCGGGTCAGGGCGCGCTGGTCGGCCTGCTCATCGTCGGGGTCCGGGTCGTCTCCGTCGACGAGACCGACGGGCGCTGAGGCCCGCGCGACCCGGCGGCGGCGCCGAAAGCCGCCTACAAAAGCTCTCGCAAATGCGGAATGAGCGGCAGATCCGCCGCAGGCATCGGATACTCCGACAGCCGCTCCGGGCGCACCCAGACCAGCCTCTGGCCCTCGCGCCCCTGCGCTGTTCCGCCCCAGCGGCGGCAGACGAACAGGGGCATCAGCAGGTGGAAATCCGGGTAGGCGTGGCTCGCGAAGCTCAGCGGCGCGAGGCAGGAGGCCCAGGTCTCGACCCCCAGCTCCTCCCGCAGCTCGCGAATCAGGGCTGATTCGGGCGTCTCGCCGGGCTCGACCTTGCCGCCCGGAAACTCCCACAGCCCCGCCATCGCCCGCCCTTCGGGCCGCTGCGCCAGCAGCACGCGCCCGTCGGGGTCGACCAACGCGCAGGCCGAGACCAGGACGAGGCGCAGGTTCACGACCGATAGTCGGCGTTGATTGCCACATAGGCGGCAGTCAGGTCGCAGGTCCAGACCGTGGCGCTGGCCGTGCCGACGCCGACATCGACGCGAATCTGCAGTTCGGCGCGCTTCATGTAGGCCGCCCCGTCGGCCTCGCGGTAGCCCTCGGCCACCCAGCCCTTCTCGGCCACGAGGATGTCGCCGAAGCGGATCGACAGCCGGTCGCGGTCCGCGGCCTCGCCCGATTTGCCGACCGCCATGACGATCCGGCCCCAGTTGGGGTCCTCGCCGGCGAAGGCGGTCTTGACCAGCGGCGAATTGGCGATGGACAGGCCGATGCGCCGCGCGGCGAGCGGCGTCTCCGCCCCGGTCACGGTGATCGCCACGAATTTCGAGGCGCCCTCGCCGTCCTTCACCGTCAGAAACGCGAGATCCAGCAGCACCGCGTCCAGCGCCGCCCGGAACGCCGGAAGGCGCGGGTCGTCCATCCCCTCGATCGGCGCGGCCCCGCCCTGCCCCGTCGCGCACAGGAGCAGCGTGTCGGAGGTCGAGGTGTCGCCGTCCACGGTGATGGCGTTGAAGCTGCGCTCGGCGCCCTCCGCCAGAAGGCGCTGCAGCACCGGCTGCGCCACGGCCGCATCGGTGAAAACGAAGGCGAGCATGGTGCCCATGTCGGGCGCGATCATGCCCGAACCCTTGCAGAACCCCGCGATGCGCACCGTCGCGCCGCCGAGGTCGACCGTCGCGGCCGCCCCCTTGGGGTAGGTGTCGGTGGTCATGATGGCCCGCGCCGCGGGCTCCCACGTGCCCTCGGCCGCGCGCGCCGTCAGGTCGCCCAGCACGGCCTCGATGCGGTCCACAGGCAGGGGCTCGCCGATCACGCCGGTCGAGGCGACATAGACCGCATCGGGCGGCACCCCCGCGGCGCGCGCTACCGCGGCCGCGGTGCGTTCGACCGCCATCCGCCCGTTCGCGCCGGTGAAGGCGTTGGCATTGCCCGAATTGACGACGATGGCCGCCGGGCCGCCGACGCCCAGGGCGATGCGCTCCTGACACCACAGAACCGGGGCCGCGCGCGTGCGCGACCGGGTGAACACGCCCGCCACCGTCGCGCCCTCGGGCAGCAGCGCCAGCATCACGTCGTCGCGGCCGGCATAGCGCACGCCCGCCGCGGCGGCGGCGAGGCGCAGGCCGCGCACCGGCGGCAGGGCGGGGAACGCGGCGGGCGCGAAGGGCGAGACGCCCTTGACCTTGGCCATGGCGGCCGCCTCAGGGCTGGCCGAGCCGCGGATCGACCCGCAGCCCGTCGAGGCCGGGACGGCCCTCCTCGACCGTGACGCTCGCCGCAGCGCGCAGCGAATCGACGATCTCGCCGGCGGCCTCGCGCGTCAGCGTCTGCGCCAGCTCCCCCTCGACCTCGGCGAAGGCGGGGGCGGGCCTGTCGCGCGCATCGGCAAGACGGATGAGGTGCCAGCCGAACTGGGTCTGCACGGGCCCGGCGATCTCGCCCGGGGCCAGGGCGAAGGCGGCCTCGGCAAATTCCGGCACCATCATGCCCTTCTCGAACCAGCCGAGGTCGCCGCCCTGCTCCCTCGTGCCGTCTGTGCCGTGCTCTGCCGCGAGCGCCGCGAAATCCGCCCCCGCGTCGAGCTGCGCGCGCAGGTCCTGCGCCAGCGCCTCGTCGGCCACGAGGATATGGCTCGCCCGCACCTCGCGCACCGGCTCGGCCTCCAGATAGCGGGCGGCATAGGCCGCCTGCAGCGCCTCCGGCGTGATCCGCTTGCCGAGCTCGACGCGCAGATAGGCATCGGCCAGCAGGTTCTGGCGCTGCAGCGCGAGAGCGCGCCGAACGGCCGGGTCGTCCGCGACGCCCTGCGCCTCGGCGGCGAGCGCCAGCACCTTCTGGCTGACGAGCTGGTCGCGGATGCCGTCGTACAGCGCGTCGTCGGGCAGCGCGAGATACTCGCGCGGCAGCTCGGCCCGCACGGCCGCGAGATCGCCGAGCGTGATGGCCTCGCCGTTCACGGTGGCGACCAGCGTCGCGGGATCGGCCGGGGCAGGCGGCTCGGCCGCCTCCTGCGCCGCGGCGATGCCGCCGATCGCCAGCGCGAGCGCCAGCATCGGCGCGTGGACAGTCGCTCTCATGCAGAACCTCCGGTGGGCGCGATCCGGGGCGGGCGCGCGGGGCCCGGGTCGCCCCGGCGTTGACTCGACTCCGGCCGCTGCTTATGTGCCGGGCACCGCGAAAGTCCGCGCCGGCGCTCGCGCTTTCGCACCACTTAAGCCGTCGGCCAACCGCCGACAAGCGCCCGCCCCGGACAGCCAGGCCGCCCGGCGGGCGACGCCCGCGAAAGGACGCGACGCATGCTCGGGACCATTGCCCGCCAGCTGTTCGGCACCGCCAACGACCGAAAGGTGAAGGCCTGCCGGCGGACGGTCCAGCGCATCAACGCGCTCGAGGCCGAAACCGCGGCGCTTTCGGACGACGCGCTGCGCGCGCGCACCGGGGCGTTCCGCGCCCGCGTCGCGAACGGCGAGCCGCTCGACCGCCTGCTGCCCGAGGCCTTCGCCACCGTGCGCGAGGCCGCGAAACGCGCCCTCGGGCTGCGGCCCTTCGACGTGCAGCTGATCGGCGGCATGATGCTGCACGAGGGCCGCATCGCCGAGATGAAGACCGGCGAGGGCAAGACGCTGGTCGCCACCCTGCCCGTCTACCTCAATGCGCTGACCGGGCGGGGCGTGCATGTGGTCACCGTCAACGACTACCTCGCCCGCCGCGACGCGGAATGGATGGGCAAGGTCTACGGCTTCCTCGGGCTGACCACCGGCGTCGTGGTGCCGGGGCTCGACGACGCGCAGCGCAAGGCGGCCTACGCCTGCGACGTCACCTACGCCACGAACAACGAACTCGGCTTCGACTATCTGCGCGACAACATGAAGTATCGCCTCGAGGACATGGTCCAGCGCGGGCACGCCTTCGCCATCGTCGACGAGGTGGACTCGATCCTGATCGACGAGGCGCGCACGCCGCTGATCATCTCCGGCCCCACGCAGGACCAGTCGGCGCTGTACAAGGCCATCGACGCGGTGATCCCGCATCTCGAGCCCTCGCACTACGAGATCGACGAAAAGCAGCGCACCGCCATCCTGTCCGAGGACGGCAACGAGTTCGTCGAGCAGCGCTTGCGCGAAATGGAGATGCTGAAGGGCGAGGCCACGCTCTACGACCCCGAGAACGTGACGCTGGTCCACCATGTCAACCAGGCGCTGCGGGCCCACAAGCTGTTCACACGCGACAAGGACTACATCGTCAAGTCGGGCAAGGTGATCATCATCGATGAATTCACCGGACGCATGATGGACGGGCGGCGCTGGGGCGACGGCCTGCACCAGGCCGTCGAGGCCAAGGAGCGCGCCGACATCCAGCCCGAGAACGTGACGCTGGCCTCGATCACCTTCCAGAACTATTTCCGTCTGTACGAAAAGCTCGCGGGCATGACCGGCACGGCCCTGACCGAGGCCGACGAGTTCATGGAGATCTACAAGCTCGACGTGGTCGAGATCCCGACCAACGTTCCCGTCGCGCGCGTGGACGACGACGATCAGGTCTACCGCACCTCGGCCGAGAAATACGACGCCATCGTGCTGGCGCTGGCCGACGCCCGCCGGCGCGGCCAGCCGGTGCTGGTCGGCACCACCTCGATCGAGAAATCCGAGACCCTGTCGGCGATCCTGACCGACAAGGCGCGCCTGACCGCCGTGATGGCCCGCACCCTGCTTAACGCCAACCCCGACGCGAAGACCGCGCTGAAGAAGACGCCGATCGAGATCGGGGGGCTGAAGGCCGCGAACGCGGAGGATCTGCTGCGCAAGCTGGGCCAGCCGAAGACGGCCGAGGCGCTGAAGGCCGAGCTCGAGGCGAAGCTGCCGAAGCTCAAGAAGGACCGCCGCGCCATCGCCGAGGACGCGCTGGCCGCGGTCGGGGCGCTGGCCACCGAGATCGCGTCCGGCGGCATTCCCCACAAGGTGCTGAATGCCCGATACCACGAGCAGGAGGCGTTCATCGTCGCGCAGGCGGGCCGACCCGGCGCGATCACCATCGCCACCAACATGGCCGGCCGCGGCACCGACATCAAGCTGGGCGGCAATGTCGAGATGCGCGTGGCCGAGATGGTCGGCGCCGAGACCGACCCCGCGAAGGTGGCCGAGATCACCGCCGCGACGCAGGGAGAGGTCGAGGCCCTGCGCCAGACCGCGCTGGCGGCCGGAGGGCTGTGGGTGATCAGCACCGAACGCCACGAGAGCCGGCGCATCGACAACCAGCTGCGCGGACGCTCCGGCCGGCAGGGCGACCCGGGGCGGTCGTCGTTCTTCCTGTCGCTCGACGACGACCTGATGCGCATCTTCGGCGGCGGGCGCATGGACGCGATGCTCCAGCGCTTGGGGCTCGAGGAAGGCGAGGCCATCGTGCACCGCTGGGTCAACAAGGCCATCGAGAAGGCGCAGGGCAAGGTCGAGGCGCGCAACTTCGACATCCGCAAGAACCTGCTGAAGTTCGACGACGTGATGAACGACCAGCGCAAGGCGATCTTCGCCCAGCGCCGCGAGATCATGGAGGCCGCGGACCTGTCCGAGACCATCCGCGACATGCGCCACGATGTGGTGGCCGACCTCGTGGCCCGGCACGTGCCGGCGCGCGCCTATGCCGACCGCTGGGACATCGACGGGCTGGCCGAGCAGCTGCGCGCCAGTTTCGCGCTGGACCTGCCCGTGGCGGACTGGGCGCGCGAGGAGGGCGCCGACGACGAGACGCTGCGCGAGCGCATCACGGCCGCGGTCGACGACGCCGCGGCGCGAAAGGCCGCCGACATGGGGCCGGAGATCGCGAGGCAGGTCGAGAAGGCCGTGCTGCTGCAGACCGTCGACCACAACTGGCGCGAGCACCTCGTCACGCTCGACGCGCTGCGCTCGGTCATCGGCCTGCGCGGCTACGGCCAGCGCGACCCGCTGAACGAATACAAGTCCGAGGCGTTCTCGCTGTTCGAGGGCCTGCTGTCGCGCCTGAGGGCCGAGGTCACCGGGCAGCTGTCGCACCTGCGCCTCGCGCCGCCCGCCCCGCCGCCGCAGCCCGCGCCCGCACCGCGCGAGCTGGCGATGGCCGATGCCGGCCCCGAACCGGCGCTGCTCGACCGCGGCCTCGCCCCCGGGGTCGACCCCGCCGACCCCGAGACCTGGGGCCGCACGGGCCGCAACGACCCCTGCCCCTGCGGATCGGGCAAGAAATACAAGCATTGCCACGGCAGGCTGTGACGCGCAGCCGCCGCGCGGCGCGCGCGGCGGAAGGGATCGGGCGCGTCAGCGCCCGCGATAGATCTCCGCGAGGCGCGCCACCGCCGCCTCGGGCGACAACTCCTCCGACGCGCCCGTCCGGCGCGACGTCAACTCCACCACGCCGGCCTTCAGGCCCCGCGGCCCCACGGTCAGCCGCCAGGGCAGGCCGATGAGGTCCATGGTGGCGAACTTCGCCCCCGCCCGCTCGTCCCGGTCGTCGTAGAGCGGCGGCAGCCCCGCGGCGCTCAGCTCGGAATACAGCCGTTCGCAGGCGGCGTCGGCGGCCGCGTCGCCCTGCTTGAGGTTGACGATCCCGGCGGCGAAGGGCGTGACCGCCTCGGGCCAGACGATGCCACGCTCGTCATGGCTCGCCTCGATGGTCGCGCCGACCAGCCGGCTGACGCCGATGCCGTAGCTGCCCATCTCGACTGCGACCTGCGCGCCGTCCGGTCCTGCGACCCGCGCGCCCAACGGCTCGGAGTACTTCGTCCCGAAATAGAAGATGTGGCCGATCTCGATCCCGCGGCGGGTGGCGCGGCGGGCCTCGGGCACCTGCGCCTCGAACAGCGCGGCGTCGTGCGTCTCGTCCGTGCGGGCATAGGGGGCCGTCCAGCGGTCGACCACGGCCTGCAGCCCAGCGCGGTCGTCCCAGTCGACGGGCGCGTCGCCGAGGCTGAGGTCCAGCACGGCGCTGTCGAGGAACACCTCGGATTCGCCCGTGTCGGCGAGAATCAGGAACTCGTGGCTGTGGTCGCCGCCGATGGGGCCGGTGTCGGCCTTCATCGGCACGGCCTTGAGGCCCATCCGCTCGAAGGTGCGGATATAGGCGACCATGTGGCGGTTGTAGCTGTGGATGGCGGCGGCGCGGTCGATGTCGAAGCTGTAGCCGTCCTTCATCAGGAACTCGCGCCCGCGCATGACGCCGAAGCGCGGCCGCACCTCGTCGCGGAACTTCCACTGGATGTGGTAGAGGATGCGGGGCAGGTCGCGATAGCTCGAGACGGCGTCGCGGAAGATGGCGGTGATCATCTCCTCGTTGGTCGGGCCATACAGCATGTCGCGGTCGTGCCGGTCGCGGATGCGCAGCATCTCCGGCCCGTAGGCGTCGTAGCGGCCGGACTCGCGCCACAGGTCGGCCGGCTGGATGGTCGGCATCAGCATGGCGTTGGCGCCCATCGCCTGCTGCTCGGCATGCACGATGCCCTCGATCTTCCTCAGCACCGCGTATCCGAAGGGAAGCCAGCTGTAGATGCCGGCCGCGTTCTGCCGGATCATGCCGGCCCGCAGCATCAGGCGGTGCGAGACGATCTGCGCCTCGGCCGGGTTTTCCTTCAGCACGGGCAGGAAACAGCGGGTCAGGCGCATTGGGGGGCTCCGGCACGGCGGGACGGGGTTTCGTAGGGGATGGCCGAGGCCTTCGCAACGGGCGCGCGGGGCACGCCGACGACTTCGCCTGATGTCCGTTTTCTAGGCGAACCGTGCACAGAATCTCGTCATATAGTCGTGAACGGGACTCGACACGCATGGCGGGCATGCGCTACCGACTGTGGCAACAAAGAACGACAAGTCTGGGGAGGAGGCGGCTCGGATCACGGATCCGGGCCGCATTCATTTTGGGCCCGGCCGTTGCGGCCCGTCACGACACAAGCCGCGGCGACAGGCCCAGCGCGTCGGCCAGCGCCCCGTGGCGGCGCGTGACGACCTCGCCCGCCAGATCGGCCGTGCCGGGTCCGAGCGCGAGGACCAGGTCTCCGGCCTCGACCGAAAGCCGCGCATCGGCCAGCGCCCCCGGAGTCGAGGCCGACAGCATGGCCCCCAGCCGCAGCGCGCGCCCCAGCGCCTTGGCGCGGGCCCGCCGATCGGCCGGCAGCAGCGCCAGCGCGGTCTCGACATCTGCGCTGTGCTTGCCGCCGCCATAGCGGTTCAGCAGCGCGCAGCCGATGAACACCCGGTCGGCGTGGTCGAGGCCCGTCAGGTTGGCGCGCGTCACCGTCTCGAAGCAGCCCACTGGGCGATAGTCGGGATGCGCCCGCCAGTTCACGTCGTTCAGCAGGCAGGCGGCGCGGGCCAGCCGCGTCTCCGCCGCGTCCCAGCCGGCGAGCACCGGCGCGACGAAGCCCGCGAGCTCGTCGCCGAAGCCGGGAAAGCGCGCCTGCGTCGCCTCGAGCCGGCGACAGGCCGCCATCAGCGGATCGAGCGCCCGGACCGATGGCGGCAGGCGCTCGTGATAGACGCCCTCGCGAAGGCCGAAGGCCGAGATGAACAGGTCCGAGGGCCGGATCGCGGCGATCAGCCGCCCGAGCACCAGCGCGGCGACGCCCGCCGCGACGGCGCGGCCGGCCGAGACATCGGCCAGCGCGCGCAGCGCCTCGGGCGGCTGGGCGGCGATCCAGTCGGCGGCCTCGGCCCCCGCATCGGCCGGGATGCGATAGCCGTGCAGCACCTGCAGCGGATGGCCGGTGCGCGCGATCTGAAGCTTGGCGAAGGCGCGCCAGGCGCCGCCCACCAGGAACAGCGGCCGGCCCTCGCCGGGAACCAGCGCCGCGCCCCGCGCCGCCTCCTCGTCGACCCGGCGCAGCAGCGCCGCCCCGGTCAGCCCGGCCAGCCGCTGGGGCCCCAGCGCCAGCGTCACCCGCGCGCCCACCCGTCCGCGGTCCAGCCGCGCCAGCTCCATCGATGCGCCGCCCATGTCGGCCATGGCGCCGTCGGCCTCGGGTTCGGCCAGCAGGACGCCCATCGCCGACAGCCGCGCCTCCTCGTCGCCCGAGATGACCCGCAGGCGCAGCCCGGTCTCGCGCTCGACCTCGGCGATGAAGTCCGGTCCGTCCCCCGCCTCGCGGACCGCGGCGGTTGCCACGGCGTCGAGCGCCGCGACGCCCATCCGGTCGGCCAGCGCGGCGAAGCGGCGCAGCAGCGCCACGGCCCGGACGCGGCCCTCGGGGTCCAGCCGCCCGGTTGCGGCCAGCCGCGCGCCCAGACCGCAGGACAGCTTCTCGTTGAAGAAATAGGATGGCGAGCGCTCGGCGCGGTCGAACACCACCAGCCGCACCGAGTTCGAGCCGACATCGATGACGGCGATGCGACCATCCGTGGGGCCCGGTCGACGGAAGGACGGACGCGCGCCCCGCAGCAAGCTGCCCTGATCGTCCACGAGGTCCCCGCCCATCGTGCGCTCGGGCACCGAGGTGGCACGGCGTGCGCGACGGGTCAACCGCGACGGCACGCCGGCCACGGGGCAGACCGGCGCGCTGCGGCTCAGCCCAGCCAGATCGCCAGCGCCGACAGGGTCGCCACGCTGGCGGCCGTGGACAGCGTCACCGCGTCGGCGGCGAGCTTCGCGCCGACGCCGAAGCTTTCGGCGATCACGAACACGTTGGTCGCGACCGGCAGCGCCGCGAGCGTCACCGCCGCCGCCAACGCCGGGCCCTCGACGCCCAGCGCGCCCAGCGCGGTCCAGACCAGCGCCGGGTGGACCAGCAGCTTCAGCGCCGACACGGCCCCCGCCTCGGCCGGCCGCTCGATGCGCGGCGCGCCGGCCAGCGTCAGACCCAGCGAAAACAGCGCCGCCGGCCCCGCCGC
The DNA here is from genome assembly GCA_036770645.1 of Rubrimonas sp. GTDB lineage: Bacteria > Pseudomonadota > Alphaproteobacteria > Rhodobacterales > Rhodobacteraceae > Rubrimonas. Next base: position 27,744 of record DAIPIU010000008.1, on the reverse strand, counting down.
ACCGCCGAGAAAGGCCAGCCCACGGTCCAGCGCCTCGGGCAGCGGCGCATGCGCCAGCGACAGCGCCGCACCGGCGACGATCGACAGGAAGAACGGATTGGCGAGGCTGCGCCCCACCGCCCGCATCGCAACGGCGGGGGCGGAGGCCGCCCCGCCCCGCCCGCGCGCCGCCTCGAGCCAGGCGATGGACAGCGGGATCACCAGCGTCAGGTCGACCAGCAGCGCCATGGCGAGCGGCGCGGTGGCCTGCGGCCCCACCAGCGCCAGCGCCAGCGGCACGCCGAGGAAGCCGATGTTGCCCACCGTCGCGCCCTGCGCCCGGACGGCCGCCCGCCCCGCGCCGGAAGGCGCTCCATGGCCCATGGCTTCGCCCCCGAACGCCAGCCGCATCCCCAGCGCCGTAGCTGCCCACAAGCCCAGGCCGCAGGCCGCCCAGCCTGCCGCGAAGCGCCAGTCGAAGGCCGCCGCCACGTCCAGCGTCCACAGCGCGCGCACCAGCAGCGCCGGCAGGGCGAAACGGAAGGTGAACAGGTTCAGCACCCCCGCGGCCTGCGGGGCCAGAATGCCCCGCCGGCCGGCGAAGATCCCGAGGCCCACAACGGCGAAGAAGGGCGCGACCGCCCCGAGCACCGCCTCCACATCCGCCCCCTTCCGCGCCCCCGCCTCGGCCGGACGGGCCCGCGGCGCCGCCGGACCTTCCCGCGGGGCGCGCCGCAGCGCAATATCGCGCGCCGCAACGCCGCGAGGCCGCCCATGCCCAAGACCGCCCGCACCCTGCCCAGCTATCTCGCCGAGCGCTACCGCGGCTGGCGCGCCCTGCGCTACGAGGAGAACCGCGCCTGGTATGCGCGCCTCGCGCAGGAGGGGCAGCGGCCGCGCGCGATGGTGGTGTCCTGCTGCGACAGCCGGGTCGATGCGGTGGGGCTGTTCGGGGCCGAACCGGGCGACCTGTTCGTGGTGCGCAACGTCGCCAACCTCATCCCGCCCTATGCGCCCGACCGAGTGCATCACGGCACCTCGGCGGCGGTCGAATACGCGGTCACGGTGCTCAAGGTCGCGCACATCGTCGTGCTCGGGCATTCCAAGTGCGGCGGCGTGGCGGCCTGCCACGCGATGTGCTCGGGCGCCGCGCCGGAGCTCGAGGCCGAGACCAGCTTCATCGGGCGCTGGATGGACATCCTGCGCCCGGGCTATCAGCGGGTGGCCGAGGCCTGCGGGCCGGACGCCGACGCGGACGCCCGCCTGCTGGCGCTCGAGCGCGAGTCGGTGCTGGTGTCGCTGCGCAACCTCGAGACCTTCCCCTTCGTGCGCGCCGCCATCGACGCCGGCTCCGTGACCCTGCACGGGGCCTGGATGGACATCGCGGAGGGGCGGCTGCACATGTTCAGCCCCGAGACGCGCAGCTTCTCGGCCGTCGACGCCGAGAGCCGCCGGCCCTGAGCGCCACGCGCACGGGCGGCTGGGCATCCCTGTCGGTCGGAGCGCTGCCGCCGTCGAGCCGCGGGGCGGGAACCGGTCCCCGTCGTCCACGGGAAGGGCCCGTGCCACGGTCCAGCGCGGGCGCGGGGATTGCCCGCAAGCCTGCGGCGCGCCCTCGGACCCCACGCGGCCCGCCCTCGCCGGTGGGCCGCCCGCCGCTACCTAAGGGTCGTCCAGCACCGGAGATCCCATGCTCGCCGTGGAAGCCGTCACCAAGAGTCACCAGACGCCGCAGGGGTCGCTGCGGGTGCTCGACGGGGTGTCGCTGACGCTGGGCGCCGGGGAAAGCCTTGCGCTGATGGGCGAATCGGGGGCAGGCAAGTCTACGCTGCTGCACCTGATCGCCGGGCTGGACCGCGCCGATTCGGGGCGGATCCGCCTCGGGCCGGCAGAGGTCACGGCGCTCGACGATGCCGGGCTCGCGCGGCTGCGGCGCGACCGGCTCGGCCTGGTGTTCCAGCACTACAACCTCATCCCGTCGCTGCGCGTCGCCGACAACCTCGCCTTCCAGGCGCGGCTCGGCGGGCGCGAGGACTCGGCCTGGACGGCGGCGCTGGCGACGCGGCTCGGGCTCGAGGGGCTGCTCGACCGCTACCCGGAGCAGCTGTCGGGCGGGCAGCAGCAGCGCGTCGCCATCGGGCGCACGCTGGCGGCGCGGCCCGCGCTGATCCTCGCCGACGAGCCGACGGGGGCGCTCGACGAGGCCACCGGCGACGCCGTCATGGACCTCGCGGTCGCGCTGGTGCGCGAGACCGGCGCGGCGCTGCTGATGGCCACGCACAGCCCCCGTCGCGCGGCGGCGCTCGACCGCACGCTGCGCCTGTCGGGCGGCCATCTGCACGCCGCGGTCGCGCGGGAGGCCGCCGCATGATCCGCCCCGCCCGCTCCGGGCCCGATCCGCGGCCGACCCGCCCGGCCCGCGCCCTCTGCGCCCGCGACCCGTCCCGCCGTTCCCGCGCCGTCCGGGCCATGTTCGCCGGTCCCGACGCCGCGCCCCCCTGCGCATCCCGCCAGCCCGAACGCCTCGGCACAGTCATGCCGGGCGGAGCGGCGCGCTCGGCCCCCGCCCGCCCGGCCGGCGGCCGGCGCACGACGGCGGCGCGGCCGTGACCGCCCTGCGCTGGACGCTGGCGGCGCTGCTGTCGCACTGGCGGCGGCGGCCCTTCCTCCTCGCGGCGCTGATCGGCGGGCTCGCGCTCGCCACCGCGCTGTGGAGCGGCGTGCAGGGGCTGAACGCCCAGGCGCGCGACAGCTACGATCGCGCCGCCCGGGTCGTCGGGGGGGCCGGCACGATGTCTGTAGCGCCCGAGGGCGGGGGCACGATGCCGCAGGCGGTTTTCGCCGCGCTGCGCCGTGCAGGCTGGCCGGTCTCGCCCGTGGTCGAGGGGCGGCTGCGCCTGCCCGGCGGCTCGGTGCGCCTTGTGGGGCTCGAGCCCGTCACCGCGCCGCCCGGCGGGCTTGCGGCGGCGCTTGGCACCGCGGCGGACGGCGCTGCGGCGCTGATCGGCCCCGAGGCGGTCACCCTGGCGGCCCCCGCGACCCTGATCGAGCTCGGGCTGGCCGAGAGCGGCCGGCCCGAAACCGCGTCGGGCGCGGCGCTGCCGCCGGTCGCGGCGCGGGAGGGCGTGCCGCCGGGCACGCTGGTGGCCGACATCGGCCCGGCGCAGGCGGCGCTGGGGCTGGAGGGCCGGCTGACCCGACTGGTGCTGCCCCGCGACAGCGGGCGCGCGCAGGACGGCCTCGACGCCGCCGCACCGGGCGCGGGCCTGCGCCTGACCGCGGACGGGCCGGACAGCGACCTCGGCGCGCTGACCGGCAGCTTCCACCTCAACCTCACCGCCTTCGGCTTCCTGTCTTTCGTGGTCGGCCTGTTCATCGCGCACGGCGCAGTGGGGCTGGCCGTCGAGCAGCGGCTGCCCGCGGTGCGCACGCTGCGCGCCTGCGGGGTCGGCCGCGTCACGCTGGGGGCGGCGCTGCTGATCGAGCTGTGCGGCTTCGCGCTGGTCGCCGGGCTGCTGGGCCTGTTCGCCGGGCAGGCCATCGCGGGGGCGCTGCTGCCCGATGTGGCCGCGACGCTGCGCGGGATCTACGGCGCGCCGGTGGAGGCCGGGCTGGCGCTGCCATGGTCGTGGTGGCTCGCGGGCCTCGGCATGAGCCTGCTGGGCGCGCTGATCGCCACGGGGGGCGCGGCGCTGCGGCTGTGGCGGCTGCCGGTGCTGGCGCCGGCGCGACCGGCGGCGCTGATGGCCGACACGGAGGCGCGGCTGCGCTGGCAGCTGCGCGCGGGCATCGCGCTGCTGATGCTGGCGGCGATGATCGCGCGCGCCGGCCAGGGGCTTGTGGCGGGCTTCGCGCTGCTGGGCGCGCTGCTGCTCGGCGCGGCGCTGCTGCTGCCGCCGGCGCTCGGCGGCATCGCGCGGCTCGGGGCCGCCCGGGCGCGCGGGCCGCTGTCGGCCTGGATCTGGGCGGACGGGCGTATGGCGCTGGGGGGCCTGTCGCTGGCGCTGATGGCGCTGATGCTGGCGCTGGCGGCGAACATCGGGGTCGGCGCGATGGTCAGCAGCTTCCGCGCCGCCTTCGACGGCTGGCTCGACCGCCGGCTGGCCTCGGAGATCTACGTCCGCGTGCCCGACGAGGCGGGGGCGGACGCGCTGGCGCGGCTCGCCGCCGATACGCCGGCGATCCGCGCGCTGCTGCCCAGCGCCGAGGCGCAGGCCCGGCTCGGCGGCCTGCCGGTGCAGGTGCTGGGCCTCGCCGACCACGCCACCTATCGCGAGGCCTGGCCCCTGATGGCGGCGGTCCCCGACCCATGGGGCGGATGGGCCGCGGGCGAGGCGGCGCTGATGTCGGAACAGCTCGCCCGCCGCCTGCGCCTGCGCCCGGGCGCGGCCTTCGACCTGCCCACACCCGCCGGGCCGTGGCGGCTGCGCGTGGCGGGCATTCACCCGGATTACGGCAACCCGCTGGGGCAGGTGGTGGTGCACCTGCCGGCGCTGGCGGCGCGGTTCCCGGATGCCGCGCGCGGGGCCTACGGGCTGCGCGCCGATCTCGCGGCCGTGCCCGCGGTGCTGGCCGCCATCGCCGCCGAACCCGCGCTGGACCGGGCCGAGACCATCGACCAGAGCGCGGTCAAGACCTTCTCGCTCGAGGTGTTCGACCGCACCTTCGCGGTGACCCGGGCGCTGAACGCGCTGACCTTCGCCGTGGCGGGGGCGGCGCTGTTCACGGCGCTGGCGACGCTCGCCACCATGCGCCTGCCCCAGCTCGCGCCGCTCTGGGCCATGGGGCTGACGCTGCGACAGCTTGCGGCGCTGGAACTGGCGCGCACGCTGGCGCTTGCGCTGCTGACGGCCGCGCTGGCGATCCCGCTGGGGGTGGCGCTGGCCTGGGCGCTGGTGGCGGTGGTGAACGTCCAGGCCTTCGGCTGGCGGCTGCCGCTGGCGCTGTTCCCCGCCGACTGGCTGCGGCTCGGGGCGCTGGCGGCGGTCGCGGCGCTGGCGGCGGCGGCCTGGCCCGCGCTGCGGCTGGCGCGCACGCCCCCCGCCCGTCTGGCGCAGGCGCTCGCCGATGAGCGCTAGGCCGTCCCGCCGCGCCGCGCTGGCGGCGCTCGCCGCGCTGGCGGCCAGCCCCCGCGCCGCCGCGCAGGGTTTCGCGGGGATGGGCGCGGACGGGGCGGGCTTCGCGCCTGTGCTGCCCGGCGGGCGTCTGGCGTTTCCCGCCGACCACGGTCCGCACCCGGATTTCCGCATCGAATGGTGGTACGTCACCGCCAATCTGCGCGGGCCCGACGGCGCGGCCTACGGCGTGCAGTGGACGCTGTTCCGCTATGCCGTGGCCCCCGGCGGGCCGGCGGAGGGCTGGGCCGCGCCGCAGATCTGGATGGCCCATGCCGCCGCCACCTCGGCCCGCGCCCACCGCGCCGCCGAGAAGTTCGCGCGCGCGGGCGTGGGCCAGGCCGGGGTGCGGCTGGACGCGCCACAGGGCTTCGAGGCGTGGCTCGACGACTGGACCCTGGCGGGCGAGGCGCCGGCCGGCCCCGACGCGCTGGACCGCCTGCGCATGCGCGCCGGGGGCGAGGGCTTCGCCTTCGACCTCGGGCTCGCGGCCGAGGGGCCGCTAGTGTTGCACGGCGAGGGCGGCTACAGCCGCAAGACCGAGCGCGACCAGGCCTCCTGGTACTACAGCCAGCCGCACTACCGCGTGCAGGGGCGGCTTGCGCTCGAGGGGGCCGAGGTTCCGGTGACCGGGGCGGCTTGGCTGGACCGGGAATGGTCGAGCCAGCCGCTCGACGCCGACATGACCGGCTGGGACTGGTTCTCGCTGCGCCTCGACGGCGGGGAGAAACTGATGCTCTACCGCCTGCGCCGGTCGGGGGGCGGGGCCTTCGCGCCGGCCGGCACCTGGATCGGGGCTGACGGGCGGGCCGAGGCCGTGGACCCCGCGGCCGTCGCCATGCGCCCGACCGGCTTCGCCACGGTGGCCGGCGCGCGCACGCCGGTGCGCTGGCGGCTGGAGCTGGCGGACCGCGGCCTCGCCATCGACACCGCGCCACTGAATCCGCAGAGCTGGAACGACCTGACCGTGGCGTATTGGGAGGGGCCGGTGCGCTGCGCGGGCACCCATCCGGGCGAGGGCTATCTCGAGATGACGGGCTACGGCTGAGGCTTGGCCGAGGGGTTCATGGTGCGGTTGAGAAGACTCGAACTTCCACGGGAGTTACCCCACAACGACCTCAACGTTGCGCGTCTACCAATTCCGCCACAACCGCACTGCCGCGGCGTATAGCGAAGGGCGGCGGGCTTGTGAAGGGCCCGCGCGAGACGCGCGCAACCCGGCCGCGGCGGCGCAGCGATGCTGGCCACCCGCCACATCCGACGGACGCGTCGCGGCCCTCCGCGGGCTCCGGACCCTGCGCCCCGAAGGGCAAGCGGCTCGCGCAGAGGCAGCGATCATTTCCGCAGCTGTTCGCATTGCCCTGCGCCGCCCCGGCGGTGCGCCGGCGTGCGTGCCGATCCCCTCACGCGGGCCGCGGCGTCGCGGCATGCCCTGCCCCGGCGTCGCCGCGCGGCGGCCCGGGCGCTTGGCCGCCGGCCCGGGGCCCGCTATGTCGCGGCGGGCAGGGGGGCAAGCGATGCGGCTGGTGATCTTCGACGTGGACGGCACGCTGATCGACAGTCAGGCCTTCATCCTGACGGCGATGGGGCGCGCCTTCGCCGAGGCCGGCGTGCCGTCCCCCAGCGCGGCGCAGACGCTGGCCATCGTGGGGCTGTCGCTTCCCGTCGCCGTGGCGCGCCTTGCGCCGCAGCTCGCGCCGGAGGCCGTGGAGGCGCTGGCCGCGCTGTACAAGCGGCACTTCATGGCCCTGCGCGCCGAGACCGGGGGCGAGGCGGCCTCGCCGCTTTATCCCGGCGCGCGCGCGGCGCTGGAACGGCTGTCGGGGCGCGGCCTGACGCTGGCGCTGGCCACGGGCAAGGCGCGCGCGGGCCTCGAGCACGCGCTGGAGGGGCATGGGCTGGGGCCGCTGTTCGCCGCCAGCCAGACCGCCGACGACGCGCCGTCGAAGCCGCATCCGGGCATGGTGCTGAACCTGCTGCGGGCCACGGGCGCCGAGGCGTCGCGCGCCGTGGTGGTGGGCGACACGGCCTTCGACGTCGGGATGGCGCGGGCGGCGGGCGTGGCGGCCATCGGGGTGTCCTGGGGCTATCACCCCGCGCAGGCGCTGCGCGAGGCCGGGGCCGCGGCGGTGATCGACCGTTTCGAGGCGCTGGACGCCGCCATCGACGCGCTGGGCGGCGCCGCATGAGCGGCTGGGGCCCGCGCAAGCGGATATGGACCGCGGCCGAGGCCGTTCCCTGCGCCGAGGGCTGGACCGTGGCGCTGGACGGCCGCCCCCTGCGCACCCCGGGGCGGAGCGTCTTCCACGCGCCCCACCGCGCGGTGGCCGAGGCCGCGGCGGCGGAATGGGCCGCGCAGGGCGAGACGGTGGACCCGCGCTCGATGCCCTTCACGCGGGCGCTGAACACCGCCTGCGACCGGGTGATCCCGCAGATCGCGGCGGTGCGGGCCGAGATCGCCGGCTACGGCGCGAGCGACCTGCTGTGCTACCGCGCGCCGCACCCGCGGGCGCTGGCCGACCGGCAGGCCGCGGCATGGGACCCGTGGCTGTCATGGGCCGCGGACCGCCACGGCGCGCCGCTGCGCTGCGGCGCGGGCGTGACGCCGGTCGCCCAGCCGCCCGAGAGCCTCGCGCGGCTGGCCGCGGCCGTGGAGGCGCTCGACGCCTTCGCGCTGACGGCGCTGCACGAGCTGACGGCGCTGGCGGGGTCGCTGGTGCTGGGGCTGGCGGTGCGGGAGGGGGCGCTGGACCCCGAGGCGGGCTGGGCCGCGAGCCGGGTGGACGAGCACTGGCAGGCCGAGCACTGGGGCGAGGACGAGGAGGCGGCGGAGGCCGCCGCGCGCCGCCGCGCCGATTTCCTGCAGGCCGCGCGGCTGTCGGCGCTGCTGCGCGAGGGCTGAGCGCGTCGCCGACCGAGCCGGGGCTGCGGGCGTCGCGGCCGGACCGGGCTGCCCGGAGCGCGCCTGTCCTCAGTGGGGACATTTGAAATGACTGGCGTTTTTTAGATACAATTTTACGGACCGGGGCCTGACCCGAGGGGCCGGTCGAGTCCGGGTGATCGCCCGGCGCGCCGGAACGCCGCGGGCGCGCCGCCCTCAGGGACGGCCCGCCGCCGCCAGCGGCGTGACCGGCGCCGGCCCAGCGCCCGCGCCTGCGACCGCGCCCTCGGCGCGGCCCCCCTCCCCGCCGCGGATCCAGACGTCCTGCTGGGGGTGTGCGAAGGCGATGCCCGCCTCGCGGAAGCGCTCGGCGATGGCGAAGCGGATCTCCGAGCCGACATCGAGCCGCAGGTTCACGTCGCGCAGGATCACCCGAAGCTCGAAGTCGAAGGTGCCGCCCGGCCCGAAATCGAAGAACAGCACCAGCGGCGCCGGCCGGCGCAGCACCATCGGGTGGCGCTGGCCGATCTCCATCAGGATGCGCTCGACCTGCCGCGGATCGACGTCGCGCGTCACCCGCACCGCCACGATCAGCCGCCCCATGAGGTTGCTGTGGGTGAAGTTCGTGACCGGCTGGGCGACAAGCTGGCTGTTGGGCACGATGTAGGTCGAGCGATCGAAGGTCTCGATCATGGTCGAGCGCACGTTCACCTTGCGCACCGTGCCGTGGATGCCGTTTGCCTCGATCCAGTCGCCGACCTTGATCGGGCGCTCGACCAGCAGGATGATGCCGGAGACGAAATTGTTGACGATGGTCTGCAGGCCGAAGCCGACGCCCACCGACAGCGCGCCGGCCACGATGGCGAGGTTGGACAGGTCGAGCCCGGTGGCAGAGATCGCCACCAGCGAGGCGATGAACACGCCGACATAGCCGATGCCCGAGACCAGCGCGCTCTGCGAGCCCTCGGTCACGCCCATCTGCGGCAGGATCGAGACGCGCAGCACCCGCTGCAGCAGGCGCGTCAGCCCGTAGCCGATGGCGAACACCGCGGCGAAGAACAGCGCGTCGAGCGGCCGGAAGGTCGAACCGCCGACGCTGAAGCCCTCGACCGCCAGCCGTCCGACATCGGCCAGATCGCCCCATTGCGCGCCCCAGATCACCGCGATCAGCGGCAGGCACAGCAGGAACAGCGCCGCGCCGCTGAGGATCGGCAGCAGGCGCGCCGTCCGCCCCGGCCCCAGCGCGGCGCCGACCGCCTCGCGCACCAGCGCCTGCAGCAGCGCGGCGGCCCCGAGCACCAGCGCCGATTGCGCCGCGGGGAACAGCAATTCGCGCGAGGCGGCGTAATAGCCCGCCAGCGACAGCGCCGGGGCGGCCAGCGCCGTCAGCCCCGCCGCGCGGCGCAGCATCCAGCCGATCTGGCGCTGCAGCGAGCGCGGGTCGTCCTCGGGATCGGCACCGGGCAGCGCGGGCTGGGCCTCGCCGGCCTCGGGTTCCTCCCGCGCGGCGTCGCGTTCGTAGGTGCGCTTGAGCCGCCAGAAAGCCGCGGCCCCCGCGAGCACCAGCAGGAAGTTGACCGCGACGAAGCTGCGGTCGTCGAGCGCAAGCACCTCGAGCGCGCCGTCCAGCGCGATGTCGGCGGCAAGCACCCAGGCCAGCGCCATGGCTGCGCCGCGCGCCCGTCGCGCGCCCTTGTCGTCGAGCGACGACAGCCGCAGAGCCGGCGCCTCCGGGGCGTAGAAGGCGGCGGTGACGGCATGGGTTGCGACCACCCACAGCAGGCCCAGCCCCAGCCCGCCGACCAGCGCCTCGCCCGCCGGGCCCAGCAGGTCGCCGGCCCGCACGGCCCAGCCCAGCAGCGCCAGCCCCGCCAGCGGCCCGAGCAGCCGCGCCAGCGTCGCCGCGACGCCCAATGCGATCAGGGCGCCGCGCGACAGCCCCTCCGCCGCCGTCGCGCGGCGCGTCCAGTCGCCCGCGCGTCGATGCGCGACGCTCAGCAACCCGAGGGCGAACAGCACCGCGAGCGCCGCCTCGGGCGCGCGGTCCGCGGCGGCGGCCCGCATCGCCGGGTCCGACAGCCTCGCCGTCGCCTCGCGCGAGATCGCCAGCGCCGCGCGGGCCGCGTCCTGGCTCGCCACCCACCAGGTGACGGGGTCGAGCGGCGTGGCCCCGCGGGTCAGCAGCCGGCTGCGCATGCGGTCGCGCGCCGCGACGGTCAGGGTCTCGATGCCCTGGCCCAGCCGCGTCTCGGCCAGCTGGATCGCGCCCGCCGCGCCCTCCTCCGCGGCGATCCGCTCGGCGAGTTCGGCGCGCAGCTCGGCTATCGAGGCGACCTCGATCTGGCCCTCGGCCGGCGGCGGCCCCAGCGCGTCGAGCTGGCGGCGGAGCTGGTCGACGCGCTGGCGCTGGGCGGCGAGCAGGGCGCGCGCCGCGCTGCGCTCGACCTCGAGCCCGTCGCGCGCCGCGCGCAGGGCCGGGTCCGGCGCGTCGACGTCGATGACCGAGAGCGCCGCCTCCAGCCTGGCGTCCCAGCGCGCCAGCGCGGCCTCGGGCGGCTCGGCGACCTCCTGCGCCGCCGATGCGAGGGCGCAGAGCGCCAGGGCCAGCGCCGCGGCCGCGCGCAGCCAGAACCGCGCGGGCCGCAGCGGGCGGCTCATGCCGGATCGCCCTCGAACGGTTCGGGCAGGGGCGCGCCGCCGCCCTCGAGCCAGGCCGGGACCGGCAGCCCCTTCTCGCGCAGGAAGGCGGGGTTGTAGAGCTTGCTCTGATAGCGGGTGCCGTAGTCGCACAGGATTGTCACGATGGTGTGGCCGGGCCCCATGTCGCGCGCCATGCGCATCGCGCCGGCCACGTTCATGCCCGACGACGCCCCGAGGCACAGCCCCTCCTCGCGCAGCAGGTCAAAGGTGACCGCGACCGCCTCCGCGTCCGGGATGCGGTAGGCCATGTCGACCGACAGCCCTTCGAGGTTGGCGGTGATGCGGCCCTGGCCGATGCCCTCGGTGATCGAGCTGCCCTCGGCCTTCAGCTCGCCCGTGGTGTAATAGCTGTGGAGCGCCGCGCCGTGCGGGTCGGCCAGCCCGATCCTGATGTCCGGGCGGCGCGCGCGCAGCGCCTGCGCCACGCCGGCCAGCGTGCCGCCCGAGCCGACCGCGCAGATGAAGGCATCCACCGCGCCGCCGGTCTGCGCCCAGATCTCGGGGCCGGTGGTCTCGACATGGGCCTGCCGGTTGGCGGTGTTGTCGAACTGGTTGGCCCAGACCGCGCCGTTCGGCAGCGTCTCGTTCAGCGCCGCCGCCAGCCGCCCGGAATAGCGCACGTAATTATCCGGGTGGCGGTAGGGCCGCGCCGGCACCTCGACCAGCCGCGCGCCGGCCAGCCGCAGCATGTCCTTCTTCTCCTGGCTCTGGGTGTCGGGGATCACGATGACCGTGTCGTGGCCCAGCGCCCGGCCGACAAGCGCGAGGCCGATGCCGGTGTTGCCCGCCGTGCCCTCGACGATGGTCCCGCCCGGGCGCAGGCTGCCGTCGGCCAGCGCGTGCCGGATGATCGACAGCGCCGCGCGGTCCTTCACCGACTGGCCGGGGTTCATGAACTCGGCCTTGCCCCAGATGGCGCAGCCGGTCTCCTGCGACGCGCGGCGCAGCCGGATCAGCGGCGTGTTGCCGATGGCGGCCGGCATGTCCTCGCAGCGGTGCATCGGCGTCTCTCCCCCTCGACGGCTGCCCGGGCCGCGGCCGGCCGCACTATAGGCGGGGACGGGTCCGGCTCAAGCGGGGCCGGACCGGGCCCGGCCCGCCGGGCGTCCCGGTCCGCGCGACCGGAACGGTCCGGCACCCCGGCCCCCGCAGGGGCCGGGGCGCGCGCCGGGCGCGAGGCTCCGCCTCAGTTCTTGGCCTTGTCGACCAGCGCGTTGGCCTTGATCCACGGCATCATGCCGCGCAGCTTGTCGCCGACCGCCTCGATCTGGTGGGCGTCGTTCAGGCGGCGGGTGGCCTTGAACATCGGCTGGCCCGCCTTGCACTCGAGCATCCAGTCGCGCACGAAGCGGCCCTGCTGGATGTCCTCGAGGATCGCCTTCATGCGGGCCTTGGTCTCGGCCTTGGGCAGCACGCGCGGGCCGGAGACGTATTCGCCGAACTCGGCGGTGTTGCTGATCGAGTAGTTCATGTTGGCGATGCCGCCCTCGTAGATGAGGTCGACGATCAGCTTCACCTCGTGCAGGCACTCGAAATAGGCCATCTCGGGGGCGTAGCCGGCTTCCACCAGCGTCTCGAAGCCCGAGCGGATCAGCTCGACCAGGCCGCCGCACAGCACGGCCTGCTCGCCGAACAGGTCGGTCTCGCATTCCTCGCGGAAGCTGGTCTCGATGATGCCCGAGCGCCCGCCGCCGATGGCCGAGCAGTAGGACAGGCCGATCTCGAGGGCGCGGCTGCTGGCGTCGTTGTTCACCGCGACGAGGCAGGGCACGCCGCCGCCGCGCTGGAACTCCGAGCGCACGGTGTGGCCGGGACCCTTCGGGGCCATCATCAGCACGTCGATGGTCTTCTTCGGCTCGATCAGGCCGAAATGGATGTTGAGGCCATGGGCGAAGGCGATGGCGGCCCCGTCGCGCAGATGCGGCGCGATGTGCTGCGTCCAGGTCTCGGCCTGAAGCTCGTCCGGCATGGCCATCATCATCAGGTCGGCCCAAGCGGCGGCCTCGGCGATCTCCATGACCTTCAGGCCCGCGCCCTCGGCCTTCTTCGCCGAGGCCGAACCGGCGCGCAGGGCGACGACGACGTTGCGCACGCCGCTGTCCATGAGGTTCAGCGCGTGGGCGTGGCCCTGGGAGCCATAGCCGACCACGGCGACCTTCATCCCCTTGATCAGATTGATGTCGCAGTCGCGGTCATAGTAAACGCGCATGGCCTCCGCCCCCTGTCGTTGTCGCCGTGTCAGCGGCGCGCGATAGACCAGCCCTTCGGCGCTGTCCAGTGCGCCCTCATCCTGCGCAAGGAAGCGGTTGCAGCTGCCTAAATTTGCGCCTATATGACTTTCCGTTGAAGACAGCGTGCGGTCGCCCGTTCGGCGGCCGAGTGTAGTGGAGTACGGCGCCCCGGCGCCGCGTGCGTGGAGTGGGAACGAATGTCCAGCATCACTGTCGGTGTCGCCATGATCATGGCGCTGGGGGCCGGCGGACACGAATCGGCGACCGGCGCATCCGCCATCGCGAATGCACCCACCCGTGCGGCGCTGGCGTCCATGGGACTGCGGGCGCAGGACGGCGGCGCGGGGGTCGGCAACGGGGCCTTCCAGTCGACTGTCGCCCCCACGGGCAGCATCGGCCGATCCCCCGGCCAGGGGCGCGGCTTCATACAGGACTTCATCGATTCGATCGTCGGCGGCGGCAGCAACGACGCCGCGACGGAGGATGGCGGCGGCAAGTGCTGACGCGCGGCAGCGTCGGCGCTGTCGCACCGACCGTCCCGGCGCGCGCTGCCCCGGGACGGGCCAGCCGGCCGAGACCTCGCGCCGATGCGGCCGTTCGGCCCTTCACATGGGTGATGCGCCGCGGGTGATGGCGGCCACGCCCGTCCGGGCGACGTCGATCAGCCCCAGCGGGCGCATCAACTCCACGAAGGCGTCGATCTTGGCCGGCGCGCCCGTCAGCTCGAACACGAAGCTCTCGAGCGTGCTGTCCAGCACCCGCGCGCGGAAGGCGTCCGACAGGCGCAGCGCCTCGACGCGCCGTTCGCCGGTCGAGGCGACCTTGATCAGCGCCAGCTCGCGCTCGACCGCGGGGCCCTCGAGGGTCAGGTCGTGCACGTCGTGCACCGGCACCATGCGCGCAAGCTGGGCCTTGATCTGGTCCAGCACCTGCGGCGTGCCAGAGGTGACGATGGTGATGCGCGAGCGCCGGCCGGTGTGGTCGGTCTCGGCCACCGTCAAGCTCTCGATGTTGTAGCCGCGGCCCGAGAACAGGCCGATGACGCGGGCCAGCACGCCGGGCTCGTTGTCCACCAGCACCGCGAGCGTGCGCCGCGCGACCACCTCGCTGTAATGGCTGCGCAGGTCGTAGGCGCTGTGGCCCGAGGCGCCCTTGCGGATGTTCAGCGCGTTCATTCTGGCGTTCCCTTCGCTGTCCCTGCCGCGGCCGTCACACCAGCACCGCGCCGGCGGCCTCGATGGCGCCTTCGGTGCTGGCGTCGCCCAGGAGCATCTCGTTGTGCGCCTTGCCCGAGGGGATCATCGGGAAGCAGTTCTCGTCGCGCGTCACCAGGCAGTCGAACACCACCGGCCCGTCATGGGCGAGCATCTCGAGGATCGCGCCGTCCAGATCCGCAGGGTCGTCGCAGCGGATCCCCTTGGCCCCGAACGCCTCGGCCAGCTTGACGAAATCGGGCAGCGCCTCGGAGTAGCTGTGCGAATAGCGCTCGCCGTGCAGCAGCTGCTGCCACTGGCGCACCATGCCGAGGCGTTCGTTGTTCAGGATGAACTGCTTGACGGGCAGGCGATACTGGATCGCCGTGCTCATCTCCTGCATGTTCATCATCCAGGACGCCTCGCCGGCGACGTTGATGACCAGCGCCTCCGGGTGCGCCATCTGCACGCCGATCGAGGCCGGCAGGCCGTAGCCCATGGTGCCGAGGCCCCCTGAGGTCATCCAGCGGTTCGGATCCTCGAAGCCCATGAACTGGGCCGCCCACATCTGGTGCTGGCCGACCTCGGTGCAGACGTAGCGGTCATGGTCCTTGGTCAGCGCCTCGAGCCGCTGGACCGCGTATTGCGGCTTGATCGTGGCCTTGCTGGGCGCATAGCGCAGGCAGTCGACCGCCCGCCACTGCGCGATCTGCTTCCACCACCGCGCCACCGCCTTGCTGTCGGTGCGGCAGCCGCGGGCCTTCCACAGCGCCAGCATCTCGCCCAGAACCTGGGTCACGTCGCCGATGATCGGAACGTCGACGCGCACGTTCTTGTTGATCGAGGACGGGTCGATGTCGACGTGGATCTTCTTCGAGCCCGGGCTGAAGGCCTCGAGCCGCCCGGTGATGCGGTCGTCGAAGCGCGCGCCGATGTTGATCATCAGGTCGCAGTCGTGCATCGCCCAGTTGGCCTCGTAGGTGCCGTGCATCCCGAGCATGCCCAGCCAGCGCTCGCCCGAGGCCGGGTAGGCGCCGAGGCCCATGAGCGTCGAGGTGATCGGGAAGCCCGTCGCGCCCACGAACTTGCGCAGCAGCTTCGACGCCTCGGGGCCGGAATTGATCACGCCGCCGCCGGTGTAGAACACCGGCCGCTCGGCCTTCTCGATCAGCTCGACCGCGGCGAAGATGGCGGCCGGATCGCCCACGGTGCGGGGCTGGTAGGTGGACTTGCGGGCCTCCTTCGGGGCCTTGTAGGCGGCGGTCGCGAACTGCACGTCCTTGGGGATGTCCACCAGCACCGGCCCGGGGCGGCCCGAGGCGGCGACATGGAACGCCTCGTGCAGCGTGTCGGCGAGCGTCGCGGGGTCGCGCACCAGCCAGTTGTGCTTGGTGCAGGGGCGGGTGATGCCGACCGTGTCGGCCTCCTGGAAGGCGTCGTTGCCGATCATGAAGGTCGGCACCTGCCCGGTCAGGAACACCACCGGGATCGAATCCATCAGCGCATCGGTCATGCCGGTGACGGCGTTGGTCGCGCCCGGACCCGAGGTCACCAGCACCACGCCCGTCCGGCCCGTCGAGCGGGCATAGCCCTCGGCCGCATGGGCGGCCCCCTGCTCGTGGCGCACCAGCACATGGCGGATGTCGGACTGCTTGAAGATCTCGTCGTAGATCGGCAGCACGGCGCCGCCGGGATAGCCGAAGATCACCTCGACGCCCTGGTCCTTCAGCGCGCGCACCACGATCTCGGCACCGGTCATCTCGCGGCTCATCGGTCTCTCCTGCATTCTGGCGTCAGCCACGGCGGGGTCGTCGTCGGCAACAAAAAAAGGCCCCGTCGGGGCCCTGCGCGCGCGGTCGCGGTCGGCGGGTTCAGCCCCGCCGTCGCGTCGCGCGCCTGCCGATGACTACCCGCCCCGAAGCCATGACGCCCTTCCCTTGCCTGCCGGCGGCAGCGATTGCATGCGCAGCGGCAGGCGTCAAGCGCCATCGGCGGCGTTTTCTGTCGCAGACGCACGAAATTCGTAATCTTCTTGCGCCGAAAGCCGTTGCCACGCAATCATCTGGTTCCGGCCCCATGTCATCTGCCGTTTGGCATAGACGCGGGTCGCCTGGGCCGCGGCCGCGACCGCGGCATCGAGGGCCATCTCGCCGCGCGCATGGGCCATGAAGGCGCGCAGGCCGACCGCCTTGAGCGCCGGCGCGCCGGCCGGCAGCGCGAGGGCGGCGCGGGCCTCCTCGACCGCGCCCGCGCGCGCCATGGCCGCCGTCCGCGCGGCGATGCGGGCATGCAGCCAGGCGCGGCCGGGGGCCAGCACCACGGCCTCGCAGGACGACAGGGGCAGCAGCGGCGGCCCGGTCCGCGACCGCCAGGCGGCAAGCCCGACGCCCGTCGCCTCGAGCACCTCCCAGGCGCGCAGCAGGCGCGCGGGGTTGGCGAGGTCGGTCTGCGCCGCGGTGTCGGGGTCGCGGGCGACGAGGGCCGCCGCGAGGCCCGCCCGCCCAAGCCGCCCCAGCGCGTCCTCGGCCGCCGCGCGCGCCTGCGGGCCGGGGACGGGGATCTCGGCCAGCCCCTCGGTGAGCGCCTTGAAGTACAGCCCGGTGCCGCCGACGACGATGGGCCGCCAGCCCTGCGCCCGGCATTCCGCCAGCACCCCGCGCAACGCGCGCAGCCAGTCGCCGACCGACCACGGCGCGGTCGGCGGCAGCGCGCCGTAGAGGCGGTGCGGCGCCTGCGCCTCCTCCTCCGGCGAGGGACGCGCGGTGACGACGCGCAGGCCGCCATACACCTGCAGCGCGTCGGCGTTGATGACGCAGCCGCCGTCGCGCAGCGCCAGCCGCAGGGCCAGCGCCGACTTGCCCGAGGCGGTGGGCCCGGCGATCAGCAGCGGGCATCGCGGCCCCGGGGCGGTGGCCGATGGCGCGGGAACGGTGTCGGGCGGCGGCATGGTCGGCTCGGGCTGGGCGCGGCGGGGCGACGGCGGATGCGCGCGATCCTGCGGCGCGCCGCGCGCCGCGGCAACGCCGCGCGGCCGGGCGCGCTGCCGGCGGGACGCGCCGGGCGACCGCCGCGCCAGCGGCGCAGGGCCGGGCCGGGCGACCGCCGCGCCTGCGGGCAACGCACGGCGCCGCAATGCGCGGCGCCCGCCGAAGCGCGGTGCCGGCCCTTGCGGCGCCGCGGTTTCAGCGATAAGGGACGCCGCTCGAATGTCGGTCGCGCCGCTGGGCAAAGGGCGCGACGCTGCGTGGCGCGGCGGCCGCTGGGGCCTGCCGCGATGCGCCGCGCCCGCTACCGGAGGTTGAGACATGGCTGTTCCCCAGAATCGCAAGACGTCATCGCGGCGCGACATGCGCCGCTCGCACGATGCGCTGGTGGCCGCGAACCCGAACGAATGCCCCAATTGCGGCGAACTGAAGCGTCCGCATCACGTCTGCGGGGCCTGCGGCTGGTATGACGGCCGCGAGGTCGTCGCCCGCGCTGCCGACGTCGACCTCGACGACGAAGCGGCCTGAATCCCGGCGCTCGCGCGTCCCAGCCGAGAGGCGCCGATCCCGTGCCCGCCGTCCCCGCCCTCGCGACGACCATCGCCGTCGACGCCATGGGAGGCGACCGCGGGCCCTCGGTCGTGATCGCCGGTCTCGCGCGCGCGCTGGCCGCGCTTCCGTCGCTTCGGTTCCTCATCTTCGGACCCGAAAGCGCGCTGCGTCCGCTGCTGGCGCGCCGGCCCGCCCTCGCCGCCGCCAGCGACCTTCGCCATTCCGAGCGCGTCGTCGCCATGGGGGACAAGCCCTCCGCCGCCCTGCGCCGCGCCGAGGGCACCAGCATGTGGGCGACCCTCGGCGCCGTCGCGGAGGGCGCGGCGCAGGCCGCGGTCTCCTGCGGCAACACCGGCGCGCTGATGGCCATGGCGACGCTGCGCCTGCGCCGCGCCCCAGGCGTCGACCGGCCCGCCATCGCGGTGTTCTGGCCGGCGCGCACCGCTTCGGGCCACACCATCGTGCTGGACGTCGGGGCCGATGTCCGGGCCGAGCCGCACGCGCTGGCGCAGTTCGCGGTCATGGGGTCGGAGTATGCCCGCGTCGCGCTCGACGTGGCGCGCCCGAGGGTCGGGCTGCTGAATGTCGGCGCCGAGGAGACCAAGGGCCGCCCCGAGATGCAGGCCGCGCGCGACATGGTCATCGGCGCGGCCGTGGCGGGCGATTACGAATGGATCGGCCATGTCGAGGGCGGTGACCTGTTCGGCGACCGCGCGGACGTGATCGTGACCGACGGCTTCACCGGCAACGTGGCGCTGAAGGCGGCCGAGGGGGCCGCGAGCTTCGTCGGCGGCCACATGCGCAAGGCCTTCAGCCACGGCCTGCTGTCGCGGCTCGGGGCGCTGCTGGCCTATGGCGCCTTCGAGCGCCTGAAGAAGCACATCGACCCGCGCCGGGTGAACGGCGGCGTGTTCCTCGGCCTCGGCGGCGCGGTCGTGAAGAGCCACGGCTCGGCCGACGCCACAGGCGTCGCGGCGGCGGTGCTGCTGGCCGCGCGGATGGGCGGCTCGGGCTTCGCCGCGCGCGTGGCGGATCGTGTGGCGGCCGCCGAGGGGCCGCGGCTCGCAGGCAGGGAGGCGGTCGGGGAATGAGCGTCACGCGCGCCGTCGCGCTGGGCTGCGGGTCGCACCTGCCCGAGCGGGTGGTCTGGAACGACGAGTTCGCCGGCTGGCTCGACACCTCCGACGACTGGATCCGCTCGCGCACCGGCATCCTGTCGCGCCGCTTCGCGGCCGAGGGCGAGACCACGGCCGACCTCGCGACGCAGGCGGCGCGCCGGGCGCTGGCGGCGGCGCAGTTCGACCCCGCGGGGCTCGACGCGGTGATCGTCGCGACCTCGACGCCGGACAGGACCTTCCCGGCCACCGCGGTGCGGGTGCAGCGGGCGCTGGGCATGCGGGGCGGCTTCGCCTTCGACATGCAGGCGGTCTGCGCCGGCTTCGTGTTCGCCCTGTCGGCCGCCGACGCCCTGATCCGCGCGGGGCAGGCGCGGCATGTGCTGGTGATCGGGGCCGAGACCTTCTCGCGCATCCTGGACTGGTCCGACCGCGGCACCTGCGTGCTGTTCGGCGACGGGGCCGGCGCCGTGCTGCTCGGGGCCGCGCCCGGCGAGGGGCTGCCCGAGGACCGCGGCGTGCTGGCGAGCTGCCTGCACTCGGACGGCGCGCACGAGGACATCCTCTACGTCGACGGGGGCCCCTCGACCACGCAGGGCTCGGGCAAGCTGCGCATGCAGGGCCGCGAGGTGTTCCGGCACGCGGTCGCCAAGCTCGCGGACGTGGCGGAGGAGGCGATGGCGGCGGCCGGCGTCGGCCCGGCCGACATCGACTGGGTGGTGCCGCACCAGGCGAACATCCGCATCATCGAGGCGACCGCGCGGCGCGCCGGCATCGCCATGGAGAAGGTCGTGGTGACCGTCGAGCACCACGGCAACACCTCCGCCGCCTCGATCCCGCTGGCGCTGGCCGCGGCCGTCGAGGACGGCCGCATCGGCCGGGGCGACCTGCTGCTGATGGAGGCGATCGGCGGCGGCCTGTCATGGGGTTCCGCCGTCCTGCGCTGGTAGGGCCCCTGCCCGTCCGCGCCGACAGGCTGAACCGCGCCCCCCAAGCCGTTGACATTGACATCGTTTCCCATCGCGCCCAAGCTGACGTCATTGCGCATGCGGGGGGGAAGCGGCGATGGCCAGCAAGACGTTGACGCGGTCGGACCTGGCCGAGGCGGTGTATCGCGAGGTCGGATTGTCGCGCAACGAAAGCGCGGAACTGGTCGAGAGCATCCTCACCCATGTCTCGGCGGCGCTGGTCGAGGGCCAGACCGTCAAGATCTCCTCCTTCGGCACCTTCACGGTGCGCGACAAGGGCCCGCGCATCGGGCGCAACCCCAAGACCGGCGAGGAAGTGCCCATCGAGCCGCGCCGCGTGCTGGTGTTCCGCCCCTCGCACATCCTGAAGGACCGCATGAACGAGGGCCTCGCGTGACGATGACCGAAGCGCCGGCCCGGCCGCGCCTGCCGCTCGACCTCGCCGAGCCGGCGGAACCCGCCGGGCGGGAGAAATCGCCCCAGGCCTTCCGAACCATCTCGGAAGTCGCCGAGGAGCTCGACACCCCCGCCCATGTGCTGCGCTTCTGGGAGACGAAGTTCCCCCAGCTCAACCCGATGAAGCGCGGCGGCGGCCGGCGCTATTACCGCCCGGCCGACGTGGCGCTGCTGCGCGGCATCCGCACGCTGCTCTACGCCGAAGGGCTGACGATCAAGGGCCTGCAGAAGGTGTTCCGCGACAAGGGCGTGCGCCATGTCTGCGCGGTCGGCGCGGGGCTCGAGGCGGTCGATCCCGCCGACCGCATCCGCGACGACGATGCGGCACCGGCCGGGCCGCCCGCCGCCACGGGCGCCGCCCTGCCCGGCCTCGGCGCGGTGATCGCGCGGCTCGAGGCGCTGCGCGACCGGCTGCGCGCCTGACCGGCGCGCGCGACGGGCCTGCCCCGGTCAACCCCGCCGACGCGCCGCCCGCTCGCGCCAGAGGGTGAACAGGCCGGCCCCGACCACCATCGTCGCGCCGAGCACGGTGGCGAGGTCGACATGCTCGCCGAACAGGCCCACGCCGAGCGCCGAGGCGAACACGAGCTGGAGATAGGCGAAGGGCTGCACGGTGCTGGCCTCGGCCGCGTCCAGCGCCTTGATCAGCAGCCAGTGCCCGGTCATGCCGGTGACGCACAGCGCCCCCATCCAGACGGCATCCCAGCCCTGCATGGGGGCCGCATGGAAGGGCCCGATCAGCGTCAGCGTCGCGGCGCCCGCCACGCCGGTGTAGAAGAAGCTGGTGGCCGAGCCGTCGCGCCGGCTGACATGGCGCGTCGCGACGTGGTAGAGCGCGAACATCACCGCCGCGAGCAGCGCGATCAGAGCGTCCGACGTGAATGCGTTCACACCGGGCCGCAGGATCACCAGCACGCCGAGGAAGCCCACCCCGACCGCGGTCCAGCGCCGCCAGCCGACGCGCTCGCCCAGCAGCGGCCCCGACAGCGCGGTGACCAGCAGCGTGTAGCTGGCGAAGATCGCATGCGCCGCGGCCAGGCCCAGCCGGTGGAAGGCCGTCACCATCACCACGATCTCGAGCGCCAGCAGCGCGCCGCGCAGCGGCTGGAGCACGGGATGATTGGTGCGGGCCGCCGCCCGCAGCCCGCCGGCCCGCCGCGCCGACAGCGCCAGCACGAAGACCGCGAAGAACCAGTAGCGGATCATCGCCACGAAGGCGATCGAGTGGCTCTCGGCCAGATGCTTCGAGATGCCGTCCTGCAGCGAGAACACCACCATCGCCGCCACCATGAAGGCGACGCCGCGGCGCGGGTCGGGCGCGGCGCCGCTCATGCGAGGCCCGCCGCGCGGCGGCAGGCGGCCACGGCCGCGCGGTCCGCATCGAGCGGCATGGCCGCGTCGGAACGGGCCGCGGCCTCGGCCGAGGCGGCGCGCGCCGCGGCGCCGAAGGCGGCCGGGTCGGCGGCGGCCAGCACGCCCAGCGCCTTGTGCAGCTTGATCGCGACCTCGACGCAGCCTGCCCCGTCCCGCGCCAGGCCGCGGAACGCATCCTCGAACAGGTCCGTCGCCGCGAGCGGCGGGGCGAACACCCCGGGGCATGCCCGCGCGCGGCCGCCTTCCGCGACCGCCCGGCGCCAGCCGGCCAGCAGCCGGGTCTGCGCCGCGATGGCGTCCATGGCGGTGCCGGGATCGTTGACGGCCGGCGACAGCGCGCGCGAGCCGATCTCGGCCAGCGTCACGAGGGCGAAGCGCGGATCGCGCTCGAAGCTGCGCTCGGGACCGATCACCACCGCGACGCGGCAGGCGGCGACCGCCTCTGCATCGGGCTCGCCGCCCGCCACCCCCAGCAGCGCGCGGCCCGGATGCACCGGCGCGCCGGGCCGCACCAGCACATGCAGAACGAGGCCGCGGTCCGCCGCCACCCGGGCCAGCGCCGCGGCATCGATGTGGACGACCCAGCCGAACGCCTCGGCCCGCACCGGCGCGAAGCCGGGCGAGGCGACCGACGGCCCCTCGCCGCCGCAATGCGGGGCCGCGGCATCGGCTGCGAAGGCGCGGCTGCCGGCCGCTTCGATCAGCGCGACCGCCTCGGCCACGCCGCCCATGTTCGACAGCCGCCGGATCCAGGCAATGAGGGCGACGATCACGGTCACGATCAGCAGCATGGTCAGGGCGAACAGCACGGCGATGCCGGCGGGATCGAACAGATCCAGCGCGATGCCGGCGAGGCCGAGCACCGAGAACACGAAGGCCCCGATGAAGGTCGAGATCGCCGTCTGCGCCGTGCGGTCGGCGCTCAGCAACGGACGGGCGCGCGGGGTGGCGGAGGCCGCGGCCGCCTGCATCGCCGAAACCATCGCCCCGAGCGAAAAGATCGCCACGGCCAGCATCGACGAGGCGAGGACCCGCAGGAGGCCGGCCATGTCCTCGGCGGTCAGCCGCTCCAACGCCGCGTCGGGGACCAGAGACCCGACCACACGGGACCCCGCCAGCCCCAGCAGGGCCGCACAGGCGAACGCAGCGGGCCTGAACCAGAGAGAGCGCTCGAGGGCCGCTAGGGCGAGCCGCAGGCGGGCGAAGGACACGCGGAACGCTCCGGACCGGGGCGGCGGCCGCGCCATGCGACCGCAGCCGCCGTCCGGATACGCGAAGGGCGGCGCGGTGTGAACCGCGCCGCCCCGCAATTCTTCTGATGCGTCGCCCCGGTTCGCCTGAACCGAAGCCGCGCCGCGGTCAGGCGTCGGCCTGCTCGTCCTCGGTGCGCTTGATCTCCTGGCCGGTGGCCTGGTCGACCACCTTCATGGACAGGCGGGTCTTGCCGCGTTCGTCGAAGCCCATGAGCTTGACCTTCACCTCCTGGCCCTCCTTCACGAGGTCCTTGGGGTTGGCCCCGCGCTCGAGCGTCATCTGGCTGACATGCACCAGCCCGTCGCGCTTGCCGAAGAAGTTCACGAAGGCGCCGAACTCCATGATCTTCACCACCTTGCCGGTGTAGATCTTGCCGATCTCGGGCTCCGCGGCGATCGACAGGATAAGTTCGCGCGCCTTCTCGATGGCCGCCGGGTCGGAACTGGCGATCTTGATGACGCCGTCATCGTTGATGTCGACCTTGGCGCCCGATTCCTCGACGATCGAGCGGATGACCTTGCCGCCCGAGCCGATGACCTCGCGGATCTTGTCGGTCTTGATCTGGATGGTCTCGATGCGCGGGGCGTGGGCCCCGACGTCGCGGCGGCCCTCGGTCAGCGCCTTGGACATCTCGCCGAGGATGTGCATCCGCCCGTCCTTCGCCTGGGCGAGCGCCTGCCTCATGATCGCGGGCGTGATGCCCGCCACCTTGATGTCCATCTGCAGCGAGGTGACGCCGCTGGCGGTGCCGGCGACCTTGAAGTCCATGTCGCCCAGCGCGTCCTCGTCGCCGAGGATGTCGGTCAGAACCGCGAAGCGGCCGTCGGCCTCGAGGATCAGGCCCATGGCCACGCCGGCCACCGGCGCCTTCAGCGGCACGCCGGCATCCATCATCGACAGCGACGCGCCGCACACGGTCGCCATCGAGGACGAGCCGTTGGATTCGGTGATCTCGGACACGATGCGGATGGTGTAGGGGAAGTCGGTCGGCGCGGGCAGCACCGCCTGCAGCGCGCGCCACGCCAGCTTGCCGTGGCCGATCTCGCGGCGCCCCGGGCCGGCCATGCGGCCCGCCTCGCCCACCGAGTACGGGGGGAAGTTGTAGTGCAGCATGAACCGCTCGCGCGTGGTGCCCTCGAGCGCGTCGATGAACTGCTCGTCGTCGCCCGTGCCGAGCGTGGTGACAACCAGCGCCTGCGTCTCGCCGCGCGTGAACAGCGCCGAGCCATGGGTGCGGGGCAGCAGCCCGGCCTCGGCCACGATCGGCCGAACCGTGACCGTGTCGCGCCCGTCGATGCGCGGCTTGCCGTCGAGGATGGCCCCGCGGACGATCTCGGCCTCCAGCGCCTTCAGGGCGCCCTTGACCGCGTTGCTGTCGGCGGACTCGGCCTCGCTCAGCCCCGCCGCCACGGCGTCGCGCGCCTGGGCCAGCAGCGCCACGCGGGCGACCTTGTCGGTGGTGGCATAGGCCGAACGCAGCGCGTCGCCGGCCAGTTCGGCCACGCGGGCGGCGATGCCGGCGCTGTCGGACGGGGCGAAGGCGAAGGGCTCCTTCGCGGCGTCCTCGGCCATCGCGATGATCATGTCGATCACCGGCTGCATCTGCTCGTGCCCGAACACCACGGCCCCGAGCATGTCGTCCTCGGACAGCTCGCCGGCTTCGGATTCGACCATCATCACCGCCTCGCGGGTGCCGGCGACGATGAGGTCGAGCTTGCTGTCGGGCTTTTTCGACATCTGCGGGTTCAGCACGAAGGCCCCGTCGATCAGGCCCACGCGCGCGCCGCCGATGGGGCCGCGGAACGGCACGCCGGACAGGCACAGCGCCGCCGAGGTCGCGACCATGGCCACGATGTCGGGGTCGTTCTCGAGATCGTGGCTCAGCACGGTGCAGATGACCTGCGTCTCGTGCTTGAAGCCCGGCACGAACAGCGGCCGGATCGGGCGGTCGATCAGCCGCGAGGTCAGCGTCTCCTTTTCGGTCGGCCGCGCCTCGCGCTTGAAGAAGCCGCCGGGGATCTTGCCGGCCGCATAGTACTTTTCCTGGTAATGCACCGAAAGCGGGAAGAAATCGAGCCCGGGCTTGGGCTTCTTTTCGTATACCACGGTGGCGAGCACGGTGGTCTCGCCATAGGTGGCGACGACGGCGCCGTCGGCCTGGCGGGCGATCTTGCCCGTCTCAAGGGTCAGCGTCTCGCCGCCCCACTGGATCTGCTTGCGAACGATGTCGAACATCTCGTCTCCTTGTGCGAACGCCGCGCCCTCGCGGCCGTTCGCGCGTCGCGCCTTCCCGGCGCGGGCCCCCTCATGGCCGGCCGCGCCGTCCGGGGGCCGGGGGACGGACGGCAGCGTCGATGCGCGCCGGGGGTGCGGACGCCCCGCGGGGCGTCGACGGGGCGCGGCGCGCGCCCCCTTCTCACGCGGACGGCGCACCCCCCCGGGGGATGCGCCGCGGCGTCACCGGCGGATGCCGAGGCGGGCGATCAGCGCCTTGTAGCGCGCCTCGTCCTTGCCCTTCACATAGTCCAGCAGCTTGCGTCGGCGGCTGACCATGGTCAGCAGGCCGCGGCGCGAGTGCACGTCCTTCTTGTGGGTCTTGAAATGCTCGGTCAGGTTGGTGATGCGCTCTGTCAGGATGGCCACCTGGACCTCGGGCGACCCGGTGTCGCCCTCCTTCGTCGCGTATTCCTTCACCACTTCGACCTTGCGGTCAGGCGCGATCGACATCGGACACTCCTTCCGTGAGGTTGAGCACCCGGCGCGGATGGAACAGCCCGTCGCGAACGCTGCCGATGGCGACGGGCAGCCCGTCGAGGGCCGCCCATGCCACGGCCCCGTCGCCAAGGCCGCACCCCGCCGCCGGCGTCGATCGACCCATCCTGAGGTCGGCCGCCGCCGCCGCCGATACGGCCAGGGCCGGGATGTCGTCCAGCCCGGTCGCAACCGGCAGCAAGTGCGCGTCAAGACCGCCCCCATGCCGCAAGCGCTCGATCAGGTCAACCTCGAGCGCATGCGCCAGCCCGAACGGCCCGCTGCGCAGGCGGCGCAGCGCGACGACATGGCCGAGGCAGCCCAGCGCCGCGCCGAGGTCGCGCGCCACGCTGCGCACATAGCCGCCCTTGCCGCAGTCCATCTCGAACACCGCCGTGTCGGGGTCGGGCGTCTCGACAAGCTCCAGTCGATGCACCCGCAGCGGCCGCGCCGCAAGCGTCGGGGATTCGCCGGCGCGCGCGAGGTCGTAGGCCCGCGCCCCGTCGACCTTGACCGCCGAGAACGCCGGCGGGACCTGCAGGATGTCGCCGCGGAAAGGCTGCAGCGCGGCCTCGATCTCCGCCGGCGACGGGCGCAGCGCCGAGGTCGCGACC
This sequence comes from Rubrimonas sp., assembly GCA_036770645.1. Lineage (GTDB taxonomy): Bacteria > Pseudomonadota > Alphaproteobacteria > Rhodobacterales > Rhodobacteraceae > Rubrimonas. The sequence continues at coordinate 1,578 of DAIPIU010000008.1, read as the reverse complement.
GGCGGCCCCTCGGCATCGTCGGTCGTCGTCGCCACGCCCCAGCGCACCGCGAAGCGATAGGATTTCGCGCCGTCCTGCACATGCGGGATGGTCTTGGTGGCCTCGCCCAGCGCCACGGGCAGCACGCCGGTCGCAAGCGGGTCGAGCGTGCCGGCATGGCCCGCCTTGGCCGCGCCGGTCGCCCAGCGGAGCTTCGCGACGGCCTGCGCCGAACTCATGCCCGGCGGCTTGTCGAGGATGAGCCAGCCGTGGACGGGCCGCGCCGGCCCCCGCCTGCTCATCGGCAGGCCTGCGGCGGTGACGGGCGGCGGGGGCGGTCGGCCGCGGGAGGGGAGGCGCGCATGGCGCGGACCCTACCGCGGGACCGCGGCGCGGGCCAAGCCCGCGCCGCCGCCCGTCCGGCCTTGTCCGCCCGGGCCTTCCGGCCGGTTCAGGCGTAGTAGTCCGAGTCCGACGGGACGCAGTATTCGAGGCAGAGGTTGTCGACCGCGCCGCTGCCGTTGAGCACGACGCGCAGATGGCGCACGTCGTCGAAGGCCGAGAGGTCATAGGTGATGACCTCGCCGTCGTCCGCCCGCTGCAGCGCCACGGCGCCCAGACGAACCCCCTGCCCGTCGAACGCGACGATCCTGCCGCCTTCCTCGTTGTCGATGACGTCGAGCGACCCGAGGTCGACGGCGCCGGAGAAGCGGAAGTTGATGACGCCACCCTGCGCGGCATCGTCGGGATCGGAGCGGTCGTTGTCCTCGGAGATGATCAGCACGTTGCCGTCCCCGCCGAGCAGGTCGTCGTCGCCGCCGGAGGCGGGCGAGGTCTGGTCCGCGTCGAACAGCATCGCGTCGTTCGGAGTGGTGTCTGCGCCGTTGCGATCCGCGTTGACGCGGATGATCAGGCCCGCCGGGCCGTCGAGGCGCGCGACCGTGGTCCCGGGCTTGCAGCCCTCGAAGTCAGCGCAGAAGACGAAACAGTCCTCGTCGGGCTCGATGACCACGTCGGGGTTGTCGGTGATCTTCAGCGATCCCTCGCGGCCGTCGTCCTCGCCGGACGCCGTCGTGTCGACGCTGGTCAGGCGCACGCCGAAGTGCTGGCCGACAAGCTGCGAGACCGACAGGTCCGCGGCCGCGTCGATGACGAAGGTCGTGCTCTGGATGTCGTCGGCGCCAATGCCTGCTGTCCCCAGCTCGATGGCGATGTCGAACGGACCCGCAGGATTGACCGACCAGTTCGGCCCGCCGTCGCTGTCGAACTCGACCTCGGACACGAAGGGGCCGGTCACGGTGGTTCCGGCGGGAACGTCGCCGTCGAGATCGAGGAAGAACCCGCGCAGATCGGCGATGTCGCCGTCCGCGCCGTCGATGCTGATCGTGAAATTGAGGTTACCGTCGTCGTCGGTAACGGTCACGATGGTGTTCACGTCGCCGCCAATCGTGAAACTGGCCGTCGCCATGCTGCGTCCCCCCGGATACCCTAAACGATGCGCACACACACTGCGCATCCCGCTCACAAGACGTGAACATATTTAATCAAAAGCCTTCTCCCCTTGGTTCCGGTGGCACAGGATATGGGGTGGGACGCTTG